>DASCPP010000023.1:0-2178 GCA_036012565.1 Flavobacteriales bacterium | reverse complement strand
ATGGTCCAGTAACAATTATTATAGATTCAAAGAATAAAGAATAATTATCTTTTCATTCCATCAGGAATTCCGTAAATATGTACGATTTCTATGTTCTCAGAAAGTGACATGATTCCAGGATTTATACCTAGTTTGTTTTGAGGAATCTTAGCTTTTAGTTCTGAGTAATACTCTTTCCAAGTTGCTAAGGTATCTTTAGTTTCAGGATGCAGAAAAGTCATAGGATGAAGATTAAAGATACTATCATTTAAAAATGCCTCATAAATAAGTTCTGAGCAATAGTATTTATCATTATTCATTAAAAATACATTGTCATATTCTTTGTTTAATTGGGATTTTAGAAATGATATGGCATTTGCAATTGCATAAGTGAAATCCTTTCTTAGCCTTCCAACAATTACTTTTGGATTGTTATTATCATCAAAAGAACGGTTTAAGAAGCTGTCAATATTTGTTGTTCTCACCTTATCTGGGAGAGCCTCTAAGATTCTTAAATCATTATCTATATGAAAATAATACTTCCATTGATATTGCTCATCTACATTTTTACAAAATGCATCTCCAGATGCAACAACAATTCCAATATGTGAAAAGTTTGCGCCTTTATATCCAGGAGTTACAAGTTCAATCGCATCACAAACAGGAGAAGAATCCAAATCTTGAAACAACAGATCTCCTTCTTTCAACTGAAACTCTTTGGTGCAAGAAAATAAAATAGTAATGAATATAAAAAAGTAATTCTTCATTTCTCAAAAATAAAAAAAGAGGACCGATTAAAGTCCTCTTTTAATTTTTTATTTAATGATCTTTAGTCAGCTAAAACAATAATCTTATTGTCCTGCATTTCAATTACCCCACCATTTATTGCTAGCGTTTCCGTTTTATTATCAGTAGTTATTATTCTGATATTTCCTTTTGTAAGCGTGGAAATAATAGGTGCGTGATTATTTAAAATCTCAAATCCTCCAGAAGTTCCAGGGAATTTTACAGAAGTAACCTCTCCTTTAAATGCTTCTTTCTCTGGGGTTATTATTTCTAAAATCATACTGTATTATTTTGCTTCTTCCAACATCTTTTCTCCTTTCTCAATTGCTTCTTCAATTGTACCAACAAGATTAAAAGCAGCTTCTGGGTATTGATCTACTTTTCCATCTAAGATCATATTAAAACCTTTTATTGTATCTTGAATATCAACAAGAACTCCTTTTAAACCAGTAAACTGTTCTGCAACATGACATGGTTGCGATAAGAATCTTTGAATTCTTCTTGCTCTGTGTACAGCTAATTTATCTTCTTCAGAGAGCTCATCCATTCCTAAAATAGCAATAATGTCTTGTAATTCTTTATATTTTTGCAAGATCTCTTTTACTCTTTGTGCACAATTATAATGATCATCACCAACTACTTCGGGGGCAAGAATCTTTGAGGTAGAATCTAAAGGATCTACTGCAGGATAGATTCCTAATTCAGAAATTTTTCTAGAAAGTACTGTTGTAGCATCTAAGTGAGCGAAAGTAGTTGCAGGGGCAGGGTCAGTTAAATCATCAGCAGGTACATAAACAGCTTGTACTGATGTAATAGATCCTTTTTTCGTTGAAGTAATTCTTTCTTGCATAGTCCCCATTTCAGTTGCTAAAGTTGGCTGATAACCCACAGCTGAAGGCATTCTTCCAAGTAGTGCTGAAACTTCAGATCCAGCTTGTGTGAATCGAAAAATATTATCCATAAAAAATAGAATATCATTTCCTCCATCACTATCTTCTCTATCTCTAAAATATTCTGCAATGGTTAATCCTGAAAGAGCAACTCTTGCTCTAGCTCCTGGAGGTTCATTCATTTGCCCAAAAACCAAAGTAGCTTGTGATTGAGTTAATAATTCTCTGTCTATATCTTCTAAGTTCCATTTTCCTTCTTCCATTGAATGAATAAATTTATCGCCATATTTAATAACATTTGATTCAATCATTTCTCTTAATAAATCATTTCCTTCACGAGTTCTTTCCCCAACACCAGCAAAAACTGATAGTCCTGAATATGCTTTTGCGATATTGTTAATCAACTCCATAATAGTTACTGTTTTACCAACTCCAGCACCACCAAATAAACCAATCTTCCCACCTTTTGCATATGGCTCAATAAGGTCAATTACTTTAATTCCAGTAAACAGTACTTCAGTTG
>DASCPP010000022.1:0-6960 GCA_036012565.1 Flavobacteriales bacterium | reverse complement strand
CTGGAAATCTTGGCACCTATCAATCAACAAACTTTGTGCTTCCAACAATTAGTGCTATGGCAGGTTATGAATGGGTTATGATTACAGTAAGTAATCCAAATGGGGGAATAGATGGAGATTTAACTAATAATGTAGCTGGCTTTACATCTTATCCTCCTGGGCTTGGTAATCCCCCAAGTCAAGGACAGATAACTGCTTCAATTACACAAAACGGTAATTCTCTTACAGCAAATGCTGCAAACGGAAATGCTCCATACATTTATACTTGGAGTAATGGTCTGCCTGCCACACAAACCGTCACGCCTACTTCTGGAGGTAGTTATTCAGTTGAAATAGAAGATGCTAATGGATGTATATCTGACCCGGTTACACATATATTTACCATATCAACAGGCGTAGAAGCCCTTAGCTATGTAAATGGCCTTACTATTTATCCAAACCCATCAGAAGATGTGTTTACAATTACATTTAATAGCGAAAAAACACAGGGATATAAACTTAGTGTTCTGAATGTGCTTGGAGAGATTCTTTATGCTGAAGAATTAAATGACTTTATTGGGGTTTACTCCAAGCAAGTTTCACTATCAAGCTATTCAAAAGCCATATATTTCCTTGAAATAGAAACTGAGGATGGAAAAATAAATAAAAAGTTGGTGCTCCAATAGTTGTTGAGGAGATTATTTAAAAATAAAAAGGGCTCTAGCCCTTTTTTTATGTGACCCAGGGAGGATTCGAACCCCCAACCCTCAGAGCCGAAATCTGATATTCTATCCAGTTGAACTACTGGGCCAAAAACACAAAAATAACATTCCTAATGTCATTAATTACAATTTTTATCATATTATAAAGTTATCTGCTAATAATGCTTTATTATTGTATTTAAGATGATTTCAAATGCCTCTAGAATCTATTTTTGCTTACTGCTTTTTTGTAGTTCATTTGTAGCAAATGCCCAACTAACAACAATAGGAAGTTGGCGCGACCATTTACCCTATCATAATGCCATCTTTGTAGCAGAGGTTGAAAATAAAATTTATTGTATTACGGAAAGTGGTTTGTTTTATTTTAATAAGGAAGATCAAACGATAAATCGCATGTCCAAAGTAAATGGGCTATCTGACACAGAGGTAGCTAAAGTTGCTTACCAGCCCCCAAGTAAAACCCTGCTTATTGCCTATAAAAACTGTAATATTGACCTTATCAAAAATGGGCAAATAATCAATATTTCTGATATTAAGCAAAAGCCCATTTTAGGAGAGAAAACAATCAACAATATCTTTTTTATTGATAAAATTGCTTATTTATCCAGTCCTTTTGGTTTGGTGGTTTTAGATGTGGAAAATGAAGAGATTTTAGATACTTATAAAATAGGGGAGGGCGGTAATTTTGTGAAAATTAATGATATTACTTTTGATGGAGATTCTATTTTTGTTGCAACATCTGATGGTGTTTATTCAGCAAATATTAATGACGCAAACCTTTCTGATTTTCATAACTGGAGAAAGCATAGTGCCTTTGAAATCGGGCTAAATGCTAATAGTAATTTTGAGAATATCGCCTATTTTGATGAGAATATTTACGCTACTACGGGTGATAGCGCCAACAATGATGTGGTAATTATTTATGAAAATAATTCGTGGAGAATATACAGTGCCGCTAGTAAAAAAATAGAGCATCTTCATCTTTCCTATAATAGTTTGTTTGTGGTCCTTGAGGATCAAGTCAATATTATAAAAAATGACAGTACAACTGAAATAATTCCCCAAAATATCTCTAATCCAAAACATGCGATTTATGATAAGGACGGGAATATCTGGATAGCTGATTTCGATAAAGATTTACTAGAATATAATGCTCCCAATTTTGTGCAACAAATTGATCCTAATGGGCCAAGAAAGGCTAATGTTTTTAAACTTTTTGCGGGGCAAAACGATTTGTGGGTTGCTCCAGGCGGCTACTATGCAAGTCGAGAAAATATCTGGAATTGGGATGGGGTTTTCTTTTTTGAAAACAACTACAATTGGGACTATAAAAGTAGTGCAGAAATTGGAGGTGTCTATGATGTGGTAAGTGTTGTGGTAAATCCTAAAAATAGTTCTGAAGTATATTTAAGTAGCTGGAATGGTGGGGTAATAAAGCTCGATAATAAAAATTTTGTAGAGAAATATAATTACCAAAATACCAATGGCGCCTTAGATACGGTAAGCATTGCAAATGTGAATGGTTGGATTAGGATTTCCGATTTGTGTTTTGATGATTCTCAAAGTCTATGGGCAATTAATTCTCTTGCTCAAAATCCTTTAGTTGTTAAAACAAAAGAGGGGAGTTGGCATTCATTTAGGATTAACGGAATTGATGGTCCATCTACTTATTTTAAAGATTTGATAGTAGATGATTTTGGTCAGAAATGGGGCGTCATTAAAAATGCTGGACTTTTTGTATATGACGATAAAGGAACTTTTGAAAATACTAATGATGACGAAACTCAGCTTATCAATACTAATGCTGGAATGGGGAATTTGCCTTCATTGGAAGTGTTCTCTTTGGCAGTTGATTTGGAAGGGGAAATTTGGGTTGGAACTGATAAAGGGATTACTGTTTTTTACTCTCCAGAATTGGTTTTTTCAGGACAAAATTTTGATGCGCAACAAATCCTCATTCAACAAGGAGAGTATGGGCAATATTTGTTGGATACAGAAACTATAAATTGCATAACGGTAGATGGTGCAAATAGAAAATGGGTGGGGACAAATGGCTCTGGCGTTTTCTTGCTCTCTCCTGATGGCACTAATGAAATTCATCATTTTACTTCTGAAAATAGCCCTTTGTTTTCTGATAATATAATTGATATTGCAATAAATGAAATTAGTGGTGAGGTTTTTATTGGTACTGAAAAAGGAATAATCTCATACAGAAGTGATGCCACAAAAGGATCTAATTCTCATAATAATGTGATGGTTTTCCCAAATCCTGTTAAAGAAAATTACAATGGAAAAATTGCAATTAGAGGCCTTGTAGATAATGCAAATGTAAAAATTACCGATATCAATGGTAATTTGGTTTTTGAAAGTTACGCTAATGGCGGGCAAGCTATTTGGGATGGACAAAATCAAAGTGGAGAAAGGGCAAGCACTGGGGTGTATTTAGTTTTCAGCACAAACATTGATGGAGAAGAAAGTATGGTTAGTAAAATTCTTCTTATACACTAATGCTCCAAAAAACAAAGGGCATTGCTCTGCATTATTACAAATATTCTGAAAATTCAGTGATTGCTAAAATTTTTACTCGTGATTTTGGCCTACAATCTTTTATCATAAATGGTGTTCGGCAAAATAAATCAAAGTCAAAATTAGGGCTTTTTCAGCCCTTTACAGTTCTTCATTTAGAAATGTTCAAAAAGTCAAAAATTGGACTGAAACGACTGAAAGAAATAAATATATCACAGGTTTTTGAAAAAATTCCTTTCGATATAAACAGGCGGCTTTTAGCTGTTTTTATTTCTGAAGTTTTACTAAAAGTGCTGATTGAAGATGAAAAAGAAAAAGCTCTTTTTAACTATATTGAAAATGTAATTGTAGAATTGGAAAACAGCCAAGAAATACCAAACACATATCCACTGATTTTTCTTTTTAATTTGAGTTCATATTTAGGATTTTATCCTTCAAAATTAAATGCTGAATTACCTTATTTCGATTTACAAAATGGTTGTTTTGCAGAAAAAGAATTTGGACACATACATTTCATAAAAGGAGAAGATTTATATAATTTTAAAGCATTATTATTTAAGATAAAAAAAGACGTCTCATATGCTGAAAGAGGAAGAGTGCTCCTCATTTTATTAGATTATTATAAATTACATCATCACGAATTGAAAAATTTAAAATCCCATGCTGTTATTGAACAGTTACGGCAATGAAAAAAATTTATTTACTAATTATTTTTTGCAATTTCCAATCCCTGTATGCACAAGAAATATTCATACAGAATCAAATAACAAAATCTCCTATAAAGAATGTTGCTGTTTTTTCTACTAATAAAATCCGTTCCGCAATAAGCGATAATTTTGGAAAGTGTAATCTTAATATCTTCAATAAGGGGGACACTCTTAATTTTCAACATATCGCTTATATCCCTGTCAAAACTTCATTATCTCAAATTAGCAGAGAAAGTGTTTTTTATTTAACTCCTAAAAACACTTTATTAGATGAAGTGCTATTGCGCACAAATCGCAAGCCTTCCTTTCAAAAATCTTCACAAATATTATCAATAAACAGAGAAAAAGTTATACAAACACAATCTGCTAACACTGGTGATTTGTTACAAAAATCTGTGGGGATTAATATTCAAAAAAGTCAAGTAGGTGGAGGTAGCCCAAACCTTAGGGGAATGGAGGCAAATCGTATTTTACTTGTTCTTGATGGAATTAAAATGAATAATATGATATACAGAAGCGGACACCTACAAAACATTATGACTGTTGATCCCTTTATTCTAAATAAAATTGAGATAGCTAATGGATTGTCCTCTGTAGTTTATGGAAGCGGTGCTTTGGGTGGTGCTATTTTAATTGAAACTATAAAACCCCTTAAATCTGATAGCTCCGACTTCTTTTTTAGCCAACAAATTGAAAGTGCTTCTGATGCTGTATTAGGTCATTTTCATGCTAAATACGGAAAAAATAACTTTTACTTTTTAAGTGGGTTAACTTTTAAATCTTTTGGCAATAGTAAAATGGGGAAGACGCGATTACACGGCTACCAAAATTGGGGGAATGAAGCGGTAGCAACCAATGGGAATGAGCAACTATTTACGGCATACAAACAAGCTGATTTTATTCATAAAACAGACATTGCTCTTAGTAAAGAAATACTTCTTTCGCTAATCACACAATATAGCTATTCCTCTGATATTAATCGCTTTGACATGCTTAATGAGGACATTAAATATTCCGATTGGTATTATGGTCCTCAAAAAAGATTCATGCAAACTTTAGCTATAAAAACGGATAATTCTCATTTTCTTTTTGATAACTCAACCCTTACTTTTTCCTTTCAAAACATAGAAGAATCAAGACATAAAAGTAGACAGAATAGTTCTGTTTTCACAAGACGGTTTGAAAAAGTAAGTATTTATGATTTAATCTTTGATTTCGAAAAAACCCTTGTTGAATTTACCTTGAATTATGGTATAGAAGGGCGAAAAGAAAATCTTCATTCAACTGCCTACAAGCAAAATGGAAATTTTGGCAAAAAAGTATATGCAACAACTAGGTATCCTGATGGAGGAAGCGGAAGTGATGATTTTTCTTTTTACAGCTTGCTGAGTAAACCTATTTCGTATAATTTATCACTAAGTGGTGGGCTGAGATATAGTACGAACAAATTAAATGCAATTTTTAACGACACTTCTACTTATCATCTTCCTTTTAATAAAATTACCCTTAATAATTCTTCTTTTTCAAGCTCAATAAATATTAAATATACGCCAAAAAACTGGTCTTTTATTGCTGCCATTTCCAATAGTTTTCGCAATCCAAATATGGATGATATTGGGAAAGTCTTTTCTAAAAATGACAAATGGGTTGTGGTGCCAAATAGTAAATTAACTTCTGAAAAAGCATTGATAATAGATGGAGAGATCCGGAAGTTTATTAATGACCAATTGGAGTTTAAACTTCTTCTGTTTCAAACATTACTTGTAGACGCTATTGAAAGAAGGGATGTTGTTTTTAATGGGGCTGACTCCCTTGTTTATGATGGTATAATGATGAAAACACAAAGCAATCAAAACATTGGAAAGGCAAAAATAAGTGGGATAAGTTTTTCTCTTCTTTATAATATTACGAAACGGATTCGCTTTTCTTCAATAGGTAATTATACAAAAGGAGAAACTTCTAAAAATTTACCTCTTGCACATATTCCCCCTTTTAATATAAATACTTTTTTGGAATATAATATTACTAAAAACAAACGTTTAGTATTTTATGTCTTTTATAACGCTTGGAAAAAAAAGGCTGATTTTGACATTGCTGGAGTTGACAATTTGGATGAGGCTACCTTTGACGGAACCCCATCTTGGGCCACTTTTAATTTAAAATACTTACATAAAATTGATGATTCCGTTAGCTTTTCTGTTGCCATTGAAAATATTTCTGATATCCATTACAAAACATTTGCGTCAGGGATTAGTGCTAGCGGGAGAAATTTAATCTTATCTTTGCATTCCAATTTTTAATTTCATACAAATGAAAAAAATATTCGTCCTTTTTGTTTTTTCGTTTTGTTTTAATTTTTCTTTTGCACAAATTTGGGAGAAGCAACTTTTATTGCAAAATGAAAATGCAACTATTACTGAAAAAATTACTGCTTTTGAAAATTATAGATCTCTGCATCCTTACACAAAAGGAAATGGCTACAAGCCTTATGCACGGTCTTTATATTTTTTAGAAAAAAGAATGCCTGAAAATGGTGTTTTCCCTTCTAGCGCTTTGTTTGTTGAATGGGAAAAAGAAAAAGAGAAATTAGCAATCGCTAAGCAAGCATCCTCATCCAATTGGCAACCTCTTGGTCCTTTTGACACTCCAATTATTTTATCTAACGGGAAAAAGAGGGGGAACGGAAGAGTGAATGCCATTGCTTTTGATCCTTTTGATCCTAATATTATTTGGATTGGGTCGCCTGGTGGTGGACTTTGGAAAACTACAGACGGGGGAAGTAATTGGACTACTAATACCGATAATTTACCAGTTTTGGGTGTTTCTTCTATTGTAATACACCCTGTGAATAATCAGATAATGTACATTGCTACTGGTGATGGAGATGGTGCTGACACATACAGTATTGGAGTTTTGAAAAGTACCGATGGAGGAAATACATGGAATACAACTGGCCTTAGTTATGGGGTTAATCAGAGCAAAAGAATCAATAAGCTAATTATGAACCCTAATTTCCCAGATAGCTT
>DASCPP010000021.1:0-43496 GCA_036012565.1 Flavobacteriales bacterium | reverse complement strand
ATGGAATATGTCCTTCAAAATGCCTACAATCGTATTTCACCGCTTCTTTCTTCATATTTCCTTATGAATTTGTTTGCAAATGTAAGTAAAATGTGTCATTTTAAATAAGAGGGAAAACACCTTAAAATTTGTAAGTTTGAACTTTTATTTTTGTTTATGATACATTATACTATTTCCTATAATAATCCGCACAGACATTATGTTGATTTTGAATTATATACATCAACTAATGGTTCCGATAAAATGCAGTTTCAACTTTCTGCTTGGAGACCTGGAAGATATGAGCTTTCTAATTTTGCTCAAAATATACAGAAATGGGCTGCTTTTGACGAAAACAACAATCCTCTATCATTTAAGAAGATCACGAAAGATTTGTGGGAAGTAGAAACAAAGGGGATAGAAGAAATCACCGTTATGTATAATTTTTATGCTAATCAGTTAGATGCAGGTACTTGTTACTTGGATGAAAATCAATTATATTTAAATCCTGTTCATTGTATTTTTTACATTGTAGATAGGATTGAGGAAGATTATGATCTGAATTTGGAAATTCCAGAAAATTATAAGATTGCTTCTCCCATGGGGAAAGAGGGGAATACTCTTTCGGTAAAGGGATATGATTTACTTTCAGAATCACCAATCATTTGTTCGGATTCGCTTCAGCACAACTCCTATGATGTAGATGAAATTACATTTAATCTTTGGTTTCAAGGCCCGTGTAAACCAGATTGGAAGAAACTAATTAAAGACTTTTCTGCTTTTACCAAAAGTCAGATAAAGCATTTTGGATCCTTCCCTGTTGATGAGTATCATTTTTTATTTCAAATCACTCCTTTCAGAAGTTATCATGGAGTAGAACACACCAAAAATACAGTTCTACTTTTAGGTCCTGGTGATGAAATTATGAAAAAAAGATATGAGGACCTGTTAGGGGTTTGTTCACATGAACTCTACCACACGTGGAATATAAAAGCAATCAGACCTGAAGAAATGTATCCATACAATTTTACAAAAGAGAATTATTTTAGAACAGGATTTGTTGCAGAAGGGGTAACTACTTATATGGGAGATTTGATGCTCTATAATTCAGGAGTATTTAATTGGGAGGAGTTTGTAAAGACTCAGAATCAGAATTTAGAAAGACACCTTATCAATTACGGAAGATATAATCTTTCAGTTGCAGATAGTGGTTTTGACAGTTGGCTAGACGGGTACAAATTAGGAGCTCCAGATAGAAAAACATCTATTTATCCAGATGCAGCACTTTGCATGTTAATGGTGGATTTAGAAATTATCCGAAACACAGATGGAGAAAATAGTTTGCATTCTGTAATGAAAGAGCTATATGAGGATTTTGCAAAAGAAGGGAAAGGATATTCTGAGGACGATTTTAGAAATATCTGTGTGAGATTTGGAGGATTGAAAGTGGCTGAAATCTTTGAAAATCATATTTATGGAACTCAGGATTACATCTCAACTTTAAAGAAGTCTTTGGAAGTAGTTGGATTAGAACTCAAAGAAAAAGATAACCCGAATCTTTCTGCTCAGTATTTTGGTTTTACTGCTATAAAAGAAGATGGAAAAATAATTATAAAAAGAGTAGAACCAAACTCAATTGCAGATAAAAATGAGATGGCTCCTGAGGATGAAATAACAAAAGTAAATGGGGAAAAGATAGAAAAAAAACTTTCAGATGTTTTAAAATGTTGTAAAAAAGAGATGACGCTTACTATAAAAAAGAAGTTTTCAGAAAAAGCAATATCTTTATCTATTGGAAATTACTACAAACTATTAGAATTTACAAGAATGAAAAAAGCAACAGAAGAACAATTAATTTTAAGAAAAGTATGGTGTAATAATTAGAATGAAAAAACTACTACTTATATTACTTTGCTTGCCTTTGATTGGATTTGGGCAGGATAATAGAGAGTTTACTATTAAAGATTTAATAATTAATCAAGTATTAGAAAATACTATAAACTATATAAAAAATAAGAATAAAGTTACTTATACTTTTAAAGTAGATGTGCCTCCAATGAATAATAACTTAGGGTGGAATGATTTACGCTTACATAAGTGGCAAATTATAGAACCAAAAGATACAATTAAATGAAAAAACTACTACTCATATTACTTTGCTTGCCAAGATTACTTTATGCTTCTTTTCCAATATCAAGTAGTATAGTTGTTAATGTCGAACCTTCAACTGATTCTTGGATGCCGTTAATTATTTCTTTCTGGTTATTAGTGATTATTATTCCAATCATCATAATTAGATTTGTAAAGAAAAAAATATCAAAAAAACAAGAATTAAAACAATAGAATAACAATGAATGGAATTAATTTAAAAGATAAAACATTTGAGATTTTTATTCCAGAAACTGAAATTGCAGCAATGGTACATTCTGTTGCTAATGCTATAAATAATAGCAGAATAAAGAATCCGCTTTTTATTGCGGTAATGAATGGAACATTTTTATTTGCAGCAGATATAATGAGAAAAATCACTATCCCTAATACGGAAATCTCTTTTATAAAATTATCATCCTACTCAGGTACTGAAACAACTGGAGAGGTGAATGAACTTATTGGCATAGCAGATAATATATCAGGAAGAAATATTGTTGTTTTAGAAGATATTGTAGATACAGGGATTACTTTAGAGAAAATTATAAAATTACTTAAAAAAGAAAATGTAGCAGATATTAAAGTTGCAACCTTATTATTTAAACCTAATGCTTACACAAAAGATATTCATATCGAATTTATTGGAAAATCAATCCCTAATGATTTTGTTGTAGGATATGGGTTGGATTATGATGAACTTGGCCGTAACCTGCCACATATTTATAAACTCAAAAACGAATAAAAACAATGTTAAACTTAGTATTATTTGGCCCTCCTGGTGCCGGGAAAGGAACACAATCGAACCTACTGATTGATAAATACAATTTAGTGCATTTATCCACAGGTGATATTTTAAGAGGCGAAATTACAGCAGGAACTACCTTAGGGTTGGAAGCAAAAGCACTGATGGACAGAGGGGATTTAGTTCCTGATAAAGTAGTAATTGGCATGATTTCTTCCAAATTGGACAATAACCCAAATGTAAACGGATTTATTTTTGATGGCTTCCCAAGAACAGCCGCACAAGCCACTGCTTTGGACAATCTATTAGCAGAAAAGGGAACGGCTATTTCAGCCATGCTTTCTTTAAAAGTAGAGGATGCAGAACTCATCAGAAGATTATTGGAAAGAGGAAAAAACTCTGGGCGTGCGGACGATAAAAATGAAGCAATTATTGCCAACAGAATAAACGAATATAATACTAAAACTGCTCCTTTAAAAGAGTACTATTCTGCACAAAATAAACTTTCTGAAATTGAAGGTGTTGGTTCAGTAGATGAGATTGCTAGCAAATTAAATCAAGTAATTGATACTTTATAAAACAGATGAAAGTTAAAAATTCCAACTTTGTAGATTATGTCAAAATCTTTTGCCGTTCTGGGAAAGGAGGTCAAGGTTCTGCTCACTTTTTAAGGGATAAAACTACTGCAAAAGGTGGTCCAGATGGTGGTGATGGTGGTGATGGTGGACACATAATTCTTAGAGGTAATCAGCAAATGTGGACACTTTTACACTTACGGTACAAAAAACATATTTTTGCAGAACATGGTGGAGTTGGTAGTGGTAATCACAAACACGGAAAAGATGGGGCAAATCAGATTATTGATGTGCCTCTAGGTACTATTGCAAAAGATGCTGAAACGGGAGAAATTCTTTGTGAGATTACAAATCATGGAGAAGAGTTTGTAATGGTGAAAGGCGGTATGGGAGGCAGAGGAAACTCCCATTTCAAATCGCCCACCAATCAATCACCAAGATACGCACAGCCCGGAATTGATGTAATAGAAGATTGGTTTATTTTGGAATTGAAAGTACTGGCAGATATTGGTTTAGTAGGCTTTCCCAATGCGGGAAAATCAACTTTACTTTCAGTTGTTTCTGCTGCAAAACCGGAGATTGCAAATTATCCTTTTACTACTTTGGTTCCAAATTTAGGAATAGTATCATACAGGAATCATAAATCCTTTATTATGGCGGATATCCCAGGCATTATTGAGGGTGCTGCTGAAGGGAAAGGATTGGGCTTAAGATTTCTCAGGCATATTGAGCGCAACTCCACCCTCCTATTTTTGGTGCCTTCTGATACAGATGATATTACTAAGGAATATGAAATACTTCTAGGAGAGCTTAAAAAATATAATCCTGAACTTTTAGATAAAGATAGAATACTTGCAGTCAGCAAATCGGATATGTTAGATGAAGAGTTGAAGGCAGAAATAGCAAAAGAACTACCAACTGATTTACCATCTCTTTTCATCTCCTCAGTTGCACAAGAAGGACTTACAGAATTAAAGGATTTAATCTGGAAAAAACTTAATCCGTAATGGAAGAACTACAGAAAATAGATGAATATCTTTTTAGGCTAATCAATTCCTTAGGATGGGAGCAGATGGATGAGGTAATGATTCTTATTTCTTCCAAATGGTTTTGGATTCCACTTTATATTTACATTCTTTATTTAATTTACAAACGATTTTCAAATCAGTTCTTAAAAATATTAATCGCTTTAGGATTACTAATTTTTCTAGCAGATTTTGGTAGCGTTCATCTTTTTAAAGAAGTTTTCCAAAGAGAAAGGCCATGTCATATCTTAGAAGGGATAAGAGTTGTTGATGGATGTGGTGGTCCTTTTGGCTTTATTTCTTCACATACTTCTAACTGTTTTGCTCTTGCATTCTTTATTGCATTACTTTTTAGACATTTTTGGGGATTTGTTCATCTTTTTTCTTGGGCAGTTCTGATTGGCTTCAGTAGAGTTTATCTAGGAGTTCATTACCCACTCGATATCTTAGGTGGTATGTTTTGGGGACTTTTTGTAAGTTTGCTAGCCTATAAATTATTAAGATTTAAAATTTAAATTTCTACATTCACATAAGATAATTAGAATATTATGGAGCAAAATAAAATAAAGAAAAATAGCAATATATTCAATTTAATCCTAGTAATTGCTGGAGCAGTTATTTTCCTTGCTCTACCAATAATACCTAATTTTATAGGAATCTTATTAGTTATAATAGGACTTTTGCGTATATTTTGGTTCGGATCTCCTTCTGATCGTTCAAAAAAGTTATTAATTTGGATCGTATGGCTGATATTAGTTTGTGTTTGGAACTTTGGCTGGCCTAGTGTTCCCCCTATTGCTGATGTTGTTGTAGCTGTCATTCTTTCTATTGCTGCGCTTCAATCTAAAAAATATTGGAAATGAAGAAAATACTGATCATATTACTCCTTTTTTTAGGACTGAGATCTTTCTCACAAGAAAAACCAAAACTGGTAGTTGGTATTGTGGTGGATCAAATGCGTTACGATTATATTTATCGTTTTTGGAATGATTTTGGAGATGATGGTTTCAAGAAACTAATTAATGAAGGGCACTTTTTCCGTAATTGTCAGTTTGGTTATGCGCCTACTTATACTGGTCCTGGCCATGCATCTATTTTTACTGGAACTACTCCTGCCGTTCATGGAATTATTGCAAACGATTGGTACGATAAAAATTCTGGAGAATATATTTATTGTGCAGGAGACGGAGAGATGCACACAGTTTGTAATTGTGATCGAAAAAATGTAGATGTTGTTTCTGCAGATGGCAAGATGTCTCCGCATCATATGCTTACTACTACTTTTGCAGATGAGTTAAAACTATTCAGTAACGAAAGTAAAGTGATAGGTATCTCATTAAAAGATAGGGGAGCAATCTTACCCGCAGGACATGCAGCAAATGCAGCTTATTGGATGGATAGTGATGGTAAATGGATTACGTCTTCTTATTATATGGATGAATTACCGGTATGGGTAGAAGAAGAAAATACAAGAGATAAGATCTCAAAATACATGAGTGGAATATGGAAAGTCAAAAATGAATTCACTCATAATTTAGATACTCTTCTGAGAATAAATGGTAGAGGTGCTATCAAAAAAACGCCTTTTGGAAATACTATCTTGAATGATTTGGCTATCCGTATTCTGAAAGAAGAAAAGTTGGGGGGAAACAAAACAACCGATTGCCTATTTATCAGTTATTCTTCCACAGATTATATCGGACATCAGTATGGCCCACACGCTCCTGAGCTTGTAAATACTTATATTAAATTAGATATGGACATTGCCAAACTTTTGAAAAGCATTGAGAGCAAAGTGGGCTTTGAAAATGTAATCCTTTTCCTTACTGCTGACCATGGAGTAGTCTCTGAGCCAAAGGAACTTTTGGAGCGAAAAATTCCAGCAGGATATTTTGAAAGTACTCCAATGATTGATAGCTTAAAAGTTCGTTTAGCCTCAACTCTTGGAGAGGGAGAATGGGTGAAAAATTATTCTAACAACCAATTATTTTTGAATCATGTTTTAATAAATGAAAAAGGATTAACACTAGAAAATGTGCAACAAATTTGTGCGGATTTCTTGTTGAATATTGATGGAATAAAAAATACTTTTACAGCCAAAAAGATGCACAATAATGAATACCAGAGTTCCTTCCATTCCCTTATTCAAAGAGGGTACAACCAAAAAAGATCAGGAGATGTGATGGTGGCTTTGCAAACAGGATGGATCAGTAAATATTGGGAAAATGGCGGTACCACTCATGGAACATCTTATAGTTACGACACGCATGTTCCTCTTATCTTTTGGGGAGGCAATATCACAAAAGGAACTACCGATAGAAGAGTAAATATTCGTGATATCGCTCCAAGCATAAGCACTATTTTGGGCACTTCATATCCTAATGGTTGCACAGGAAATCCTATTGTAGAAATTACTGAGTGAAAGAAATAATTTCAGACAACTATACTGTTTGGATTGGCGATAATTCCCTCTCCAAATTAGATGTTTCATCTTATTCCAAGGTTGCAATTCTAGTGGATAAAAACACTAAAAGAGATTGCCTGAACAAACATCCAAAACTGAAAAACTCTACAATAATTGAGATTCCTTCAGGGGAACAAAATAAAACTATTGCTAATTGTAATTTCATTTGGAATAAACTATCAGAACATCATTTTGATAGAAATTCCTTATTGATAAATCTAGGCGGAGGAGTAATTGGAGATATGGGTGGTTTTTGTGCTTCTACATACAAAAGAGGGATTGATTTTATTCAGATTCCAACTACTCTTCTTGCAATGGTTGATGCGTCAGTTGGTGGTAAATTAGGAATTGATCTTAATGGACTAAAAAATCAGGTGGGACTTTTTTCGAATCCAAAATCAGTTATTATTAATCCAAAATTTTTAGACACATTACCAGATAATCAGTTGAGATCAGGGTTTGGAGAAGTTGTAAAGCACGCACTTATTTCAGATAAAAACTTATGGGAAACAATTAGAAATAGTTCATTTAATGATTTGAATTGGAAAGATATTATAGAAATCTCTGTTAATATTAAGAATAATATCGTTCTTACAGATCCAAAAGAAGATGGTGAAAGAAAGAAACTTAATTTTGGGCATACTTTCGGACATGCCATTGAAAGCTATTACATACAAAAAGGAACTCCTATTCTCCATGGTGAAGCAATTTTTATGGGAATAATTCTAGAATCTGAACTTTCAAGTTTGACAGATTCAGATAAGAATCAGATTAAAAATTATATATTATCTAACTTTCAATTACCACATTTTCCATCAAAATCAGAACTTTTAACCTTGATGAGAAATGATAAGAAGAACCTTGATGAGAAAATTAATCTCTCTTTATTAAAAGAAATAGGAGATTGCACGATAGATAACTTGTTCTCAGATAATGAATTATAAGGTTTCACATCCCACTAAAGTAGTAAATTGTGAAATAGATTTACCCTCATCAAAAAGTATCTCAAATCGATTACTAATAATTCAAGCGCTTTGTAAAGAAAACTTTACAATAGAAAATCTATCAGATTCTGATGATACAATTAGTTTACAAAAAGCATTAGTTAATAATACCAAAACTATTGATGTTGGTGCAGCCGGCACTACTTTTCGTTTCTTAACTGCTTATCTTGCTATAAGAGAAGGAAAGGAATGTATTTTAACTGGAACTGATAGAATGAAAGAAAGACCCATTATAGAACTGGTTGGGGCATTACAAAGTTTAGGTGCAAAAATAAAATATACAGAAAAAGAGGGGGGCCCTCCATTAAAGATAATAGGAAAAGATTTGAGAGGAGGAAAAATCACCATTGATGGGAGTGTTAGTTCTCAATTTATTTCGGCTTTACTACTAATTGCTCCAACTCTAAAAAATGGATTAAATCTTAAAATTGAGGGTGAAATTGTTTCGAAACCTTACATCAACATGACTTTGAAACTCATGCAAGAATTTGGAGGAGAGAGTAGTTGGAATGGTAACACAATTGAAGTAAAACCTCAAAATTATATTGCTAAAAACTTTGAAGTAGAATCGGATTGGTCTGCAGCAACATTTTGGTTTGAGATAGCAGCTCTTTCTAAAAGTTGTAACATTAAACTATACAGACTTTCTGAAAAATCTATTCAAGGAGATAAAAAAGCAACTGCTATTTTCAAGAAGTTGGGAGTCTCTTCTGTTTCTGAAAATAACACTTTAATCCTGACAAAAAACAAGAATATTAATTTTCCAAAACACATCAACTTATTAGCAATACCTGATTTATATCAACCACTAAAATGCACGCTTTTTGCAGTAAATAATAATCCGGAAATAAAAGGAATACAAACCTTAAAGGATAAAGAAACAAATAGAATAGATGCAGTAGAAAAGGAACTAATAAAGCTCACTTCTTCTAAAATAATTGAAACTTATAAGGACCATAGAATGGCTATGAGTTTTGCTCCTTTATCTTTAAAATTTGGAGAAATACAAATCAATAATGCAGAAGTTGTAAGTAAATCCTATCCAAATTTCTGGAAAGATCTAGAAAAAGGAGGGTTTAAAATATTTCCTTTAACTGACTCAAACAACTAATTTCAAAAGCAACTTTTTCAGTATGCTTTTCACTATTCGGATTAAAATATATACCATCTATTCCGAGATTTTGACAGCCAATAATATCTACTTTCAAATCATCTCCAACATAAACACTTTCGCTTGATCTTGCATTTGCAGTTTCTAAGGCAAACTCAAATATTTTAGGATTTGGCTTCATTACTCCAATTTGCTCAGAAGTAATAATAGAATCAAAGTATTTTGTCAAATTGGCATGCTTTAATTTTACATGCTGCACTTTATGAAATCCGTTTGTAATGATGTGTAGTTTATATTTACCAAAAAGATAATCCAACACTTCTGTACTAGATGGAAATAATTGATTTTTTTTAGGACAAATGGAAATATATTGTTCCCCAATTGCTGCTGCAAGAACAGAATTCTGTATTCCAAAATCAGATAATGCCCTTTGAAATCGTTCTCTTCTTAAGTCTTTTTGTGAAATTTCTCCAACTCTGTAAAGTCCCCACAATTTTTCATTATGTGCTTTGTAAATTTGGATAAATTTATCTGCATTTGGGATTCCTTTCTCTTTTAAATGAAATGTGGAAAATAATTCCTCTAATGTGCTATGGGAATTGGTTTCGAAATCCCAAAGTGTTCTGTCTAAATCGAAAAAGATATGTCTAATTTTCATTTAAATCTTCTCACCAAAAGCCAAATCACCTGCATCTCCAAGTCCTGGGACAATATAGGATTGTGCAGTCATTTCAGCATCTTCCCCTCCAAGCCAAAGGGTGCAATTTTGCATGGGAATATTCTCTTTTACATAATCCACTCCTTCTGCAGATGCAATAATTGCAACAATATGAATATGTTTTGGGTTTCCTTTGCTCATTATAGCTTCCATTGCTAAAATCATGGAAGAGCCACTCGCTAACATTGGATCGCATAAAATAATGGTTTCATCATCTAGATTAGGAGAGGACATATATTCAATCTTTACTTCAAAATCACCATTCTTTTTATGTTTTCGATAAGCTGAAATAAAACAATTATCGGAACTATCAAAGTAGTTTAAAAATCCTTGATGCAAAGGCAATCCTGCTCTTAAAATGGTAGCAAGAACTGGTTTTTCTGTCATTAAACTTTCTGTTGAAATACCAAGGGGAGTAGTGATATCTTTGCTTTTATACTCCATTTCTTTGCTGATTTCATAAGCAAAAATCTCCCCAATTCTTTCAATATTTCTTCTAAAACGCATAGCATCATTTTGAATTTCTACATCTCTTATCTCTCGAATAAAGTGATTGAAAATAGAATTCTGTTTTCCTAAGTGAATTGTTCTCATTTTTTATATCTTCTCTATTAAATAATAGCATTTTTTCTCTGCCCCAAATGAAGCGTAAAATCGTGCCAAGGAAGGAATCATTGAACCTTCAAAGTCCAAAATTAAGGAATCTTTCTTAAAATTTTCAATATAAGTGTCAATTAAAAAATGGTTTGCCCCTATTTCCTTTGCAGTTTTGTTAGATGCTGAAAACAAAAAAACAGACTTTTTAAGGCAATTGGTAAAAAAGGCTGCACTTATTAGCTTTCCTTCTTTATACACCCCCAAACAACTTCCTTTTTCTTTTTGATGTATTTTATCTAATAACTCTAATAATGTAGAATAAGCTTTGCTGTTTAATTCTGCAACTTCTTTTGCTTTATTTTCTTTAAATAATTGAATGAGTGCACTGCTTTCACACTTTTTTATTTGCAAATCGTGCTGTGCAGCTTTTTTCAAATTTCTTTTCACATTCTGAGAGTATTTTTTTCTAACCTCTTCAACATCATCAGAAATATCTAATTCAAAATTATCTTTTATTTTGGCATTATCTAATTGATTATGAATTTGCAAACTCCTTATCCATACTTTTTTTGGAATAGCTTTCAAAAAAGATTTCACATCCTCTAAATCATTAACAGAAAATAACCCTAATTTTTGGGTAAACAAAGGTTGAGAAATGTAAGAAATTCCCAATCTCTTCTTTATTGGTAATGGAAAAATAGCTTTATAATCCTCTTTAACTAAAGCAGACCAATTAGGTGAAACAATATCCAAATACCAAGTGTAAGCATAAATCAATTCATTTTGGGAATCCGCCACACAGCTATCCCATTTTCTTTTATCAATTTTATTATTTGCATAAAGCTTAATCACGATTGTGCCACTTTAATCATTTCCTTGTAAACGCTTTCCCAGCCCTCCCATTGTTTGTAATTGCTGAAAGTATCGTTATGCCAAAGCGAAATAAAGGTGCCATTTACATTTTTTACTTCTTCAATTAATGCAGAGATTTGAGCAATGGATTTTGCAGGGGACAATTTTAGATAATAGAATAGCGTAGCATCCATCACAGCAAAAGGGTGAATTTTTATGGGGAGAATGGTTTCTGTGTCTAAATTATAGAAGGTATAAGCCGAGCAAATACTGGCACGAAAACCAATTGCAGAAGCAAAGCCCATAGTATAATCATCCCTTATTCCAAGATCTACTAATTGATTGTACGTTTCAGGAATCGTGAGCTTTAAGAAATGCTGTCTGCTTTTAGTAACTTCCCTTTTTGTAATCCCTTCCAATCGCTTTATTTCTTTGGGTAATTTAGCAAAATTAGTGTTTGAGCCATAGGAAGGATGAATGCCAATTGAGGCGTAATCGGCTAGGCGTTTTATTAGAAGTTGAAACTTCCTTTTTGTAAAAGAAATATTTTTGTCGTTTAATCCATAATCGGCCAAAAGAATAAAATAAATAACTTTTAAATTATATTCTTTCTGCAATTTTAGTTGAGTATCATAAGTATCGTAAGGGTCTTTCTTTTTGCCTGAAAGGACAGCAAACCTTTGCTGAATACCATTAAAATCAAAATTGAAAAGAGAGGCAAAAAACCCAGCTAATGAGCGAACAAATCCTTTTTCCAAATAATAAAAAGCATTGTCAATATCAATAGTGGAAATGTAATTATAAGTAGGAGAGATCACCTCTAAATCAGGGTGCTTTTGTTTAATCTTTTGCATTAATGAATTTGCCCAAATATTGATTAATGGCTTTTGCAGAAAATCATGTTTGTAGGCTAAAGAATTTTCTGCTTGAAACCTCTGATGAATATCTTTTACAGAAGGTAAATATTCTTCATACCGACTCACTAAATAAAAACTTGCAGAAAAAACATCAAAACCCATACTACTATCAGATTGTGATTGAAAAAAAGCAGGGATATTATTTTGGGGACTCACATTTATATCCTGCTGATTGATTCCCTTTTCATTTAACAATCCTATACTTTCAATGAAGATCTCATCCTCAAAACTAGTATTGGAATAATTCAATTTTGCCGCATCAAATGCCTTAAATTCATCCTCTCTCTCGGTTATCTGAAATTTAATTTGATAAATTTCATTAAAAAAAAGCTTAAAAATATACTTATGCCTGGAAGTTATTTTGGGTGTGTAGATAAGTAGCATCTGTATTTGAAATTTTAATGATTTAATTTGCGAATAAAAATAATAAAAAAAGGCTTGACCCTGTTGGGCTAAGCCTTTTATTCTTTAAAAAATAATTCCCTTTTTAGGATAGTGAGCTTAGATATTTAGCTAATTTTGATTTCAAATTAGAGGCTTTATTCTTATGAATAATATTCCTTTTTGCTAATTTATCGAGCATAGCTACTACCTTAGGAAATAGATCAGCTGCTTCCTTTTTGGAAGTTAATACTTTTAACTTTCTAACTGCATTTCTTGCAGTTTTATGAAAGTATTTATTAAATAATCTTCTTTTTTCAGATTGTCTAATTCGTTTGATTGCAGATTTATGATTTGCCATAATTAAAATATTTTAGTAGCCCGTAGGGGATTCGAACCCCTGTTACCAGGATGAAAACCTGGCGTCCTGACCTGACTAGACGAACGGGCCATTTTTCAAAAAAACAGTTTGCAAATCTATACTATTTTTCATTTTTAGCAAACAGTTGCAAACGATTTATTTTTCAAAAGAAAATTTGTAGCCCAAACGCTTTGCCGTTCTTATTTTTTGGTTCTCATTCATCTCCAGAATCTGATGAACAGAAACCACATTTACATCATTAATATTCGGTGTTTGTAAATCGAAATTTAAAGAATAGATTATTGCCGAATTTATAATATTATCTAACTCCGTTTTATTTATTCTCTGATTCACAAAGTCATTAAACAAAAACCCTAATTGTTTATCTCCCTCTACAAAAAAGTGTGAATCTTTATTGATAAAAATCCTTCCAATCAGATAGCCCTCATCATTCATTCTGTTGTATTTTAAAGAGTCCGAAAGGAAATTATAGACATGTATAACTCCACAAAAACTTCTTAAGTTATCTTCTTTCACATATTTTGTTTTATGAATTTCATGCTTGGATGGAAAATCAAAAACATTGGAATGCATGTGGAAAACAAGCGTGTCACCAGAAAATTTCAATTGTGCTTCAAACTTCCCTTTGGAGGAATACAAAACCTTAACACATTTATCTTTGCTAGCAATTTTTTTTGTCAAATTGCTTGCTTTTGCTTTCAGTAGCTTTTGCAAATCAGCAAAAACAGATTGTGTTTTTCGGTAAACATCTTGTTTTGTGCATGCTTTTTGTTTTAATAAATCTATTATCTCTTTCTCCATTTCAAAATGGGTTCTAATAAGCTTTTGCAAATAATACTCTCTGTTTGGATTGCTTTCCACTATAAACGCATTCACCCGATTCTTCAGTTTTCTCTAATGGAATACACCGAATCGTAGCTTTTGTTTGCTGTTTTATTTTTTCTTCTGTTTCGTTCGTTCCATCCCAATGCGCCCAAACAAATCCTCCTTTCTCAATCAAATCTTTAAATGCCTTAAAGGTATCTACTTTATAGGTTTTCTCTTCTGTGCGGCTAAGTGCTTTCTTATACAAATTGCTCTGGATATTCTCTAACAAATGCTTAATTTTAGTTTCAATTTCAGCTATTTGCAGGATTTCTTTTTCTAAAGTATCTCTTCTAGCAACTTCAATTGTTCCATTTTCTAAATCCCTCTGCCCAATCGCTAAGCGAATAGGCACACCTTTTAGTTCGTATTCAGCAAATTTCCAGCCAGGTTTATGGATGTCTCTGTCATCATATTTTACTGAAATACTTTTGTTTTCCAAAGCAGCTTTTATTTTATTCGCTTGCTGTGATACCAATTTTAATTGCTCCTCTCCTTTGTAAATAGGCACAATCACCACTTGAAATGGAGCCAGTTTTGGTGGTAAAACCAAACCATTATCATCCGAATGGGTCATTATTAATGCTCCCATCAAACGAGTAGAAACCCCCCAGGAAGATGCCCAGACAAAATCTTGCCCCCCTTCTTTTGTAGCAAATTTCACATCAAAAGCTTTCGCAAAATTCTGTCCTAAAAAATGAGAAGTACCAGCTTGTAGGGATTTTCCATCCTGCATTAACGCTTCTATACAATAGGTTTCTATAGCTCCAGCAAATCTTTCCCCTTCTGTTTTTGTGCCTTTTTCCACAGGCATTGCCATAAAATGCTCTGCAAAATCAGCATAAATGTCAAGGATTTTAATCGTTTCTTCAATAGCCTCTTGCTCGGTAGCATGTGCTGTGTGGCCTTCCTGCCAAAGAAATTCTGTTGTACGTAAAAAAAGGCGAGTACGCATTTCCCATCGAACAACATTTGCCCATTGATTAATCAGTAAAGGTAAATCTCTGTAGGATTGAATCCACTTTCGGTAAGTATCCCATATAATGGTTTCAGAAGTAGGACGAACAATTAGTTCTTCTTCCAATTTTGCAGTCTTATCTACCACAATTCCACTTCCATCTTCTGCATTTTTAAGCCGATAATGCGTTACAACAGCACACTCTTTGGCAAAACCATCCACATGGCTTGCTTCTTTGGAAAAATAGGATTTTGGAATAAAAAGTGGAAAATAGGCATTAACATGACCAGTCGCTTTAAACATTATGTCCAATTCAGCTTGCATTTTTTCCCAAATAGCATAGCCATAGGGCTTAATAACCATGCAACCCCTAACACCTGAATTTTCAGCTAAATCAGCTTGCTGCACAATATCATTATACCATTTTGAATAATCGGTATCTCTTGCTGTGATGTTTTTTGCCATTGAATTATAAAATTGTAATTTTACTAAGTATTTTTCGTTCCTCTAATTAAGAAGCCAAATTTAATAAATTAAACTATCTTTGTTTACTTTGGTCAAATTAAAAAATAAAGCCATGAAAAAAACAACAATTCTTTCGTTTTTAGTTGCAATTATTCTTAGTTCGTGTACAACAGTTTATTATACGCAACACTATGAAGATGCAAACTATTTGAGCCCTAATGAGTTTGCTGAATTTGATGATTATACTGTGCAAAATACTGAACTAGAGCAAGAGGATGAAATCTATATCGACACTATTGAAGATGGCACAATTGTAAATAATTATTATGGTGATTATTATGAGGCAGATGATTATTATGATTTCTCCTATTCTGCCAGAATAAGACGATTCCACCAACCACTTTGGAGTATGGGATATTATGGAGGGCTTTATACCGATTATTATTGGTATTCTTACAATCCTTATCATTGCGGAATGAGTATCTATTACGGTTATCATTATTACGATTCATTTTATTCTCCTTTTTATAGTTGGGGATATTCTGGCTATTATTCTCCATATTATAGCCATTACAATCATCATGCTTATGGGCATAATAATCATTACGGATACAATAATAATTACAACAATGATACATACAGCTATAACAACAGCTATGACAATAACTCCATTCATTATGGCCCAAGAGGTTCTTTATCCTCTAGAGGAAATAGTAATCGATCAGTAAAAAGTGTGGTAAACGCTACAAATAATAAAAATTCTACTTACAATAAATTTGACAGAATGGTAGATAAAAAAATTATCACAAGAACAATTAAAACTAACTCAAACAGAATTGAAAAAACAAATACTAACAGAACTGTCACAAAATCAAATACTACAAAATCCTCTACTAATAAAGGAGTAAAAACAAATACCTACAAGAGTAATAGTAACAGATCCTCTACCAAAAGTAATTCTTACAAAAAAGGTAATTCTAAAAGTAATAGGTCATACACAGCCCCAAAATCTAGTTCCAATAGAAGTTATAACAATTCAAAAGGAAGTTCTACAAGAAGTGGTGGAAACAGTAAGAATTCTGGATCTTCTGGCTCAAACAATAGAAGTGTAAAACCAAGAAAATAACAAAATGCAAAAACTACTCTTCACCTTATTAAGCGTTTCGCTTTTCTATAATTCCAATGCACAAACTGAAATAGATGCCTTAAGATACTCACAAAATGATATTATAGGTACTGCACGATTTTCAGCAATGGCTGGAGCTTATGGATCTTTAGGGGCAGACTTTACTACTCTTAGTTATAATCCAGCAGGAATAGGATTGTATCAGTTTAGTGAACTAACATTCACCCCAGCACTTAGCAATGTTGTAGCTACTACATATTTTGGTAGAGGAAGAAATGAAGATGAAAAATACTATACCAACTTTTCCAATTTTGGTTATGTGATGTCTTCTCCTAAAAGTGGAAATGAATGGAAACGCCTCAACTTTGCTTTTGGTTATAACCGAACTGCTAATTATAAAAAGAGAACTTATATAAGTGGAGAAAATAATAGCACATCTATGATTGATAATTTTGTTTCAAACGCTCAGGGGAGTACAATAGATAATCTAAATGGTTTTACGGAACTTTTGGCTTGGAATACTTATCTTTTTGATCCATTGGATACAATAGATAATGGTAACTACATTTCGAATTTAAATTCCTCATCAAGAAAAAAGCAAGAAAAAGTAATCAATAGTAATGGCTCTTTAGGGGAATATGTTTTATCTGTTGGAACTTCTTATGAAGATAAAATTTATTTGGGAGCAACTATTGGTATACCTAGTATTGATTATTATGAAAAATCAACTTATACCGAAAGTGAATTTTCCGATACTACTGCTCATTTAGAAAGCTTTTATTATGATGAGGAGCTCACAACTACTGGAAGAGGATTTAACCTTAAATTAGGAGTGATTGCTCGTCTTAACGATTGGGTAAGGTTTGGTGGCGCATATCATTCTTCTACTTTTTATGATATGGAAGATGAATACAGTAATGCAATGACTGCTGTATGGAACGATACTTTAGGAACAATGTACCAATCTTCTCCATTTGGTTACTTTAATTATGTACTAAAAACACCATGGAAAGCAATAGGAAGTGTAGCCATCAACATTAAAAAACAATGGCTTATTACTGCTGATATTGAAATAGTGGATTATGCTTCTGCTAAATTTAATTCTGATTCTTATAAATTTTCAGATGAAAATGAAGTAATCAATTCATTATATACAAAAGCGACTAATATCAGATTAGGTGGGGAAATGAAATACAAACCATTCCGTATTAGGGCTGGCTATGCCCTTTATGGAAGCCCCTACAAAGCAAATTTTGAATTTGGTAGTAAAAGTTTCTCATTTGGATTAGGAGTAGATAAAGGGCACTTTATTGTTGATTTTGCTTATGTATTCTCAGAAGAAAGTGATGAGCATTTTATGTATTCTTCTGATTTGGTTGATGCTGCAACTATTACCTCAACAAAGCACAATTTCTTAGTAACAATTGGCTTGCGTTATTAGTTAGATATCCTTTCTAAACCTGCTCTTGCTTTTTGATGAATTCCTCTTTCATAATCAAAATCTTTCATAGAAAGACATTTTTTAAAGTAGATTTCTGCTTGATTAAAATCATTTTGCTTTTCATAAATCAAGCCAATCTGTAGTGCTGACATAGGTTCAAAATAACCTTTTGAACCCTTTCCTTTTTTTAATGCTTTCTGATAATAAGTAATTACTTCTTGTTTATCATTCCCCAGTTTTGATTGTATGCGAGCTAATCTATAATAATATTCAACAATCCAAGAATTGTAGTGTAAATTATCAGGATTATTAATAGTAAATATTTCATTTAAAGCTTTTTCATAATAACCACCATCATAAAGCAATCTTGCTTTTAACAAAACAGGATCTGATATTTTCTTTTCCTCAGCATCTTTCAAAGCTACTTTATCTTCATCAATTAATGTTTTTCCTTCTGAAATTACTTTTTCAAAAGAAATCAGTTCCTTTTCAATTTTCCCTTCTAGAAAAGCAATCCAAGCTAACTTCTGATAAGCAGATTTTATATAATTATCTCCCTTAAAACGAGTAAGAAAAAGATGGAACATTTGCTTTGACTTCTCAAAATCTAATTTATAGAGATAGGACATTCCCAAAAGATACTCCAAATAAGCAAAGTCAAATTGCTTATTTAGTTGTGGACTGTTTTCTAAAATTTGAATTGTTAATTCATTATTTCCTAAGGCGGAAGAAAGCCGTGCAGCTGCAAAAGTTAGTAAAATATGCTGTTTGTTTTTCTCACCAATTTTATCTAGTGTTTCTTGAAAATAACTTTTGTCAATCGTTAAGTTCATCTCCAAAAATGAAATCAGAAAAAGTAATTCTGTATTGTAAAATTTATATCTTTCATCTTGCTCAGTAAGTAAAAGCAGCCCATCTAACTCTGCTAATCCTTGCTTAATCCCTCCATTTACACCAATTCCATTTACAATCCACTGATAGTTTTCTGGAATAGAGCCAATAAGGCAATGCAACAGCCCCATGCCTTTCTTGTTGAGATGAAAATCTGGATATTTCTCTTGATTTTCTTCCAAAAGAAAATATGCTTTCTGAATTTCGTAAGCTGCTAAAAAATATTCTTGGAATTTCAAGCGAGCAAATGCCCATTGCAAATTAATCTCTGCTTTGGCGTACAAATAATAAGGAGAATTTTTATTACATTTTTCTATTGCAGATAATCGTTTACTTTTATTAGAGGAAATTTTATCGAACAATTGCTGATCTTCTCCAATAATTAATGCTAAAAAATCTTTATAATTCTCATGAAGATGTATAAGCCCATTATTAGGATTCTGTTGTTTTTCCTTTTCAATAAAATCTAGTCCTTTCTCAAATTTCAAATCAATGATGGAAAGGTAAGCATTTTGCATATTCTTATTCATCTCAAAAGAAGCGGAAACAATAAGGCAACTAAAAATGCTGAGAAATAAAATTAATTTCTTTTTCATGGCATAAAAAAAGGGATTTCAAAGATATGAAACCCCATTTAAATAGTAAACTATTTGTTTAGTTCTTATTTATCAAACATATTTGCATCAATCAAAATTCTTCCACAATGCTCACAAACAATTACTTTTTTATGCGTCCTAATATCTAATTGTCTCTGAGGCGGAATGATGTTTTTACAACCTCCACAAGCATCTCTATCAACTGACACTACTGCCAAACCGTTTCTAACATTATCACGAATTCTACTATATGCATTCAACAATCTGTCCTCTATCACTTTCTGTGCTTTGTCCGATTTTTTGATTAAACTTTTTTCCTCTTTATTCGTTTCTTTAGTTATTTCATCTAATTCTCCATTTTTGATTTTCAACTCTTTTTTCCTTCCTTTTAAAGTGTCTTTTGTTCCTGAAATCACTTCATCCTTCATCAATTTTTTTGCTTTTATTTCTTTTTCTTTCTTCCCACAAAGCTCAATTTCCAAAGTTTGAAACTCAATTTCTTTGGATAATGATTCGTATTCTCTGTTATTTTTGATGTTAACTATTTGCTTATCGTATCTTTTAATTAAAGCTTTTGCATCTTTTTTCTTTAATCTTGAAGCAGCTAAATTGTCATCCAGAGCAGTAAGTTCTTCATTGTATTTTTCAATTCTGGTATTAAGCCCAGAAATATCATCTTCTAAATCTTGAATTTCCAAAGGAAGTTCGCCTCTTACCACTCTAATGTTATCAATGTTAGAATCAATACATTGGAGCTGGTATAAAGCTTTTAATTTACTTTCTACCGTTATGATGTTTGTTTTTTTGGTAGTTTTTGTTGCTGTTTTTACCATCTTTCTAAAAGTAGTTTATTGGGTTTGTATTCACTTTTGATAATCGGACGGCAAATTTACTAAATTTTTTGCTAAGCAAATCATATATTAAGTCCTTTGTAAATTGCTCACTTTCAAAGTGCCCAATATCTGCAATAATTATGTCGTTTTCTCCATCAAAAAACTCGTGATATTTAAAATCGGCTGTAATGAGAATATCTGCTTTTTCACATATAGCATTAGAGAGTAGAAAACTACCGCTACCTCCACAAATAGCAACTCTTTTTACCTGATTATTTACTAATTTTGTATGACGGATACAATCGGTTTGCATCTTTGTTTTTAGCATTTCTAAAAACCGATTAGTATCCATTTTTTGGGCTAATTCTCCAACAATTCCAGCACCAACATTTTCATAAATATTGTCTAAAGTATATATTTGATAAGCTACCTGCTCATAAGGATGTGCCTGTTTCAAGGCTGAAATAATTGTATTTTCCTTATCTCTAGGAAAAATCACTTCTATTTTCTCCTCCTTTTCTGTATGCCTTTCTCCAATATTCCCAATATGAGGATCGCTACCCTCATTTGCCCTGAAAGTCCCTTCTCCTTTAGCACTAAAACTACACTCATCATAATTTCCAATATCCCCTGCTCCTGCCTGAAAAAGTGCTTCTTTTACTTTCTCCGTATCTGAAACAGGACAATAAACCGCCAATTGCTTTAGTAAATCTTTTTTTAGAGAAAGAATTCTACAATCTTCAACTCCCAATATTTCAGCAATTTTTGCACTCACTCCTGTTTTTATATTGTCCAGATTGGTATGAATGGCATAAATAGCAATATCATTTTTTATGGCTTTTATTATGGTTCGCTCCACATAATTCTGCCCTGTTATTTTTTTCAAACCAGAGAATATTATAGGATGATGTGCAATAATCAGATTGCAATTATTTTCTATTGCCTCCTCCACAACTTCTTCTGTACAATCAAGCGTTATAAGTGCTGCATCTATCTCCCTATTTGCATCTCCTACAAGCAATCCAGCATTATCGTAACTTTCCTGATAATGCAATGGGGCAACACTTTCCAAGTAATTGGTTATTTCTGTTAATTTCATTTTCCAAAAATACAAAACATAAAGCCTAATCCATAAAAACCCCAAACGAAAATCTATTGTCTATTGTCTAATATCTAGTCTCTATCTTTATATCTTTGCAGTATGCGTGTACTTCTTTATCCCTTTTCCGTTTTGTATGCTATCATTACAAATCTTCGAAATTTACTTTTTGATATGGGAGTTTTCCCTTCTAAAACATTTGGAATTCCTATTATTTGCATTGGTAATTTGTCAGTTGGTGGAACTGGGAAAACTCCACTTACAGCTTATATTATTTCAGTTTTAGAAGGTAAAAATATGGCTGTGATTTCAAGAGGTTATGGCAGAAACACTTCTGGCTACCAAGAAGTTAGAACAGAAAGTACAGCAGAAAATGTAGGGGATGAACCTCTTTGGCTTAAACAAAGACACCCCAACTGCATGGTGGTAGTGGATGAAAATAGAAAAAGAGGGATTGAGAATATTATAAAGAATCATCCTAAAATAGAGGTAATTCTTTTGGATGATGGCTTCCAGCACAGAAGGATAAAAGCTGATTTTAACCTATTGATTACGGATTACAATTTACCTTATTATAAAGATTTTTTGCTCCCAATGGGGACTTTGCGCGAGAGTAAAAAAGGAAGTGAAAGAGCAAATATAATTGTAGTAAGCAAAGCACCAAAACTGCTTAATCCAACTGAGAAAAAAGGAATAATCCAGCAATTGGGCGTTTTTATTACGCAACAATGTTATTTCAGCCACATCCATTATCAGGATTGGATATGTTTAACGACCAATAACATTTTAATTACTAATGAAAAATATAGTATTACATTGGTTACAGCCATTGCAAATGCAACTCCCCTATTGGAAATGTTGAAAAATAGTGGGCATACTGTTACCCATATCAAGTATGCAGACCATCATCATTACACCTTAAATGATATGGAGAATATCTTAAATAATTACAGGCAAGATAACTCTGCAAAAAAACTTATCTTGACCACCGAAAAAGATGCGGTGAAATTAAGGAAGTTTGAAAATGAACTTGGAGATGCAAATGTATATTATGCTCCTATTGAAGTAGGTTTTGAGGAAAAAGAAAATTTCGAAAAACAAATATTAAATTATGTTAGGTCAAATAAAAGAAACAGCTAATTTTTTAACAGACAAAATAAATGCTAAGCCAGAAGTCGGCATCATTTTAGGAACCGGTCTTGGTGGTTTGGTGGATGAAATTGATATTGAACATTCCATTTCGTATGAAGATATTCCAAATTTTCCCATTTCAACAGTTGAAGGTCATTCTGGAAGATTAATTTTTGGAAAACTAGGTGGAAAAGTGGTAGTTGCTATGCAAGGAAGGTTTCATTTTTATGAGGGCTACCCAATGGAAAAAGTAACTTTTCCTGTTAGAGTAATGAAACTCTTAGGAATTGAAAATCTAGTAGTTTCAAATGCAAGCGGTGGTGTAAATCCTAATTATAAAGTAGGTGACCTAATGATATTAGAAGATCATATTTGTCTTATTCCAAATCCATTAATTGGTGCAAACCTTGATGAGTTAGGCCCAAGATTCCCTGATATGAGTGAATCATATTGCAAAAATCTAATTGCAAAAGCAGAAAGAATTGCAAAAGCGAATAATTTACCAGTACAGAAAGGAGTTTATATTGCCTTAACGGGTCCTACTTTGGAAACTCCTGCAGAATACAAATACATGCGTATTATTGGTGGTGATACGGTTGGCATGTCCACTGCCCCTGAAGTAATTGTTGCTCGCCATATGGATATCCCATGTTTTGCCATGTCAGTAATTACTGACCTTGGAGTGCCTGGAAAAATACAAAAGGTAACTCATGAAGAAATACAGAAAATATCAGAAGTAGCTGAACCCAAACTTACTCTAATCATTAAAGAATTAATTTCATCTATTTAATTTATGAAAAAAACAATCATCCTCTCATTTATTGGTCTCTTGGTTATTACATTGTCTTTTGCTCAACCTTTTCCTTCTTGGCAAGCAAATTTACTGTACAATTGGCAAGACACTTCTTTAACGCCATCATGGCAATATGATAATACATATAATGAGATTTGGGGAGTGCAAATAAACGGAGCAGAGATTGCTATAATCGGCTCTACTGCAGGCACCCATTTTTTTGATGTTACAGATCCTGCGACCACAAACCAAGTAGATTTTGTAGCTGGAGCTTATACTGGAAGTGATGTAGTACATAGAGACTATCACGATTACAATGGCTATTTGTATGCAGTGTGTGATGAAGGAGATCCTAATACGCATTCTACTCTTCAAATTATCGATATGAGTAATTTACCAAATTCAGTAAGTGTAGTTTACGATTCAGACAGCCTTTTTACCAAATCACACAATATTTTTATTGATACTGCAACTGCAAAATTATATGTATGTGCAGTAAAACATACTAATCCGAGTAATTACTATGCAATGGAGGTTTATTCCTTAGCAAACCCTGTAAGTCCTACCCTTTTATATACCTATAATGATGTAGGACATGTGCATGATGCTTATGTTAGAAATGATACTGCCTATCTTAATTGTGGTGGTGATGGCTTTAGAATTGTAGATTTTCATTATCTTGACCTTCCAGGAGGAATGGCTCCAACTGAATTAGCGTCTCTCACTTCTTATCCTGATGTAGGATATAATCATTCTGGTTGGTTAAATAATGATGGAACAGTCTATGCTATGTTAGATGAGAATCATGGTTATGATATTAAACTTTTAGATGTAAGCGATTTTAATAATATTACTGTTTTATCTACTTTTAATTCAGGAGTAGATTCTAACTCCATGGCACATAATGCAATTATTAAAGAGGGACTATTATTTGTATCTTATTATCATGATGGGTTAAGAATATTTAATATTGCTGACCCCACAAACCCTTTTGAAGTATTATATTACGATACATATCTGCCAAACAACCATTCTTCCTATAAAGGAGCTTGGGGAGTATATCCTTTTTGGAATACTACAAATTTCTCTTTTTCAAGTATTCTCGTTTCTGATATGCAAACAGGGCTTTATGTTTTTAGTGGTGCATTTCCTCTTGCTATAAATAATTTAGATCTAGTAACAAGTTTGGTTTTCCCAAATCCAGCTAAAAATCAGTTTACAATTACCAATCAAAGTGCAAGCTCTATAATACTTTATGATGTGTTTGGCAAGAGAGTATTGCAACAGGATTTATATAGTAGTAAAACAATTAAAAGGAGAAATCTCTCTAGTGGCATGTATTTTTATTGTCTTAAGAATAAAAAAGGAATTATTGAAAAAGGGAAAGTAGTCTTTGAGTAAATGAGCATTAATAACAAATATGAAGCTGTAATCGGCTTGGAAGTGCATGCACAACTTTTGACAAAAACCAAAGCGTATTCTTCTGATGAAAATATTTATGGGGCAACACCTAACACTAAAACTTCTGTTATTACATTGGGGCATCCTGGAACTTTACCAAGAGCCAACAAAAAAGTAATAGAATATGCCGTAAAATTAGGTATTGCCGTTGGTTCAAAAATCCGTGAGCGGAATGAATATGCCAGAAAAAATTATTTTTATGCCGATTTACCAAAGGGCTATCAAATCACTCAGGATAAAACCCCAATTTGTAATGGAGGAATTATCGAGATAAAAGATGATAATGGCAACAACAAAGAAATTCAAATCACCAGAATCCACATGGAGGAAGATGCTGGGAAATCCATTCACGATCTGGATCCTTTCAATACCTTAATTGATTTGAACAGAGCTGGCGTACCTTTAGTAGAGATTGTTTCTGAACCAGAGATTCGCTCTGCCAATGAGGCTTATAATTATATCAATCAGGTGCGTAAATTGGTGCGTTATTTAGAAATCTGTGATGGAAATATGGAAGAGGGAAGTTTAAGGTGTGACGCTAATATTTCTGTGCGAATAAAGGGAGCGAAAGAATTCGGTACAAAGGTAGAAGTAAAAAATATGAACTCTACCAAAAATGTAAAAAACGCCATTGAATTTGAAATAAAAAGACAAATTGAGCTGATTGAAAATGGTGGAAAAGTTCTGCACGAAACAAGAAGTTTTAATGCAGCAAACAACAGCACAATTACCATGCGACACAAAGAGGAAGCAAACGATTACCGTTACTTTCCTGAACCCGATTTACAACCTGTAATTGTTACTGAGGACTATATTGAAAAAATAAAATCAACGTTACCCCCACTACCAAAACAACTTTTTCAAAAATTTACAAAAGAGTTTGCTTTATCAGATTATGATGCCAATATATTAGTAGAAGAAAAAGGAATTGCCCTTTATTTTAACACCCTTTGCAGCTACACAAAAAACTATAAAGCAGCAGCTAATTTTGTAAATGGCAGTGTAAAATCTTACCTAAATGAAATGGCAACTGATATTGCAGATTTTTCAATTAACCCTAAGCAATTAGCCCAGCTTATTGCATTGGTAGATACTGGAAAAGTGAGTAATACTGTAGCTACTTCCAAAGTTTTTCTAGCTATGCTTGAAAGTGATTGGTCAGCAGAGGAAATAGCCACAAAAAACAATTGGATTCAGGAAAGTGACAGTGATGCTTTAAGCGAGTTTATCCAACAAGCCATTGCAAAGTATCCAGAAAAGGTGGAAGAATACAAAAAAGGGAAAAAAGGACTTATCGGACTTTTTATGGGGGAAGTAATGAAACTATCAAATGGAAAAGCCGATCCAAAACTTTGTAACCAAATGCTTAGAGTATTATTAGATAAATGATAAAAAACAAAATATATTTTGCTTCTGATTTTCATTTGGGCGTTCCAACGCATGAGGAAAGCTTAAAGCGTGAAAAACTGATTGTAAGTTGGCTAGAGAGCACAAAAGAAGATGCAAAAAGCATTTATCTTTTGGGTGATATTTTTGATTTTTGGTTTGAATACAAAACTGTTGTCCCAAAAGGATTTGTTCGTCTTTTGGGCAAGCTTGCGGAGCTTACTGATAGCGGAATAAAAATATACATTATTAAGGGTAACCATGATATGTGGATGTACGATTACTTGCCCAGAGAAGTTGGCATAAATATACTTGACGATAAAGTTATACTAGAAGAAGATGGTAAGAAAATTTTTCTCGCCCATGGAGATGGATTAGGTCCTGGTGATACTGGCTATAAACTGATTAAAAAGGTTTTTACTTCTGCTATATGTCAGTGGCTATTTGCCCGACTGCACCCCAATTTTGGGATTGGTTTTGCTCATTTTTGGTCCAGAAAAAGCAGGATTGCAAACCAAGAGAATCCTGAGCAATTTTTTGGAGAAGAAAAGGAATGGTTGGTAAGCTATTGTAAAAGAAAACAAGCAGAAAATCCGATTGACTATTTTATTTTTGGTCACCGACATTTACCCTTAGAAATTGATATAGATTCAGCCAGCAAATACATCAATTTGGGCGATTGGATTCATCATCATTCTTATGGAGTATTTGATGGAGAAACTCTAATGTTAAAATATTTTAAGAAAAACTAAGCATTAATTTTAGCTCATAAAAGAGCCCTCATTGAAGGCTTTTGTTTTTGATGTTATTTGTAAAGGATTAGCTTATCCGTTACAATTGATTTCCTATCAGCATATACACTAATAAAATAGATGCCATTTTCAAGATTTGACAAGTCCGCATCAATGCTATGATAATTACTAATCACATTTCCTTCAAATAAGTGCATCACCTCTGCACCCAAAATATTAACTAATTTTACTTCTACATCACTGTCAGCTAAATTCTCAATAGTAATTATTGCTTCTCCACTAGTTGGATTAGGATAAACTGCTAGTCTTGCATTAGTTTCATCTGCATTTTGGAATAATGCAGACTCTTCTCCAATCTGAATATTATCTAAATAGAAATTATTGCTTGAACCATTTGTTACATATTCAAATTTGAATCGAATATTGTTATCCTGCAAAGCATTAGCCCCAACCCTGTCAAACATAATGGTATCGTTCCAATCAGAACTTTTCGGTTTAAAAGGAGAGTTATAAAGACCTGCATCTGCTACTTCTTGTGGGGTTAGTGAACCTAAAGCTTTCCAACTCCAACCACAATCATTAGAATAAAAGACATTAAGTTCGTTTACAGGATAGGTATGAACGCCAGCACCTGAATATGAGAATTTAATAACGGGATTAGTAAATCCGCTTAAATCGTATGCAGCCGAAACAATTACTGATTCTCCAAGACTTAATCCATCTCTTGCCTCAATCCTTACAGAAGCACTACCGTCAGATGCAACACCATCAATTCGCTCCCAAGTTGTATTAATCGTACTCAAGCCCCATTTATTCTCATCATCCTCAATGGTATTGGCTACCCAATCCGTTCCAAGCTCAGAATCGTTCTCAAAACTATAAGCATAAGAAGAGGAATTATTAGCTGCAGCAGTTGGTAATACAGTTATAAAATTGCTTTTTGTGATGGTTGAAGCACAACTATTTGTATAGTAAGCAATATAGGTAGTATCTTCAATTTCTCCTCGATAATAAGTTGAAGTTGGTCCAAATCCCCAATATGCTCCAAGATAACCATTAGAATGAATAGAGATATTTGTTGCCCCCATAGCGTTAAGTTCTGCTTGAGTGCCTTGAACGATTAAATTAGATTTTATAGTATCGTAAGAAGTAGCATTTGTCATATCCAGATCAGATAAGTTAGATGCTCTTGCTTCTGTCGTTTCCTCATACTCCACCGTTAAAGACACATCATAACTTCCAGGTGCTGAGTAAATATGCTGAGGACTATTATTGCCACTCCCGTCAGTTATTCCATCTCCAAAATTCCATTCCCATTTAGTAATAGAAGAAAAAATTGGTTTATTTCCTCTCAGCACATTAGGAGAACCAAGACAAAGGCTATAATGAGATAGGTTTTCATCAAAAAATGCTTTTTTAGTACAAGTTGGTGTCAAATAACCATCTGCCGTTCCTGTAGCAGCTATATTATCATCTGACCAAATATGAATTCTAAAACCATATTCAGTAGAATCTCCCTCTAAAGTCTCATCAAAAACATCAACCTGTCCTTTTGTGAACATGGTACAATAATCATCATTTGTATAATCCATATAGTTCATAAACATTTCGCCTGCAGGATTTAAAGAATCTGCCTGACATCCGTAAGAAGTACCAGATGGAAAACCAACATGCCAAGGAAACTTAGAAGGATTTGGGGTGGAAGGGTCGGCTCCAGGGTCAGTGGTAAAACCGTTTGAGGTATGTTGAGGAGGCGTGTCCATAACGCCATCATCTCCACAACTTCCTCCACCACAATCCCAAGTATGACACAAGCCAAGCCAATGCCCAACTTCATGTGTTAAGGTAGTGGATTGAATATCCTCCATTTGATCATATAATATTACAACTCCATCAGTTGACATACCACCCCAAGGAAATTGAGCATACCCTAAAGTAATTCCTCCATTACTTGAATTAATGTTACTCACCACCCAAATATTCAAATACTGATAAGAATTCCAATAACTCAAGGTTTTAACAAGATTATTTGGCTCAGTACCATTTGTATATTCGGACTGAACTCTAACAATACCATTCGTAGAATTTCCGGAAGGATCCTTGCGGGCCAAACGAAATTCCACATTTGCCTCTCCTCTTAGAGCTGCAAAAACATCTGGTGTTTTGGGATAACCGTTTTGGGATGCTAAGAATTTATCGGACTGCCCGTTAATATTTTTGTTTAGTGCATCCAATGCATTTTGTATATCAGAGTCAGAAATATTTGCATTTCCCATATTGTGAATGACGTGTACAACAACAGGGATTATCCGCTTGCCTTCAATGGTTTTTTTTCTTACAATATTTTGTAAAAAAGTTTTATTTGATTTTTCTAATTCAGCATTTTTCTGCTCCAAACTCTTGTAGAAATCAGGATATTTATTCATGTCATCTTGAAGATATCCTTTATACGAACCACAAACACCTTGCCCGAAAGAGATGCCTGATAAGAATAATGCGCTAAAAATAAGGAGTAAAATTCTTTGTTTCATTTGTAGTAATGTTTTAAATTTCAAGGAAACAAATATAGCAATTATCCTTTAAAAACAATTAGTGAGAAATTGAAATAATAAAATTTCTAAAAAAGATGTTTCTCTGCATGATAAGAGGAGCGAACTAATGGGCCACTTTCCACAAAGCGAAAATCCATTTCTAATCCTATTTCTTTTAGCTTTTGAAATTGTTGTGGATTTACAAATTCTACAACTTCCAAGTGTTTTGTAGTTGGTTGTAAGTATTGTCCCATAGTAAGTACAGACACCCCTACCTCTCTTAAATCATGCATTGTTTCTATAATTTCATTCTCTGTTTCTCCAAGGCCGAGCATTATTCCAGATTTGGTTTTCATTCCTCCTTCTTTTAATATCTGAAGCGTTTTTAAGCTTCTGTCATATCTTGCTTGAATGCGCACTTTTTTAGTAAGCCTTCTTACTGTTTCCAAATTGTGCGAAACAATTTCAGGTTCTACTTCTATTATTTTCTGAATTTGATTGACACTTGCTTTAAAGTCAGGAATCAAAGTTTCCAAAGTTGTTGTAGGGTTTATTTTCCTAATCTCATTGATGGTCATGGCCCAAATTTCAGCTCCACCATCTTGCAAATCATCCCTGTCCACAGAGGTAATTACTGCATGTTTTACTTTCATCAAACGGATGGATTCTGCCACTTTTTTTGGTTCGTTATAATCAGCAGCTAAGGGAAGGCCAGTTGCCACCGAGCAAAATCCACAGGAACGCGTGCAGATGTTACCCAAAATCATGAAAGTAGCCGTACCTTCCCCCCAACATTCTCCAATATTTGGGCAATGCCCACTTTCGCAAATAGTGTGCAAACTATTACCTTTTACAAGGGATTTTACTTGCTTGTAAGCTTTGCCAGTTGGCAGTTTTACTTTGAGCCAACTAGGCTTTCGTAATGTTGCCTGCTTTACCACTTCTTACCGAAAAAGAAATTCATATTTATATAAAAGCTAAAAAAGGTTTTTTTGTTTTTGGTAATCGCCATAACAGGCAACTCTTTTCCCAAAGCATCCCCAACTATGTTATTATCACCAACTTTGAAAGCATCCAGACTAACGCCAGTTTCAATGGAGCGAATAACATCATCTTTTTTAGAAAATTCAAAACTAAACCCTGCTTTCAAATAGCTGCCTACTTGCAATTGCATTTCATCAAACCCTTTAAAATAGGAAGCACGACCATAAATGTTGTAAGGCGAATGCTCAATGGGATTATACTTTTCGGTTTCTACATAAAACTCATTGGTGATGTCATCTGTATAAAGTATCTCCAAATAAACTGGTTTCAGAAATGCCAAACTTACTCCTAATGCCCCAACAGCACTCACCATAATACCTCCAAAATCTGGCTTGTCAAACAGAATAAGTTGTTTACCAAAACCGCTTCTTAAAAGAAAAGTAGAATTTTGTTTGCCATAATCGTATCCTTTGGAATCGCTAAAAAAAGTATTGATGGTTTTTACTTGTTTGGGGTGCTTCATGCTAACAATGTCTAGCTCCAAAAAATGTTGCCATTTTACATTATCATTCCAAACTCTTCTGCAGTGAACTCCCCATCCTAAAGAATGCACATTCACCCCAAAATTTCTTTCATGTTTGTATAAAATCTTTTTAGTGCGTTTTAGTGGTTCTTGCGAAAAAACAAAATAGGGGACAAAAAACAATAACATGAAGTAGGTTTTCTTCATATAAATAGATTGAGAAATTAGACCTTTACTTCAGTATTTTTATTCATACTCCCTTCACCAGGACAGTTCTCATAAATACCACAGGAACTAAGAGAAAAAAGAAAAAGGAGAAATAGAGAAACAAAAAATAATTTTTTCATGTTTTGTAATTTGGAGCAAAAATAAGCATTTATATAGTTAAAATAACCCTTTTCGCTATTAGATTTTTTATCTTTGAAACCTCACATTAAAAACAAAATGGTAAATATAAATCCAAATATTGAGCAAAGCTGGAAAGTGGTATTATTGGAGGAATTCAATAAAGATTATTTTATAAAATTAAAACAGTTTTTGCTGGATGAAAAAAAACACCATAGTATTTACCCAAAAGGAAAAGACATCTTTAATGCTTTTCATTATACACCTTTTGACAGGGTGAAAGTGGTGATTTTAGGGCAAGACCCTTATCATGGAATAGGGCAAGCACATGGCTTATCCTTTTCAGTACCAAATGGCGTAAAGCAGCCGCCATCACTCAAAAATATTTTTAAAGAAATAGCTGCCGATTTGAATTTACCACTTCCTGTAACTGGGAATTTATCTCCTTGGGCAAAACAAGGCGTGTTACTTTTAAACGCTACTTTGAGTGTGCGAGTAAAGCAAGCGGGTTCACATCAAAAAAAGGGGTGGGAAGAATTTACTAATTCCGTAATCCAAAATATCTCCCAGAAAAAAGAAGGTGTAATATTTTTACTTTGGGGGAGTTTTGCTCAAGATAAAGCAGAACTTATTGATAAAAACAAACATCACATTTTGACTGCCCCTCACCCCTCTCCTTTTTCGGCTTACAGAGGTTTTTTTGGCTGCAATCATTTTTCAAAAACCAATAAATTATTGGTCGATCAGGGATTAAAAGAAATTGATTGGAAGATATGATAAAAAGAATTTTACTTATAACATTTTTATTTTTTGCATTGGCTTGTTTTGGGCAAGAGCAGATGATAGAAATAGCAAAAAATTACATAGAAAATAAATGCGACAAAAGCTTTGATGAAGTTTTGTTGGTAAGTGTAAAGGATCAAAAAATGTATCATATTAAGCAAGGGGAAGTGTTAAGTGAGTATGTGATTTCAAGTTCAGTATATGGAGAAGGAAGCAAGGATGGGAGCAACAAAACACCTCTTGGATTACACAAAGTAAAATCAAAATTTGGCGACAAAACGCCAATAAACGGTAAAATGATTGGTAGGGTTTTTTATGGTAAAATCACGACTATATATACAGGCAATAGCAAAAGCAAAACAGATGATGTATTAAGTAGAATACTTTGGTTAGATGGAATGGAAGAAGGATTAAATAAAGGAGATGGAATTGACTCCTACTCTCGCTACATTTACATCCACGGCACATCAGAAGAGGGACAACTAGGCAAGCCCGCCTCACACGGCTGTATAAGAATGAAAAATAAAGAAGTAATAGAGTTGTACGAGAAAATTAAAATTGGTACATTAGTGCTCATTTTATAATTAAAAACCTACTTATGGAAACTACATGGATTATTATTGGATTATTAAGTTTATTAATTTTGCTAGTATCAATAATCCTATTTAAAAAAACTACAAAAGCAACATCTTCTGATAAGGAAGAAAGAATTATTGAATTAAGTGAAGAACTTGCCACTAAAAAAGAAGAAATAAAAAACTTAAGGGAAAAAATAGAAGAAAAAAAAAGCTTAAAGATAAAAGAGCAAGAAGTGCTAAAAAAAGAATTTGAAAATTTAGCAAATAACATTTTGGAAACAAACTCTGATAAGTTTCAAAAACAGAATAAAAAAGAAATTGATTCTTTATTAAAACCATTAAGTGAAAAGATAAAAGAATTTCAAGCAAAAGTAGAGTCAACTAATAAAGAAGATATTGAAAGAAGTTCGTCTTTAATTACTCAAATCAAATCTTTAAAAGAACAAAGTAATAAATTGTCAGATGATTCTAAAAACCTCACAAAAGCATTAACAGGCGAATCTAAAACGCAAGGGAATTGGGGAGAATACAGATTAGAAGTATTACTTGAGAAAGTTGGTTTGAAAAAAGATATCCATTATAGCAAGCAAGATGGTTATAAAGATGAGGATAGCAACCTAAAAAAGCCAGATGTTATCATTAACTTACCTGATAAAAAACACCTTATCATTGATTCAAAAGTTTCATTAACTGCTTATGAAAGGTATTACAATGAAGAAGAAAAGGTTAAAAAGGAAGCAGCTTTAAAAGAACATATTAATAGTATTAAAAAACACTATAAAGAGTTAGGAGAGAAAAACTATCCAGATTTATATGAAATAAACACGCCTGACTTTGTTTTAATGTTCGTTCCAATTGAACCAGCTTTACTTACAGCATTTGATAAAGAGCAAAATTTATTTATTGATGCACTAGAAAAAAATATTGTTCTTGTTTCAAATTCAACACTCCTTGCTACTCTTAGTACAGTTGCATCTGTTTGGAAACAAGAAGATCAAAAGAAAAATGCATTAGAAATCGCAAAAGCTGGCGGATTACTATATGATAAATTTGAAGGATTTGTACAAGATTTATTGGATATTGGAAATAAGATCAACTCATCACAAAATAGCTATAAATCAGCAATGGAAAAACTGACAAAACAATCTGGAAATTTAGTATGGCAAGTTGAGCGACTAAAAATCTTAGGGGCTAAAACAAAAAAAAGTATTCCACAAAGACTACTTGATAAAGCAGATGAAAAATAATCTACTTTATTTCTTTCTCATTCTTCTGCTTAACGCTTGTACCTTTGGGAAGAAAAACAAGCTACAAAATCGTGCTTTTATTTATTCTGAAAATATAAAAAGAGTACAACCTTTCTTCAAAGTTTATAACGATAGTAAAACTTCAAGCATTCTTTATTGTAAAATAAAAACAACTGATTTTTTGAGCGTTTATTCTGCAAGTGAAAAGCAAAATAAAATTGGCTACACTTTGGTTGGGATTTTGTATTTGCAAGAAGAAGATTCTGCTGTGGATAGTTTTAGTATTAGTAAAAATATAGCAACCAACACCATAGATGAAATTATAGAGAAAATAAAATTACAAACTGAAGAGAGAGAAAAATATGTGTTGAAAATAAGCTTGACAGATAATCATAAAATAAGCACAACTAGCCACAGTATTGGTATCGACAAAACAAATATGAATAAAGATGATTATTTAGTCTTTGATAAAAAAAATAGATTGCAATTTAACTCCTATTTTAATATTTCGGATACCCTTGTTATTTGGAATAATACAAAGCAAAAAAACTTATTTATAAAATATTACAATGAGCATTTCCCTTTGGCAAAACCGCCATTTGTGGTGGGGGAAGTAAAATCAAAAGAAATTACAGCAGATAAAGAGTTTCCCCTTATAACAGATACCATTTTCTTTATTCTGCCAATAAATGAAATGGGAATTTATCAAATTTTGGAGAGTAAAAATACAGAAAATGGGATGAGTGTTCTGGCATTTGAAAATGATTTCCCAAAAATAAATACTGCAAAAGATATGATCTCACCTCTAAAATATTTTTGCACTAATGAGGAGTTTTTGCAGCTAAACAAAATCAAAAACCAAAAAATAGCAATAGATAAATTTTGGCTCAACAGAACAAAAGGTGAAGAAGGGCAAGCCAGAAGAATTATTAATACTTTTTACAAAAGAGTAGAAGATGCCAATACTTTTTTTACCTCTTATAAAGCTGGCTGGAAAACCGATAGAGGAATGATAATGATTGTCTTTGGCGCTCCAAATATTATTTACCAAAGCAAAGAGGGAGAGAGTTGGATTTATGGCGAAAAGAACAATGCTTTCTCATTAAATTTTACTTTTACTAAAATGGAAAACAAATTTACCAATAATGATTATCAACTGAACCGTTCTCTCTATTTCAAAAATATTTGGAATACCGCCCAAAATGCTTGGCGAGACGGACATGCGTATTCGGATATGGATATTAAAAAAAAAATATATGAACAGGAAAGAAGACAAAGACAAAGCCAACTTTATTTTTGGTATTAGGCCAATAATTGAAGCGATTGAAGCCGGAAAAACGATTGATAAACTTTTTATTCAAAAAGGTTTGCATAACGATTTGTTTGCAGAGCTCTGGAAATTGGTGCGCTTCAGGAGAATCAATTACAAGCATGTGCCTTTGGAGAAAATTAACAGACTTACCAGAAAAAATCACCAAGGGGTTTTTGCATTTATCTCCCCTATCGATTTTCATAATATTGAGGATATAATTCCCGCCCTTTTTGAAGAAGGAAAAAATCCGCTTATTTTGGTATTGGATAGAATTACGGATGTAAGAAACTTTGGTGCCATTGCCCGTACAGCAGAATGTGCAGGAGCGGACACCATCTTGATTCCTGAACAAAATGCTGCTGCCATTAATGCGGATGCGATAAAAACCTCAGCTGGTGCATTGCATAAAGTTACAATTTGCCGTACTTGGAATTTGAAACTGGCTTTACAATACCTAAAAGATAGCGGCATACAACTTATTGGCTGTACTGAAAAAACACAAGACAACATGTATAAACCGGACTACACCCCTCCTACTGCCATTATTATGGGTTCGGAGGAAAATGGTGTTTCTCCTGAGTTTTTAAAAATGTGTGATGCCAAAGCAAAAATACCTATAAATGGAAAAATTGCTTCCTTAAATGTATCAGTAGCTACTGGTGTTATTTTATATGAAGCGATAAGACAGAGAGGGTAAGATGATCCTTGATCATCTCAGAGAATATTGCCTTTCCTTTAAAAGGACAATAGAACAGCTCCCTTTTGATGAAAATACTTTTGGTTAAAGTAATGGGCAAAATGTTTGCACTTACTAATTTACTAAACTTTGAGTTTGTGAATCTAAAATGCAATCCGGAAAAAGTCATAAAATTCAGAGAAGAATTTATGGAAGTTTTCACCTACCTATCATATTAATAAAAAAACATTGGAATTCAGTAAGGATAGATGGGGATTTAAGCGACAAAAAAATTGAGCAGTAGATTACTGATTCTTACAATTTGGTAGTTGCCAATATGACTAAGAAGTTAAAAATAGAATTAGATAAATTCTAAATTCCACCTTTAACTCCTTCCCTTCATTATTTGCTCATAAGATTCTTTTACTTTCAAAAATTTTTCTTCTGCCAATTTCTTAATATCCTCACTTACTCCCTGTAATTTATCAGGATGATATTTCACAGCCATTTTTCGGTAGGCCTTTCTCACCTCAGTATCTGTTGCCTGTTTTGTAATCTCTAAAACGGTATAATGTTGTTCAGAGTTGACCCCTCCCTTTGCCAAAAACATGGACTTAATAGATTCAAAATCATAAAGATTTATGTTCATATAAGTAGAAATCCTCTTTATTGTTTCTACTTCTTTATGATGGATCTCATTATCGGCACCTGACACCCCAAACAGAAAATGAATAATTTCCAAACGAGAAGAATGATTGATATGGGAATTTAATTGCAAACAGACCTGCCTTAGTTTAGCCGTAAAATCCTGTTTATTCAAACTATTAAACATCTTGAAATACTCGTTTGACTTAGCAGTCCCAAAAGTATTGGTAAAGAATTTTTTTACATAATCCAACTCTGATTTTAATACTTTTCCATCAGCTTTTATCACTACTGAGGAAAGGATAAGTAATGAAATTTCAAATGCTTTTTTATTATCCACTTTTGAACTGAAAAAGTTTTTCGCTACATAATACCCAATTATCCCTCCAATTGGCCCTCCAAAAAACCACCCTGCAGCAGCTCCAATCCATTTTGTGTTTGACATTTTCTAAAAATTTTATTGGCACAAAAATATTATAAAATAATTTACGAAACACTTTAAATAGGGAAATCATTGGCCCTGAAAAAATTGTATTTTAGCAGCTGAAAATTAATCCAAAAAACAATTATGAGTTGGTTTGCACATTGGTTCAATTCCCCTTATTACCATGCTCTCTATAAAAATAGAGATGAAAAAGAAGCGCAAGCATTTATTGACAACTTAGTACAGTATTTACAAATCACGAAAGGAAGTAAGCTCATTGATATTGCTTGCGGAAAAGGAAGACATGCAACCTATTTCAATTCCTTAGGATTAGATGTTGTTGGAGTGGATTTATCGCCTAACAGCATAGCTTCTGCTACAAAAAATGCAAATGCAACTTTACAATTTTCAGTGCACGATATGCGTGAAGTTTATCAGGAAAACAGCTTTGATGTAGTTACTAATCTGTTTACTTCTTTTGGTTATTTTGAAGAAAATACTGATGAACAAAAAGCCATCAATGCTATGGCAAGCAATTTAAAATCAGAAGGAGTATTGATAATTGATTTTATGAATGTAAAAAAGGTAATCACTAATTTGGTTGCTAGTGAACAAAAAACGATTGACGGAATTACATTTGATATAAGTAGAAAAATAGAAGCTGGGCACATCATTAAATACATCCAGATTACTGATGGCGCAATAAAACAACATTTTCAAGAAAAAGTAAAGGCGATAACTCTAGCTAATTATTCTGAATTTATCACCACTGCAGGGCTAAAAATAATTGATATCTTTGGCAATTATAAGTTGAAAGATTTTAATGCTATTACTTCCGATCGTTTAATACTAATTTGTAAAAAATGAATTTAACAACACTAGGGCTATTGTTTGCATCCGTAATTGCTGGAGCAATTGTGGTCGAAATTTTCAAACCTAAAAAAAGCAGAAGCATCCAAACCTTGCTTACTTTTAGTGGCGCTTATTTATTAGCGGTAAGTCTACTACACTTATTACCCGAATTATTTCATCACAATACCACTCCAAATATTGGGCTATTTATACTAGGAGGATTCTTGATTCAGATTTTGTTAGAATATTTTTCACGAGGCATTGAGCATGGACATTTTCACAAGAGCAATATCATTCCTTTTTCCGTTTTAATCTCATTGTGCTTACATGCACTTTTAGAAGGCGTGCCACTTGGAGGGGATTTACAAGAACACACCCACAATTCACTGCTCTATGGTATTGTGCTGCACAAATTACCAGTTGCCATTGTACTGATGACTTTCTTTTTGCAAAGCGGAATGAGAAAACAAAGGGCTTATATCTTTCTTTTGATTTTCGCACTAATGGCGCCCTTGGGCGTATATGCCGGCAACATTTTTGGAGCTCTTTCCAATTTTCATAATGAGATTATGGCAATCGTAATTGGAATTTTTCTTCATATTTCTACCACCATTTTATTTGAAAGCACAGACGGACACCGATTTAGTTTTACAAAAATTATAACGATTATTATTGGAACATTGCTTGCTATTTTAAGTCTGTAATGGAAAAGAAAATTGTTATTACAGGAGCACCAGGGACAGGCAAAACTTCTATTATAGATCAGCTTAAAAAATTAGGATATTCTTGCAGTGAAGAAATATCAAGAGAGATAATAGCAGAGCAAATTGCATCTGGCGGAAAAATGTTGCCTTGGATTGATTTGGAAACATTTTCTCAAAGTATATTCTCCCTCAGAAAAGCACAATACATAAATGCTCCTACTGACTCTTTGCATTTTTTTGATAGAGGCCTTTTAGATGTAGTCGCTTATATGAAAGCGGATGCTTTGTCAATAAGTAAGCATTATAAAGAGGAGTGTAAAAAGTACAGATACAATACTACCGTTTTCTACACTCCAATTTGGGAGGAAATTTACAAAACTGATTCGCAAAGGAAAGAAGATTTGAATAGTGCAATTACTATTGAAAAATCATTGTTGGATACTTACAAATCCTTTGGGTATTGCCTAAATAAAATCCCTAAATTATCAACTAATGATAGGGTTGATTTTATTATCTCTAAATTAGAACTTTAGTCGATATAAAATTTATAAAAAAAAGCAGCAATTATTGCTCCAACTATTGGGCCAACAAGATAGTACCATAAATGAGATAGTGGATTTCCGTTTCCCATTATTGCATCAACTAATATTGGGCCAGTTCCTACTGCTGGGTTAAAAGCACCTCCTGAAATCCCACCGCCAGCAAATGAAATAATCGTAACAGTAGATCCAATTGCTAAACCATAATAAGAGTTTCCAGATGTTCTATTATCGGTAGCAACATAAAATATAACAAGAATAAGAAAAAATGTAAAAGCAAATTCTATAAAAAGAATTTGAAAAACAGATGCGGTTTCACTTGGTTCTATATATATTAAAGCACTATTAAACCAAAATACAAAAAGTGCTGCCAAAAATGCTCCAATCAGCTGAGAAAGTATATAATAAACGGCTTCTTTTGGACTTGTTAATCTTCTAATAATCATAGCAACAGTTACAGCCGGATTGTAATGTGCCCCAGATATATGAATACCCACATACACCATAATAGCAATTATTGCACCAATAGCAATAGGATTTGCCGTTAAACCAATCACTGAAACTAAAAAAAATGTTCCAATAAATTCTGTTATGTATTTTTTGATAATTCTCTATTTCTTAAGTTCGAGTAAAAATAAACTAAAATTTGTTTCTTTAACTAATAGTTTATCATCTTTTATTCTATTTTTGCATTTCAAAATTAATACCTAAAAAAAACAAAAAACTATGTCAGTACTAGTAGGTAAAAAAGCACCATCATTTTCAGCATCAGCTGTTGTAAATGGAGGCCAAATAGTAGAGAATTATTCTTTAGATCAATTTGCAGGGGAGAAAGCCGTTTTATTCTTTTTCTACCCAATGGATTTTACATTTGTTTGTCCAACAGAATTATTTGCTTTCCAAAACAAATTATCTGAGTTTGAATCTAGAGGTTGTGCAGTAGTTGCTTGTTCAACAGACACGGAGCAATCGCACTGGGGTTGGTTACAAATGGAAAAAGAAGATGGTGGAATTAAAGGAGTTACTTATCCTTTAGTTGCAGATACAGATAAAACTATCTCAGTAAATTTTGGCGTTTTATCTGGAGATTATGAATTAGATGAAAATGATAATATGTATTCAACAGGACCTATGATTGCATTCAGAGGACTTTTCTTGATTGACAAGAAAGGTGTCGTTCAGCACCAAATCGTTAATAATTTCCCTTTGGGAAGAAATGTTGATGAAGCTTTAAGAATGGTAGACGCATTACAACATTTTGAAGAGAATGGTGAAGTTTGCCCAGCAAACTGGAATAAAGGAGATGATGCAATGCAAGGAACGCATGAAAGTGTAGCTGATTATTTAGCAAATCACTAATTAAATAAAAATCAAAATTTTAAAACCCTGCTCTTTTTGAGTGGGGTTTTTTATTTTTGCAATATGCAAGTGTCAAGATTTCTGCTCAAGTTTATTTTAAATATTTTTCCTCCTTTATTATTTAATAGAATCGTTTTAAAAGAGATCTCTGACGATTTTCTGGAAATGAGAGTAGTGCTAAGAAGGGCTCTTTTTAATATGAACTTTCATAAAACTATTTTTGGAGGAAGTATCTTTTCCGCTTGTGATCCTTATTTCCCTACAATGTATTATCATATTTTTGCAAACAAAGGAAGGAAGTTGATTATCTGGTTAAAATCAGCAGAAATACAATATCTAAAACCTGCAGATAGCACACTAAAACTTCATTTTAAAATAACAGAGGAGGACATCCTAATTGTTGAAGAAAAATTAGATAAAGAGGGAAAAGTTGAGATTTGGCATACTGTTAATGCTATCAATAAAAAAGAGATTGTTTGTGCCAAAGCAAGAATGCAAGTCTACCTAAGGGATGATAAACAAAAAAAGAATCTAGGGTTTTAGATTTTCTGTATAAGCACAGTAGCATAAGCAGAAACACCTTCTTCCCTTCCAACAAAACCTAAGGCCTCAGTTGTAGTAGCTTTTATTGAAACCAGATCTCTATCAACCCCCATACAACTGGCTAATACTTTTTGCACTTCAGGAATAAATTGACCAATTCTTGGTTTCTGCAAACAAATAGTTGAATCAACATTTCCTAATTCATATCCTTTTTCACGAATTAATTTCATTACTTCTTTTAGCAAAATTTTACTATCAACCCCTTTGTATTTGGGATCATTATCGGGGAAATATTTACCAATATCACCTAAATTTGCTGCACCTAATAGTGCATCACAAATACTGTGAATTAAAACATCAGCATCAGAATGTCCTAAACCTCCTTTGCTGTGAGGAACGATAATACCCCCAAGCCAAAAGTCAAGCCCATCTTTCAACTGATGCACATCAAAACCAAAACCAATCCTGGATTTCATAATTAATTTGAGTTAGCTATTTCTCCTAGATTCCAAGTCATGGAAAAGCGTAAAGTATTTGCTAAAGGATTAGAACCATTAATTGAACTACTAGCGTCAATTAAATAGGAAAAATCCAAAACAAAAACACTGTATTTTACACCTGCTCCCATAGTAAAAAATTGCCTAGCACCCTTTGTTGGATGCTCGTAGAAATACCCTGCCCTAACAGCAAACTGTTCGTTATACCAATATTCTAGACCAGTTGAATAATTAATTTCTCTGAATTCTTCTTTCGACCCTCCTGGTGCATCCCAAAAAGATTGAAACACACCATTCACAACTGATACATCTGGATCCATACCTCCATTTATTTCTCCAGTTTCAGGATCTCTTGAAGGTGGTGTCGGAACCAATAATTTATTTACATCAAATTCAATTAACATTTTATTGTAGTCATCAAAATCAGTTCCAATAGAAGTTCCAAAACGCATATTGATTGGAATAAAATCTCTTATTGCTGTTTCAGTATAGGAAATTTTATTTCCCAGATTGGAGATATTTAGCCCTATTGCCCAATCAAAATCTTTTTTTACAATACGCACTTCTTTATTAAAATAACCAGAAATGTCAGCAGCAATAGATTGTCCTGCATGTGTTGACATATTTCCTGACCCAGTAAGTGTTTGGCCTCCAGTAAGATCTGAACGAATATATCTTGTTGCAATAGCAATGGAAAAATAATCAGAAAGCTTACGAGCATAAGCTCCTGAAATTGCAAATTCATTTGGGTTGTATTGCCCAATTTCATCTCCATTATTATTTGTAAATGTAATATCTCCTAAGGAGAAATACCTAAGGGAAAAGCCAATAGTTTCATTATCGTTTCTTTTAAAATATCCAGAAAGATATGCAAGAGAGATATCAGGAACTAAATTTCTTAGCCATGGCACATAATTTATAGCAATTCCCATATCATCCTTAACAAAAGCATACTTTGCGGGATTCCAATGGATAGAATTAGCATCAGGAGAAGATGCAACCCCAACATCTCCCATTCCACCACTTCTGGAATCGGGCCCAATAATGAGAAACGGAACGGAAGTAGTAATAGTGTTCAATTGATCGTCTCTGTGCATTGCATCTTGTGCAATTACTTGTATGCAAAGTGCAAAGACGAAAACTGTCAAAAAAATCTTTCTCATTCTTAAATTTATTTTAGGTTGGCAAATATATATCTTTTTATTGATGGCTATAACGCTTTTATTATCTTAATATTATTAGTTTCTCTGCTTTACTTTCTAAAGTACCATCTTCCGCTTTAACATTAAAGCGATAAACATAAATTCCAGCACCTAATTTCTCCCCAGAATTTGTAGTTCCATTCCAATTAATTGGTCCTATTCTATAGCCATTATCATAAATGTTATCCTTTATAGTAGCGACGATTCTGCCAGATAAATCAGAAATCTGCAACTCTATATCCAGGAGTTCTCCAGCTCTGTTGTGCTGAAAATAGAACTTTGTGTTGTCTTTAAAAGGATTGGGATAATTAAACAAATCGGAAAGAGTAAAATCTTCAGCATCCGTTACATAAAAATTAATTTCTTTTTCGGTAGAATTATTAAAAACATCCCACACTTTTAGCCGCAAAGTATGATATCCTTTTTCCAAATCGTAAAAAGGATAGGAAACCCTTCCGCTTTTATAACTATCGGTATCGGCAGAATAATAATCGTTTAAAGAAATAGATTGATTAGTCTCATCATCCAAAATCGCTACAATATCGTGCCCTATTCCATTGCCGACTGTATTTATGCCACTAAAATCGTTTAGTAGTGCAAAAAGTAAAGGATCTTCATTTGTCATTCCACCAGAAATAAATTGCTCATTATTAATAAAAAGCTCTATTTCTGGTCCATCAAAATCTGCCGTAATATTGGCAGAAGTTCCGCCAATAGTAAAACTTGAATCAAAGCCACTTGCATCAGTTAAACTATCATTCGAAACGGCATAATAAGAAATTCTTCCGCTTCCAAAATTGTAGGCAATATCCTTTGGCACTACAAAGGAGAAACTAAAATTTCCACCACTTACAGATGCTTTTCCTTTATGTAGTATGTTGTTCTGACTTCTATACGGCATTGGTGTGCTACTTTCTTGCCCCAAAGTTCTTAGTATCTCCTGTTTATCATAAACTGTTGGAAAAACAAAACCATTAAAATTGGTAGCTAATGTCCTATTTTCATTTTCTATTTGCCCTGAAATTGTCACTTCCCCCAAAGCAGAAATTGTATCGGAAATT
>DASCPP010000020.1:0-7242 GCA_036012565.1 Flavobacteriales bacterium | reverse complement strand
TAGTTTTTCAAACAATATTTCAAAAATTGGTTTTTCATCTATTTCTCTTACAAATAGAGGTGCAGACTTGAACTTAAAAGATAATAATGGAAAAGTGATAAATACAATTTCTTATACGGATAAATGGTACAATGATGATAATAAAAATGAAGGGGGCTGGAGTATTGAGCAGGTAAACCCCAACCTATTTTGTGAAAGGAATAATAATTGGAGGGCATCAATTGCCAATATTGGGGGAACACCTGGAAAACAAAATTCAGTTTTTGGACAAAGCGTATATTCTGCTTATTTCAGAATTACAAAAGCGTTTATTGTTGACAGTAATAAAGTTCAAATTCATTTTAATAAAAATTTGGACAGTCTGATTTTAAGGGCTCATTCATCTTTTAATGTTAATGGAAATGCTCCAATAAAAAGCAGCCCTATTTCCCCATTTTTTAATGCTTCCATTTTGTCATTCAATTTTAACTTTTTAGAGAATACTACTTATACAATATCGACAAACGACTTAATTGATTGCTCTGGAAATTTACTTTCAAACACACTAAATTTTGGCATTCCTGATTCTGTCCTTGAAAAGGAAATCATAATAAATGAAGTGCTTTTTAACCCAAAAGAGAATGGAGTAGATTATGTAGAGCTTTACAATAATTCAAATTCATTTTTTGATCTTTCCAAATTAAATATTGCTAATTTTTTTGAGTTTGGAAATCAAATTGCTACAGACAATCCAAAAACGATTACAGAAGAAGCTACCCTTTTTGCTCCAAAATCTTATTTAGTTTTAACTACAGATTCAGCAAAAGTAAAGTCGCAATATTATTGTGAGACCCCTTACAGCTTTATTGAAGTTGAAAGCATGCCTACTTTTTCAAATGATGAAGGAACAATTTGTATAGTACATCAATCCTTAAACCAAATAATAGATGCTTTTGCTTATAGTGAAGATATGCATTTCTCACTTTTAGAAAGTATAGATGGTATAAGTTTGGAACGGTTGAGTTTTGATAGAAATGACTGGCATTCAGCCGCAAGTACTGTTGGCTTTGGAACGCCTACTTATAAAAACTCTCAGCAGCTCATCACACAAAGTATTGGAGAGATAAATATCGAACCAAAATCATTTACCCCAAATAATGATGGTTATAAAGACATCTGCTCTATCAATTGGAATTTCAATGAAAATAATTTAATGGCTTCAATAAAGGTTTTTGATGATGAAGGAAGATTGGCAAAAAACATCCTAAACAATAAAATGATTGGAAATGAAGGGAATGACAGTTGGGATGGAACATCAGAAGATGGCTTACAATTAAATACAGGAATATATATTGTTTGGATGGAAGTTTTCTCTGAAAATGGAAATACCGAACGCTTCAAAAAAGTGGTTGTCCTAAGTAGGTAATGCCCACCACTAAGCATATAAAAGCCTTACTAAACAACATTCCTCAAAAAGTTGGAGTTTATTGCTTTTACGATAAAAATGAAAATTTGCTTTATATCGGAAAGGCCAAAAACTTAAAAAAACGAGTAAGTTCCTACTTTACTAAAAAACAAGAACACGGGAAAACACGGATTCTTGTAAGTAAAATTTTTAATATAGAATATGTAGTTGTCGCTTCTGAAATGGACGCTTTGCTTTTGGAAAACAATCTTATCAAAAAGCATCAGCCAAAGTATAATGTGATGTTGAAAGATGGAAAAACTTATCCTTGGATTTGCATTAAAAACGAGCCATTTCCTAGGGTTTTTCAAACACGAAATGTAGTAAAAGATGGATCAGAATATTTTGGACCTTACACTTCTGTACGCTTAGTAAAAACCCTTCTTGATTTTTTTCATCAATTGTATCCTTTACGAAATTGTACTTATAATTTATCTGAAAAAAATATTAAAGTAGAAAAATTTAAAGTTTGTTTGGAATACCATATGGGGAATTGTTTAGGGCCTTGTATTGGAGAGCAAACATTAAGCAAATATCAAATTGGAATAGAACATATAAAGCAAATTATTAAAGGAGATATAAAATCTGTAATCCAACATTTAAAAGATGCAATGCTACAGTATTCAAAAGAGTTAGAATATGAAAAAGCTCAATCAGTAAAAAATAAAATTGATCTTCTAAAAAACTATCAAGCAAAATCAACTATTGTAAATCCTAAGATAAATGATGTAGATGTATTTACAATTATTTCAGATGAAGATACGGCCTTTGTTAATTATATGAAAATAAATTCTGGAGCTATTGTTCAGGCATATACAATGGAGCTTAAAAAGAAATTAGAAGAAACTGAAGAAGGATTATTACAACTCGCAATAGTAGAGATACGGCAAAGGGTTAGTTCTACTTCAAAAGATATTTATTGCTCACATTCTTTAGAAAATGTTTGGGAAACCCTAAGCATTACAATCCCTAAAATTGGTGATAAGAAAAAATTGATTGACCTTAGTTTGCGAAATGCAAAATATATGCAATTGGAACATCAAAAACGAAAAATAAATAATGTGGCGCGACAAGATAATAAGCGTATTTTGGAACAATTACAAAAAGATTTACGAATGTTAGAACGTCCACGACATATTGAATGTTTTGATAATTCCAATATACAAGGCGCAAACCCAGTTGCTGCTTGTGTGGTGTTTAAAAATGCAACCCCAAGCAAAAAAGAGTATCGTCATTTCAATATTAAAACAGTGGTTGGCCCTGATGATTTTGCAAGTATGGAAGAGGTGGTATATAGGCGATATAAACGCCTTTTGGAAGAAGAACATCCTTTGCCAGAACTCATAGTAATTGATGGGGGGAAGGGACAACTCAGTTCGGCAGTAAAAAGTTTAGAAAAATTAAAGCTGAGAGGGAAGATAGCTATTATTGGTATTGCCAAACGTTTGGAAGAAATCTATTTTCCAGGGGATAGTGTACCACTTTATTTGGACAAGCGCTCTGAAAGTTTAAAGCTAATACAACAACTAAGAGATGAAGCCCACCGCTTTGGCATTTCGCACCACCGTAAGCAAAGAGGGAAAGATAGCTTTGGGACTTCATTAGATAAAATAGCTGGAATAGGTCCAAAAACGGCAGAACTCCTTATCGCTCATTTTGGTTCAGTAAAAAAAGTGAGGCAAGCCAAAAAAGATGAATTGGAAAAGTTGATTGGGAAGGGCAAGACTGAGAAGATTTTAAAGCAGTAATTTTTTGTATTATTACGATTAACTAATTATTACTAAATAAGATAAATAAAGAAAAATATGATTGCAAAATGGCAGATGAAAGCAATTGCTCAAAAAGCAATTTCTTTTTTACCCAAGAAGGAAAAGATAAATTACTGGTTTCAGAAAAATATAACGAAAGGGGTAACTTTAACGGATGAATATTTTGAATATAAAATTACTCATGCAAGCGACCATTTGCGTTTTTTTAAGACATACTCCGATAAAGATTTGAAAGAATGCACTGTTTTAGAGTTAGGAACAGGATGGTATCCTATTGTTCCAATTGCTTTATTTTTAAGTGATTTGAAAAATATTTTTACATTAGATTTAAGTAATTGGATGTCTAAGGAGAGCCTTAAAATTACTTGTAATAAATTTATTGAATGGCGTCAAAAAGGGGAGTTGAAGAAATTCTTACCAATAATTAATGAAGAAAACTGGAATACGCTTAAAATATTAGCAATGGATAATCAAGAGGGGTTAAGTTCTATGTGCCAACAATTAAACTTGAATAACTGGATTGGTGATGCAAGAAACACCCCTTTTGAGGCAAATTATATAGACTTAATATGTTCAAACAATACATTTGAACACATCCCAAAAACTGTACTAAATTCTATATTGATTGAATTCAAGAGCGTCATTCACCCAAATGGGGTAATGAGCCACTTTATTGATATGTCAGATCATTTTGCCCATTTTGACCAATCAATCAATATTTATAATTTTTTAAGGTTTAGTGATCAAGCTTGGGGTTGGATCGATAATTCCATTCAACCACAAAATAGGATGCGATTCAAAGATTATAAAGAAATATACAGAAAGCTCATGATTCCCATAACAGATGAAGAAATAAGAGAAGGAAGTGTTGAAGCTTTGAAAGAAATACCCCTAGATTCAAAATTTGGAAATTACAAACTAGAGGAGTTAGCAATAAGTCATGGCTATATAATTAGTAAAATGGATAAGAAATAAAGAAGAATTGGAAAGAGTAAAGCTTTACTAATTCAACCTATCCGCCAATAATCGCATTTGGTTTTTAGGAGATTTTTTATCGTATAAAATATTGTAAACCGCCTCAGTAATTGGCATTTCTATTTTTTGTTTTGCATTTATTTCGTCTATGCACTTTACTGCATAATAGCCCTCCGCTACCATTTTGAGTTGCATCTGTGCGGCATTTACGCTATACCCCCTGCCAATCATTTCTCCAAAAGTTCTGTTTCTACTAAATTGAGAGTAAGCTGTTACCAGTAAGTCTCCTAAATATGCCGATTCTTTTATATCTCTTTCTATTGGATGAACCGTGTCTACAAAGCATTTTATTTCCCTAATGGCATTGGAAACAAGTACCGCTTGGAAATTATCTCCATAACCCAAACCATGACAAATACCGCCTGCTAAAGCAATTACATTTTTAAGCACTGCCGCATATTCTGTTCCGTAAATATCATCTGATACATTAGTTTTTATATATCGGCAAGTAATTTTTCCAGCAAACCAATTTGCTTTTTTCAAATCTTGTGAAGCAATTGTAAGATAAGAAAGTCGTTCCAAAGCTACTTCTTCCGCATGACAAGGTCCTGTCAAAACACATATATTATCAAAATCTACTTCATATTGGTTATGCAAAAATTCTCCGATAATGGTGTTGTTTTCAGGAACAATTCCTTTTATAGCAGAAACAATAAATTTATCTTTTATTGGAAATTTAATTTGTTTTAGGGTGCTTTTTACAAAGGCAGAAGGAATTGCTAAAATTAAACAATCTGCCACTTTTACAATTTCATTTATGTCGGAAGAAAGTTTGATCTTTGATTTTTTAAGCTCTGCCGAACTAATATAATTTGGGTTGTGTCCGAATTTTTGAATGTGAGTAATCGCATCTTTATTTCGCATCCACCACAAAACAGATTCTACATTTTCACCTAACATTTTAACAATGGCGGTTGCCCAACTACCCCCTCCAATTACTGCTATTTTAGAATTCTTTTTCAAAATAATTAGTCGGTAGTTTCTGACTCTGTATTTTTTTCCACTTTCATTTGTGGGAAAAATAAGACCTCTTGTATAGAGTTGCTATTGGTCATAATCATGCTCAACCTATCAATGCCAATACCCAAACCTGCAGTTGGTGGCATTCCGTATTCAATAGCCCTTAAAAAATCCTCATCTAAAACCATTGCTTCTTCATCTCCTCTTTTACTTAACTCTAATTGCTCTTCAAATCTTGCTCTTTGGTCGATCGGATCGTTTAATTCAGAAAATGCATTGCAGATTTCTTTTCCGTTACAAATAGCTTCAAAACGCTCTGCCAAACCTTCTTGTTCTCGGTGTTTTTTAGCTAGAGGAGACATCTCCATAGGATAATCAGTAATGAATGTTGGCTGTATTAATTGCTCTTCACATTTTTCTCCAAAAATACAATCAATTAATTTTCCTCTTCCCATGCTTTTATCCACTTCAACACCTAATTTTTTAGCCGTTTCAGTCATAGTAGTTTCATCCATTTTTGAAACATTAATTCCTGTAAAATGTTCAATCGCTTCATACATGGTATATCTTTTCCATGGTCTTTTAAAGTTAATTTTGTTTTCGCCAAGCTGAACTTCAGTGGTCCCGTGTAAATCCATTGCAATTTTTTCTACCATTTCTTCAACCAAATCCATCATCCAAGTATAATCTTTGTAAGCCACATATAATTCCATTTGCGTAAATTCTGGATTATGAAAACGGCTCATCCCCTCATTTCTGAAATCTTTCGAAAATTCATACACCGCATCAAAACCGCCAACGATTAATCTTTTTAAATAAAGTTCGTTTGCAATCCTAAGATATAATTCCATATCCAAAGTGTTATGGTATGTTTTAAAAGGACGAGCTGCAGCACCACCATAAAGAGGTTGTAGTATTGGCGTTTCTACTTCCAAATATCCTTTTTCATTTAAAAAGGATCGCATTGAATTTGTTAGTTGCGTTCTCTTAATAAATGCATCTTTCACATCTGGATTCACAACCAAATCCACATATCTTTGTCTGTATCTTTTTTCAGGATCAGTAAAGGAATCATGAACCGTTCCATCAGCATCTGCTTTAGGAAGCGGCAATGGTCTTAACGACTTGGTTAAAACTATAAGTTCTTTTACCTTTACTGAAATTTCACCAACTTTTGTCGTAAACACCACGCCTTTAATCCCAATAATATCTCCTATATCCAATAGCTTCTTAAATACCGTATTGTACATTGTTTTATCTTCCCCTTCACAAATTTCATCTCTATTTACATAAATCTGAATTCTACCATCTCTATCCTGAATTTCTGCAAAAGAGGCCTTCCCCATGATTCTTCTGCTCATTAATCTTCCCGCAATAACAACATCTAATTCGCTCTCCTTTTTATAGCTTTCTAGAATCTGTTTGGATGTAGTGTTTACATCAAACATTTCAGCTGGATAAGGCTCTACTCCTAATTCTCTTAGTTTTTGTAAAGATTCTCTTCTAACTATTTCTTGTTCTGAAAGTTCTCTTTTCATACTATAAATTTTTTACAAATATAGGAATTCTATTATCCTATTATTTCGTATTTTCGACTTCTTTTAACGGACTTATTTAATACAACTTTAAACGATATTTATTATGAAAATGAACGATTATATCAATGATTTTACCAATCATTTAAGAGATGCTATGGGAATTGGAGAAAATTCAGATTTAAAAAAATCTGATAAGAAAATTGACAACATCCTTATTTGTGGTTTGGGGGGGTCTGGAATTGGAGGTACTATTGTAAACGATATTGTTTCATCAAAATCAAAAGTTCCAATTACTTCAACTAAAGATTATAGCATCCCAAATTTTGTAAATAAACACACTCTGGTTATTGCTAATTCTTATTCTGGAAATACGGAAGAAACTATATATGCTTTAGAAAAATGTCAAAGCAGAAATGCAGAAGTTTGTATAATAACTTCTGGAGGAAAACTAAAATCAATTGCGGAGGAAAATAATTACAATCATATTATTATTCCT
>DASCPP010000019.1:0-13394 GCA_036012565.1 Flavobacteriales bacterium | reverse complement strand
TCTTCAGCATTTTTTATGATATTTTCTATACTATCACATCTACTGTTTCCTCTTGCAAGAGGAATAGTACAATAGGTACAGGGATAATTGCAACCATCCTGAATTTTAAGAAATGAACGAGTTCTGTCATTCAAAGAAAAAGAATCATGATAATCCAAATGATTTATCTCACATCCATTAATTTTTTCCTTCCTTTTTTTGCTACTAAGAAGTTTTGGAATATTGAACTTTTCATTTGCTCCTAAAATCATGTCTACTCCATTAATTGCTGTTATCTCCACAGGTTTTAATTGTGCATAACAACCAGTTACAATTACTTTAGAATTAGGTGCTATTCTTTTCGCTTTACGGATAATCCTTCTACATTCTCTGTTGGCATTCTCAGTTACAGAGCAAGTATTAATTACATACAAATCAGCCTTTTGATTAAAGTTGATTTTTGTAAATCCAATAGCGCTTAATTGTCTTCCAATAGTGGAACTTTCTGAAAAATTTAGTTTACATCCTAAAGTATAAAATGCCACCGTTTTGTTCATGCTACAAAAGTAGAAAAACCTTTCTCAAATTTCACTTTTGTAACCTTTGATTCAATTCTTTCGTTTTTAAAATATATAGCAACTAAAACCCACAAAATATGATGTCACTAATTTTACTACACTATTTCTTCAAAATAAAATTTAATCTTAATACAAGTAAGATTACTTACTTTTTCCTAATCCTTATAGCCATGTTGATGAGCAATAGTGCATACTCACAGGTTACGGCTAATTTTTCCACTAATAGCCCTACTTCTGCTTGTGGTTTGGCAGTTGTAGAGTTTCAAGATTTATCAACAGGGAATCCTAATTCTTGGCTATGGGATTTAGGGAATGGTAAAATCTCTAATTCGAAATATACTATTTTACTAAATACTAAACTTCCTTATATATATTATGAAGTAAATTTGATGAGATAAAAAATTATTCTCTAATTTTAGCCAGATTAATTTTTATTATGAATTTTAAATCTGGTTTTCTTTTATTCTTCTTCTTTCTTTTGTCCTGCGATAACAATATACAGGATGAGAATCTATCTATTTTTAGGTATAATCAAGCCTCTGGTATTGCAACACTTGACCCTGCTTTTGCAAAGGACCAAGCAACCATTTGGGCATGCAATCAGCTTTTCAGTGGCTTAGTTCAACTAAATAATAATCTGGAAGTGATGCCCTCTATTGCAAAAAGATGGGAAATTTCAGAGGATGGCTTGGATTACACCTTCTTTTTACAAAAAAATGTATTCTTTCATGCGCACCCCATTTTTGAAAAGGAAAGAAGGATAGTGGCATCCGATTTTACATTTAGTTTTGATAGATTAAAAAATAAAGAATTGGCATCTCCTGGCGCATGGGTTCTCTCCAATGTAGAAAGCTATAAATCATTAAACGATTCTACTTTTGAGATTAATCTGCAAAAACCTTTCCCTCCTTTTTTAGGACTTCTTTCCATGCAATATTGCTCAGTTGTTCCTAAGGAAATCATAAAAAATACCAATTTCAGAGAAAATCCAATTGGCACAGGACCGTTTCAATTTCAATACTGGAAGGATGGGATAAAATTAGTTTTCAGAAAAAACCCGAATTATTTTGAGAAAGAAGATGGGAAGCAACTTCCATTTTTAGATGCCATTGCCATTACATTTGTAAAGGATAGACAAGCTGCTTTTCTTGAGTTTATCAAAGGAAATCTAGATTTTATATCTGGAATTGACGGTTCATACAAAGATGAAGTTTTAAATAGAGATGGCAGTTTGAGGGAAAAATACAAAGGCAAAATAATTTTACAGTCCCAGCCATATTTGAATACCGAATATTTGGGTTTTTTGATGGAAGATGCTTTACCGCTTAAAATTAGACAAGCCATTAATTATGGTTTTGATAGGAAAAAAATGCTCAAATTCCTCCGCAACAATATTGGAACTCCTGCCGTGCAGGGTTTTGTTCCAAAAGGATTACCTTCTTTTTCAGAAAAACTGAAAGGATACAATTATAATCCTGCAAAAGCAAAACAGTTAATTCAGGAAAGTAAATTTGATCTAAGTACGGAAATTACATTAAGTACTACTTCTTCTTATTTGGATTTATGTGAATACATCCAGAACTCCTTATCTGAAATTGGATTAAATATTAAAATTGAAGTAAATCCTCCATCCACGCACAGGCAAATGGTTGCTACTTCTAAATTATCTTTTTTTAGAGGAAGTTGGATTGCTGATTATGCAGATGCAGAAAATTATTTAGCCCTTTTTTATTCTAAAAACTTTTGTCCTAATGGGCCAAACTATACCCACTTTAAAAGTGAAATATACGACCTACTCTACCAAGAAGCTGTCCATGAAGTAAGGGATAGTATTCGCTACTTACTTTACCGAAAAATGGATGAAATGATAATGGAGGAAGCTGCTATTGTTCCACTTTATTACGACCAAGCTTTGCGTTTTTCTCAGCCCAATATAAGTGGCTTTAATAGCAATGCCATGAATTTACTGGATTTGAAAAAAGTAGTGAAGACTAATGTAACAAATAACCAATAAAAGAACGAAACAATTGACAAATTCATTAGCTTGTACACAAATTAAGAAATCCTACTCCATCCCATCCTCTGCTTTGCATAAGACCTATAAGTCCGAGCAATATTAATGTTCTCTACTTTTTCCAAACTTTCATCTTCTTTTAATAAATTGATTGCTTCATTCCTGGCAAACTCCAATATTTTTCCATCTTTTACTAAATCAGCAATCTTGAAATTGAGCATACCGCTTTGCCTAGTACCCATCATATCGCCAGGACCTCTTAATTTTAAATCCACTTCTGCAATTTTAAAGCCATCATTGGTAGTAGCCATGGTTTCCAGTCGCAATCTACCTTCATTACTAATTTTATGTCCGCTTAGAAGCACACAATAAGATTGCTTACTACCTCTACCAACCCTTCCTCTTAATTGATGTAGTTGCGAAAGTCCAAATCGTTCAGCGCTTTCAATTACCATTACGCTTGCATTAGGCACATCTACTCCGACCTCAATAACGGTAGTTGCCACCATTATGTTGGTTACCCCTTCTGAAAAGCGTTTCATTTCATACTGCTTATCTTCCGACTTCATTTGTCCGTGCACTACACTTACTTGAAACTTTGGCATTGGAAACTCTACTGAAATTGCTTTAAAACCATCCATTAAATATTTATAATCCAACTTTTCGCTCTCTTGAATAAGCGGATAAACAATATAGATTTGTCTGCCTAAAGCAATTTGTTCGTGCATAAATTTATTCACTTTCAATCTGCTACTATCCGAGCGCCAAAGTGTCTTTATTTCTTTCCTTCCAGGAGGTAACTCATTAATTATCGATACATCCAAATCACCATAAAGCGTCATAGAAAGTGTCCTTGGAATTGGGGTTGCCGTCATCACCAAGATGTGTGGAGGAGTTGTGTTTTTTTTCCAGAGTTTTGCCCTTTGCACTACCCCAAAGCGGTGTTGTTCATCAATAACTACAAATCCTAAATTTTTAAAAATTACTTTATCTTCTAAAAGCGCATGTGTTCCAATTAGTATATCAATTTCACCATTTTCTAATTGCTTGTGTAATCCTTTACGTTCTTTTGTTTTTGTGGAGCCAGTTAATATTGCTACTTTCAAGTCTAATTCTTTCAGCTCATGCGATATGTTTTTGAAATGCTGATGCGCTAAAATTTCAGTTGGCGCCATAATGCATGACTGAAAGTTATTATCCACTGCCATAAGCATGCTGAGTAGTGCCACCAGTGTTTTTCCACTACCAACATCTCCTTGCAAAAGCCGATTCATCTGAGCCCCTCTTTTTACATCTGCTCTTATTTCTTTCAGCACTCTTTTTTGTGCATTTGTTAATTCAAATTGCAGATGATTCTTGAAATAATTATTAAAATAGTTATCTACTTTTTCAAAAATAAAACCTTTATGTTTTTTTATCCTTGTAAGCTTCATTTTCAAAAGGTGAAGCTGCAAGAAAAATAACTCCTCAAATTTTAATCTTTTTTGGGCTCTCTCTAGCTTATTTGTATCTGTTGGAAAATGAATATTTATTAGTGCATCTTCTCTTTTTGGCAGTTTTAATTTATTAAGTAAATTTTCTGATAATGTTTCCTCAATCTTGTTCTTTATTTGTGGAAGTAAAATTTTAATCAGCTTTCGTATTCCTCTACTATTAAGCCCTTTACTGCTTAAATATTCAGTAGAATGATATACTGCTTGCAAAGAGGAAGAAATAGATTGTTGTTTTTCAAAAATATCTATTTCAGGATGTACGATATTTATTTTATTTTGATAAGCGGAGGGTTTTCCAAAAACCAAATATTCTGTATCCCTTCTTATGCCTTTTTTAATCCAACGAATACCTTTAAACCAAATGAGTTCCGTAATTCCCGTTCCATCCTGAAAATATGCGATCAATCGTTTTGCTCTTTTTTGTCCTTTTTCCTCAAAACGAATAATCTTTCCTTTTAACTGAATATATGGCATGTCTGCACTTAGCTCTGATACTTTATGAATAACACTTCTGTCGGTATAGCGAAAAGGACAAAAATGCAATAAATCAGAAAAAGTAAAAATGCTTAATTCCTTTTTTAAGAGTTCAGCTCTCAAAGGGCCAACCCCCTTCAAATACTCTATTAGTGTATCTAAAAAATGCATGTGGTAAAGATAAGAATAGTTGTTAGAACTAATTACCTCTCAATCAACAAAAACTCCACTCTGCTTGGTTTAATTTTTACCACATCAGCAAAAGGTGGTTGTTTTCTTAACAACACTTCCAATTTATCTTTTTCTTCTAAATTATTTACATCCACTTCTGCTACAAAAAAAGAAGGTCCAAGCTTATCGTAATCGGCAAAAGCAACAGTAGTTACAACCTCTACTTTTGGTGGATAAAATTTTATTTTATATCCTTTAGGTACATTTATAGGATCTAGCGTAAGATCTATAATTTTTTCTGTAAATTTTTCTACTTCAAAAGAAATTTGTACTTTTTTCTCAGAAAAAGAAATTCCATTAATATCAGATAAATCAATGTCTTGTTCTATGCCTTTTTCTACTTTGTCAAAAACAACAGCATCTGTTTCAATAAAATTAATTTCTGAAAGGCTCTCATTTGTTCCGAAAACAAAAACACTATCAGGGGCAAGTTGAATCTTATCTTTTAATCGGCATTGAGAACTAAAGTAGAGATTACCGCTAAAAACAACAGCTACTTTTTTACTCTTTTTTTGCTGAAAGCGAACAAATAAAGTATCAGGGGTAGTGCTTAAAATCTTAATATCGGAAGAAAGTAATTTGTATAATTTTTTATAATGTTGTCTTACAACCCACTGCTTTTGGCTATAATTTTTTATTTTTATTTCCGTCAATGAATTTATCGGAATAACAAGGGGTTTTGTTTTTAAAAGTCTTTGATTTAATAAATAAAATCCGTAGGATTTCACTTTTAACTCCAGTTGTTTTTCTGGTTGATTTACAAGATGTTTGCTTTCTGGGAAATCAGTATAATTAATAGGAATAAAAATAGAGGCCTCATACTCCTTACTCATTACCGTTAGAAACCAAAAAGCCAGAGAAACCAATAAAAAAATAAAATACTTGCTTATCTTTTTATTCAAATGCAAGAATGTTGTTATTCGCCCAAATAACACTTGCAATTTTTTATACATCTTAGCTTTGTATCTCAGTTTGTGCCAGCATTGAAATAGCAGATTTTTCTACTTTTAATTTACCTGAATCATGTACATCAAGTACTATTGTAGCTTTACCAATTTCAGAAATTTTCCCATGAATACCGCCAATAGTTACTACTTTATCGCTTACCTTTAATGCTTCACGAAAAGCAGTTTCTTTTTTCTGTTTCTTGATTTGTGGACGAATCATAAAAAAATACATCACTGCAAAAATGAGCATAAAAAAGATAAGTGATGTGCTTCCTGTTCCTGCTTGTAATAAAATCATATTCATTAGTTTATTTGTTTTTTGGACGCAATTACTCGCCCGCTTATAGTTAATACTATTGTATTTGGTATGGCATTTGTAACCAAAGTTACCGTTTTTTTCTGTTCTCCCTCACGCCCATTACTATTAAAAGTTACTTTTATCTCTGCCTCTTCACCAGGAGCAATCGGCTTTCTTGGCCACTTAGGAACAGTGCAGCCACAACTCCCCTTTGCATTACTAATTATTAAATCGCCATGACCAGTATTGGTAAAAACAAATTGATGTGAAACGGATTCTCCTTGAATAATTTCTCCAAAATTATGACTTAATTTTTCAAAGGACAATTCTGGAAGTGGTCCTTCTTGTTTAACCTGTTGTGCTGTAATTGGGTTATTTACTAAATTGGCTGAAATTCGTTCTTTTTTCCAAGTGTCAGCTTTTTTTGCCAAATCATTACAAGCAAAGTTTGCTGTCATCAATAGGTATAATATTATCTTAATTATTTTCATTTTTTATTTTTACAAATTTATAAATTATTCTAAAAGACCTCTCCCTACTTTTTTAATTTTTCCTGATTTTGTATACTCACTTATTACTTTATCTAATATGCCATTTATGAAGCTTTTACTATTGATAGTGCTATAATATTTTGCAACTTCAATATATTCATTTAGTGTAACTTTTACAGGGATCTCATCAAAATAAATTAGTTCGCACAAAGCCATCATAATAAGAATTTGATCCATTGATGCAATCCTATCCAAATCCCAGTTTTTCGCCCTTTTAGAAATAATATTTTCAAATTCTTTATGATTAATTATCGTTTTGTTAAAAAGTTTCTCCGCAAAAGTTTTGTCATCATTGTTTTTAAATACAGCCGTTGCAATAATACGACTCACTCCTATTTCAGTTGCCTTTATCTGACTATAAACAATATTGGCCACAAAAGGCAAATCATCCATCCAAAAAATACTCTCTTCCTCTAGAATATGATGCAAAAGTTCATCATCAATGATGAAATTATCAAAAACAGAAAGTAAAAATTCTTTATCTTCTTTGAAAGAAGATTGGCTTGAAATAGTATACGCTTTATACAAATCAGATCTCCAAATCTTTACAAATAATTTTCGAATTATATCATGGTCGTTATTAAGCCAAAGCCCAGAAACTTTATTAATCTGACTTAATAAAACCTCATCTTCTGCAATCAATCTTATAATATGATTGTCAGCAAACTTTCCATTCGCATTTTTATCTGCATCCGTAGGAAAGTACTTGTTCTTTTGTTTATTCAGAAACTCTTTTGAGAATTGAGCCAAAGCAAGGGGTAGGGATAATAAAAGAAAATAAAGATGGATAATACTATCGGCTTGCCTTAGCATCTTTTTTTGTGCCTTAGCTAAATCTTGGTCTTTTGAAGTAAAATATGCATACAAAGACTGCATGACCTTCAACCGAATATGCCTTCTGTTTATCATTTTTAAGAACTTAATTTTTATCTTTTACTATATGCTTCTAACCTTTGTTCAGCAATACTAATTGCTGCCTCATTTGTGGTTGTATCATCCTGTTCAGCTTTGTTGAGTATTTCCAAAGTAGTGTTATAAATATTCTTGGTTTCCTCTAAGGATTTCTCTCTGGAGAATCCTTTTATCTCAGAATAAACATTGATAAGACCGCCAGCATTAATCAAAAAATCAGGAGCATAAATAATCCCTCTTTCTTTCAGCTGGCTGGCATGAATATTCTCATCAGCCAATTGATTATTTGCAGCACCTGCTATTATTTCACATTTCAATTTATTAATATTTTCTGTATTTAGTGTCGCTCCTAATGCACATGGAGAATAAATATCCATATTCAAATCAAAAATAGCCTCTGCTTCAACTACTTTTGTGTCATATTTTTCAGATACAAAATTTAATCTCTCTTTGTTTATGTCATTAATAAAAATGTTCGCTTTTTCTTCTGACAAATGCTTAACCAAATGCGATCCAACATGCCCAATACCTTGTACCAATATCCTTCTCCTTTTTAGGCTATCGCTTCCCCAACGATACATTGCTGCCGCCTTCATTCCCATATAAACACCAAAGGCTGTAACGGGTGAAGGGTCACCACTTCCACCTAATTCCTCCACTGTTCCCGTAACATGATTAGTTTCCATTTTGATGTATTCCATATCTTTCGGACCCATACCTACATCCTCAGCTGTAATATATTTTCCGCCTAAACTTTCTACAAATTGTCCAAACCTACGCAAAAGAGCTTCTGATTTTTCAAATCTTGCGTCACCAATAATTACGGCTTTTCCTCCTCCTAATTCCAATCCTGAAATTGCAGCCTTGTAAGTCATTCCTCTTGATAATCGCAATACATCTTCAAGAGCTTCCAATTCATTTTTATAATTCCACATTCTCACCCCTCCAAGTGAAGGGCCCATTGTGGTATTGTGAATTGCTATTATTGCTTTTAACCCTGTTTTTTTATCTTTACAAAATACGACTTGTTCATGTCCCATTTTGTCCATTTTGTCTAAAATGATACTTTTTTGCTTCTCACTTACATTCAGTCCGCTTAATTCAATCATTTTTTTATGGTTTTTAAATTTTATTTTCTGCTCTATTTCACAGATAATTTCTACTTTTGGGCAGAAGAAAAACGGCTTGCAAAATTACGGATTTTATTCCGTACAGCAAAATAAAAACAACTTAAATTGAAGCATTTAGCATACCTTAATAAGTACTTTTGGAAATACCGTTATCGGCTATCACTTGGTTTTATATTTATTTTCATCTCTAATGTTTTTGCCCTCTACCCTGCTGAATTTGTAAGAAAAGCATTCGATAGTGTAAAATTAATAATGACTCAAACGCCTACTGATTCTGGAGAGTATTCATCCATCTTAATTTACTATGGAGGATTGATTGTACTTTTTGCTCTACTAAAAGGGGTGTTTATGTTTTTTATGAGACAAACCATAATTGTAATGTCTCGAAAAATAGAGTTTGATTTGAAAAATGAAATATATAAGAACTATCAGAATTTGAGTATTACATTTTATAAGCAAAACAACACTGGCGATATGATGAATAGAATCACAGAAGATGTAAGTAGAGTAAGGATGTATTTAGGGCCGACACTAATGTATGCCATCAATATTGTTACGCTATTTTGTTTGGTAATTACCACTATGTTTCGAATAAGCCCAACACTTTCTGTTTATGTTTTACTCCCTCTTCCGCTATTGGCAATTTCGGTCTATTATGTCAGTAATATCATGAACAAAAGAAGCGAGAAAGTGCAGCAGCAATTATCGGTGCTTACTACTTTTTCGCAAGAAACTTTTTCAGGAATTAATATTTTAAAATCATTCAGAAATGAAGCAAATTCAGCCCATAAATTTGACATGCTTTGTGAAGAGTATACCGGTAAAAATCTGAAATTAGTTAAAATAGATGCTTTATTTTTCCCGCTCATTATTTTTATGATTGGACTTAGCACAATACTAACTGTTTATTTTGGAGGCAAACAGGCGATAATGGGAAATATCACAACAGGAAATATTGCTGAATTCATTATCTATGTAAACATGCTATCCTGGCCAGTAGCCTCAGTGGGTTGGGTTACTTCTCTTATTCAAAGAGCGGCAGCATCCCAAGAAAGGATTAATGAATTCCTCAATACTAAATCGGAAATTGTAAATTATACCAATGCGCAAACACCAATAAAAGGTGATATAGAATTTAAGGATGTGTCATTCACCTATCCAGATACAGGAATTGCTGCTTTAAAAAATATTAGTTTTAAAATTAAAGAAGGTTCTACCTTGGCAATATTTGGTAAAACTGGCTGTGGAAAATCGACTATCGCAAATCTTATTTGCAGAATTTATGATGCTGAAAATGGGGCTATTTATTTAGGAGGGAAGAAATTAAAAAATCTTAATCTATATTCACTCCGAAAAGCAATTGGCTATGTGCCACAAGATGGTTATCTTTTTTCTGGCACTATTGAAGAAAACATTTCTTTTGGTAGTGATGAAATTAGTCAGCAAAAGATAACGAAAGTAGCGGCAACTGCTGAGATAACTTCTGATATAAAACGGCTTCCTGAAAAATACAAAACAATTGTTGGTGAAAGAGGCGTGCAACTCTCTGGCGGACAAAGACAGAGAATCGCTATTGCAAGGGTAATTTACAAATCACCATCTATCTTTATTTTTGATGATTGTCTTTCGGCAGTAGACTCTAATAAAGAACAAAAAATATTAGCGAACCTTAAAAATGAAACAAGCAAAAGAACAACTATCATTATTAGTCATAGAATTTCAGCCATACAAAATGCAGACTTAATCCTTGTATTAGAAGATGGAAAACTAACAGAGAAAGGAGACCACAAAAGCTTAATAAACAGCAAAGGATTCTATTACGATATCTTTACAAAACAAGACAAAAAAGAAAGCTAATTTGCTTTTAAAAATAATTTCATAGCTTTGTGGACTATTTACAAACCAAAAAGAGAAGAAAATGGGAGAAAAAAGAGAGATAGAAGAAATATTTTCCAAGGCAGTAAGAGCCGGCAGAAGGACTTATTTCTTTGATGTGCGATCCACACGAGCGGGAGATTATTATTTAACAATGACCGAAAGTAAAAGGGACTTTAATGAGGATGGAACTCCTTTTTATAAAAAACATAAAATTTACCTTTACAAAGAAGATTTTGGTAATTTCAAGGATGCTTTAAGTGAATTTACAGATTATATTATAAAAGAAAAAGGAGAGGATATTATTTCATTAAATAGAACTGAAAACAAAGAAGAAGAAAAGACAGTAGAAGTTCTAAAAGAAGAAAAGAAAGAAGAGGAAGCAGAAGGTCCAACTACTGATTTTACAGAAGTAAGTTTTGATGATTTAGGAAATGAGGATTTAAAAGAAAAAGAAGAAGACACTCCTGAAAATAAGGAGAAAGAAGATTAAGGTTGAGTAAGTAGATTAAAACTTCAAAAACAGACTCACGCAACAAAGAGCAGCCCATCTATGGGCTGTTTTTATTTAATAACTTTTCTGTTTTTTGTTAATAATTCTCTTTTGCATAAATGCCTTTTATATGTATTTGATTGTATTTTTATCAAAGTTTATATTCGTATTCTTAATTCTTAAATCCTAATATCACAAATGGCAAAAATAATAGCAATAGCAAACCAAAAAGGAGGAGTAGGAAAAACTACAACCGCAATGAATTTGGCGGCAGGGCTAGGAGTATTAGAGCAAAAAGTACTTTTATTAGATGCGGATCCACAAGCCAATGCCACCTCTGGTGTTGGGTATAACCCTAAAAATATAAAAAAGGGAATCTATGAATGTTTATTGGGAAAAGTAAAGGCAAAAGACATCATCTTAAAAACCAAAACTCCTAATCTTTTTCTTTTGCCAGCCCATATCAATTTAGTAGGGGCTGAATTGGAATTGGTAAACTTGCCAAGCCGAGAAAATATGATGAAGAAAATACTAAGTGAAGTAAGTGATAATTACGACTTTGTTATTATTGATTGCGCCCCATCACTTGGTTTAATTACGCTAAACTCCCTAACAGCATGCGATTCTGTAATTATCCCTATACAATGCGAATATTTTGCTTTGGAGGGATTAGGAAAATTATTAAACACCATCAAAATTGTGCAACAAAGACTGAACGAAAACTTGGTAATTGAGGGCTTACTTCTTACTATGTATGATACGCGTTTGCGACTTTCTAATCGCGTGGTAGAAGAGGTAAAAAAACATTTCCAGGATATGGTTTTCAAAACCATTATTCACCGAAATGTTCGCCTTGGAGAATCCCCTTCTTATGGAGAAACAATAATCATACATGACGCAACAAGTAAAGGAGCAATTAATTATCTTAATTTGGCAAGCGAACTTCTGCGAAAGGAGGAAAAAAGAAAATCTCAGCCAAAAGAATTGATTGACAGCAATGGATAAAAAACAAAATGGTTTAGGAAGAGGTTTGGATGCAATACTTCCAAATATTGAAACTCCTGAAATTAGTATCTCCATGATAGAAACAAACCCTTTTCAACCCAGGAATAAGTTTGATGAAGAGACCTTGCAAGAATTAGCAGTTTCCATAAAAGAGCTAGGCATAATACAGCCAATAACGGTTCGTAAATTAAGTTTTGATAAATACCAGCTTATTTCAGGTGAAAGAAGATTAAGAGCTTCTGAAATTGCAGGACTTACTAAAATTCCGGCATACATCCGCATTGCAAATGATCAGCAAATTCTGGAAATGGCTTTGGTTGAAAATATCCAAAGAGAAAACCTTAGTCCTATTGATGTTGCCCTTAGTTTCAAAAGACTAATTCAGGAGTGCAACTTAACACAAGAAGCCTGTAGTGAGAGGGCTGGAAAAAAGAGAAGCACGATTGCCAATTTTTTAAGATTACTGAAATTACCAGAAGAAATCCAATCAGGATTGCAAATGCAAAAAATAAGTATGGGACACGCTAGGGCTTTAATAAATGTAAGTAATAAGCAAAAACAAATCAACTTATACCATGATGCGGTGGCCAATGGGATTTCCGTGCGTGAACTTGAACAAATGGTAAGAGACTTTGCTGAAATAGATTATAAAAGAACTTCAAGGGATAAGAAAGTAAAAATAGTGAGTCCCTTGCCTTTTGATAAGCAAAGAAAGATGCATGAATTGTCTAATTATTTAGATAAAGAAGTTCAGCTAAAAACAAACAAAAAAGGAAATGGAAAACTAATAATTCCTTTTTCCTCTGATGAAGATTTTGAAAGAATCCTCTCCCTTATTAAAGTCCATTCTTGAAATTCTTCAACCAAATATTTCTAATTCTTTTTTACTTTTTTTTCTTTTCGGTAGTAAAAGCGCAGGATTTATCTCAACCTATTCAATCACCAAAAAAAGCAGCAATGCTATCAGCCGCATTGCCTGGATTTGGGCAAGTTTACAATAAGAAATACTGGAAAGTACCCATTATTTATGCAGGACTACTTACTTCAGCTTATTATATAAATGATAATCATGTGCAGTATAAACACTATAAGGAAGCCTACTTAATCCGGATTGACAGTGATCCAAATACCACAGATGATTTTGTGGGGGAATATAGTAGTGGCGATTTAATCATTCTTAAAGATTTTTACAGAAGAAATAGGGAAATCTCAATTCTTTGTCTTGTTGGAACTTATATTTTAAATATTGTTGATGCATCTGTAGACGCTCATCTTTTTTATTACGATATTTCAGAAGATATCTCACTTAACATTACACCAACTTCAACAAAAGAATTTAGTGGCATAAGCTTAACTCTAAATTTGTAAATTCGCCACATGAAAATTGCAATACTTGGAAATGGAAAGATGGGGA
>DASCPP010000018.1:0-24722 GCA_036012565.1 Flavobacteriales bacterium | reverse complement strand
AACGACTTTCATTCAATTTTTCTATAACCTTGTAAAGGTAAGAAATATTTCATGTCTCTTTTCACTTTTTTTGACAAATATAGACATTTTCAATCGATTTTAACATATTGATTTACTAATCGAAAACTCTATCGACCTTATGTAGGTAATGTGTTAAATCAAATATTTTCCGTTAAACTTTTAATGTATTTGTGTGTTCCTATCAAAACCATATAACCCATTTGGAAAGTTGTAATCTATCAAATATCAAAACAACTTTGTTTCAATAAAATGTAAACTATAATTAGTGAGAAAGTGGGTTCTAAAAACACTCCGTATAGACGGACTTTGTTAAATAGGAAGGAAAAGGACCGAAAAGTTGGGTCTAAAACTACTCAACCGTAACTGATTTCGCTAAATTTCTTGGCTGATCTACATTGCAACCCCTCATAACTGCAATATGGTAAGAGAGTAATTGTAAAGGAATAATAGATAGGAGTGGCATTAATTCCTCAAAACAGGCAGGTATTTCTATGCAATAATCTGCTATCTCTTTTACAGTTTTATCCCCTTCTGTAACTATAGCAATAAGGCGACCTCCTCTTGCTTTTACCTCCTGTATGTTACTCACTACTTTTTCGTAATTTCCTTTTCGTGTAGCCAATACTACAATCGGCATTTGCTCATCAATTAGCGCAATAGGGCCGTGTTTCATCTCTGCTGCCGGGTAACCTTCTGCATGTATGTAAGAAATCTCTTTTAACTTAAGAGCCCCTTCCAAAGCTACTGGAAAATTATAACCTCTGCCTAAATACAAAAAGTTAGTAGCATCCTTAAATTTTCCCGCAATTTCTTTTATTAAATCATCTGATTCAAGTACTTTTTTTACCTTTTTAGGGATGAGCTCTAATTCGGTAATAATTTGCCTGTATTCTGTATTTGTAAGCGTTCCTTTTTCTTTGGCAATCCTAAGCGCCATAAGGGTTAATACTACTATTTGAGTGGTAAATGCTTTGGTAGAGGCTACTCCAATTTCAGGCCCAGCATGTGTGTAGCTCCCAGCATTTGTTAATCTTGGAATAGAGGAGCCGACCACATTGCAAATCCCCAAAATAGTAGCTCCTTTTTCTTTAGCAAGTTCTAGGGCTGCCAAAGTATCAGCTGTTTCTCCTGATTGAGAAATAGCCAAAATCACATCTTTTTCAGAAATAATTGGATTTCTGTACCTAAATTCTGATGCATATTCTACTTCAACTGGAATCCTTGCTAAATCTTCAAATAAATACTCTCCTATTAAACCAGCATGCCAAGAAGTGCCGCAAGCTACAATAATAATACGATCAGCATTCAAAATTTTCTTTTCATAATCTAATATTCCCCCCAAAGTAATCTCCCCAGTTTTAGCGTTGATTCTTCCACGCATGGTATCCAAAATACATTTTGATTGCTCAAAAATTTCTTTCAGCATAAAATGCTCGAATCCTTCCTTTTCAATGGCCTCCAAGCTCAATTCCAACTCATCTATATAAGGTGTTTTTGTAATGTTGGAAATGGTTTTAATTTCCAACTCATCCTTTTTGCTTATTCTGGCGATTTGCTCATCTTCCAAATAAACTACATTTCGGGTATACTCTACAATTGGAGTGGCATCAGAAGCCACAAAATACTCTCCTTTCCCTATGCCAATTACCAAAGGGCTCCCTTTTCTGGCTGCAATTATTTCCTCATTATTTTCTTTATCTATAACCAAAATAGCATATGCTCCAATTACTTCATTTAGCGCCAAACGAACCGCTTCAAATAAATTTACCTTTTCGTTTTTCTTAATTTCTTCAATTAAGTGAACAAGCACTTCCGTATCAGTTTCGCTTTCAAATACGTGCCCCCTTTTTATTAGTGCTTTCTTTAAAGAATCATAATTTTCAATAATCCCATTATGTATAAGTGCTAAATTGCTGTCGCCTGATTTGTGAGGATGTGCATTTAGTTGATTGGGGACACCATGGGTTGCCCAGCGCGTATGTCCAATCCCTATATTCCCCTTTACATTTTTGTCCTTTATAAAATCTTCTAAATCGGAAACCTTGCCTGCTTGTTTGTAAATCTTTAATTGCTTATCAGTTGTAATCGCAATGCCAGCACTATCATAGCCCCTATATTCTAATCTATGAAGACCTTTTACTATAATGGGATAGGCCTGCTGGCCACCTACATATCCTACAATTCCACACATTATAAATCGGTATAAATGATATTGAAACTTATTTTATCTTTTGGCAATATTGTTCTATTGGCATTTACTGCCCCACCAGCTGCCACCAAATATAGCTTATTGGTATAATCCTCATTATTTAATAACTGAAGAAAATATCTTGTAATATTAAAGGTATATTTTCCATTTTCTAATTTGCCCCCAAAATGATCTTCTCCTTCTACAATATAGTCGGTTAGAAAATAGTCCTTCCCCTCATTATCAACTCTTACTAAATACATTCTCCCGTGTGGGGGAAAATCAGCTGTATCTGTGCCGTCCAATTCAAAACTTAAGTTTACTCTATTAATGGCTTTATCTTTGAAAAATGTTTTTAGCGTATCCAAATGCTGAATTTCAATAACTGTTTTGTGTCCAGCCATAGATTGTACATAAGTATTTGTGGAAGTGTCAGCTTGATTGAATAAATATGAAGTGTCTTTTTCAAAAAGATTAATTCTGGTCGCATCTCCTGTAAGAGAAAAATCTAAGCTTAAAGAATCTACATTTGTGCTATGATAATAAATACTGAGTTTAGAATTAGCAGAAATTGGACTGAGATAAGCAATAACACCATCATTATCACTACTTGCACTTACATAAAGCCCTTTAAAAAATTCTACAAATTGTGCATTATCCTCCAAATTGGATCTTCCTGATTCAATTAAAATCTTATCTCCTAAAGAAATATCTAATTTCAAGCGTAACTGAGGTACTTTCATTTCTCCTCCAACCATTACGCTATCTTCCGTATTTACAGTTATAGTTTGGGAGTAAATAGCATTTGACACACAAGTTACATCTTGGTTGGAATAATAAACGCTATCCTTATAAATAGATTCGCTAATTTCATACACCATAATATTTAAGACATCATTTATTCCATAACTTCCAGTATATGATAATCCTAAAACTATCGAATCAACTGTTAAACTATCTGAATAACTCCCTACATCTACATTACTAAATGGAAGCATAAATTGAGTGGAAAATGCTGCTTGATTGTAGCCAAAAATAGGATCATTGATTTCTCCTAAAAGCAAAGTACTTGTTTCATCCGAGCGCAAAGAGTCCTCTGAAATAGTGCTTAGTTTTAGGTTGTTTTTGTTTGAAGTTAGCAATACGCTAATACCATCAGATGGCGGTTGCACATCAAGGCCAATTAAGTTTGGGTCGGTACAGGAAAATATCAGCAAGGTAGCACAAAGGCAAAAAGTGCTTATGTATTTGTTCATTTATCTAATCCGTTAATTCTAGCTCACCCTCCTCCACTTCTTCATAAAATTCTTCATAAAAATCGGCATAAGCACTAGCATACGCTCCATCTTCCCCGCCAGGATGTATCATTTTTGGCTTTCCAGAAGCATCAATGTGTTTGATAATTCTTTTATCAATCTTTTTACCTACCTTAATTATGGCGTCAGCATAATCAATAGCAATTTTATTAAGAGATAAATAATCTGGGGTTTGCAAGCCTTCAACATCCTTTTTATTTAAACTGCTTTCAAACAAAAGTTTTTCAGCCATCTCACTATTGAGTTCTCCTGGGAAATCGGTATCATAAACGGAAAATATTACTTTTGAATTATTAAAAAGAGGATCTTCATTATATAGTTTTTTGATGTAAAGTGGAACCAATGCCGAAATCCAACCATGACAATGGATAATGTCAGGTGCCCATCCTAATTTTCGAACAGTCTCAATAACCCCCTTGCAAAAGAATATCATTCGCTCATCATTGTAGGGGAAAAACTTCCCATTTTCATCATGAAAATATTTCTTTTTTGGGAAATAGTCTTCATTGTCGATAAAATATACTTGCATCCTGGCTGATTGAATAGAGCCCACCTTAATAATAAGCTGATGGTCAAAATCGTCAACAATCAAATTCATTCTTGAAAGACGAATTACTTCATGTAATTGATGCCTTCTTTCATTTACCACACCATATTTTGGCATAAAAATTCGAATGTCTTTTTCATCCTCTTGTATTTGCTGAGGGAGGTGTCTGCCAATTAATGACATCTCTGTTTCTGGCAAATAAGGATAGATTTCCTGTGATACAAATAATACTTTTTTCTTTCCCATAATTTCTAATTAAGTGTGCAAATTTACGAAAATATATGATTTTTATCAAGCAATTGCCTTAGTTTTGTACTCTAATTTTTATTAACTAAATGCAAAAATTTAAAACAAAAAGCGATTTATCTTTCTATCTTTCTTCTTTAGCTGACCCACTCATTGGATTTGTACCTACAATGGGAGCTCTTCATAATGGCCATTTAGAGCTTTTACGGCAAGCAAAAAAACAATGTTCTGTTGTAGTTTGCAGTATCTTTGTAAACCCAACACAATTTAGCAATAAAGAAGATTTTAATAGTTACCCTAATACACTTTCGGATGATATAACAAAACTGGAAAAGATAAATTGTGATGTTCTTTATGTCCCAGATGTTTCTGATTTATACACCATTGATGAAAAAACAAAACACTATAATTTGAATGGTTTGGATAATGTAATGGAAGGGAAGTTTCGAAAGGGACATTTTGATGGAGTAGCAACTATCATTGAAAAATTTTTTAATATCATACGGCCTCATAAAGCCTACTTTGGGCAAAAAGATTTGCAACAGATTTTAGTAGTCAAATCCCTTACAAAACAGCTTAATCTGCCCATTGAAATTATTTCTGTGCCAACTATACGAGAAGAAAATGGTTTGGCAATGAGTTCTAGAAATAAATTACTGTCCCCAAAGCAAATAGAAACCGCTTCTATGCTTTACAAATCCTTAAAGTTCTGTAAAACAAACAAAGATAAATTTTCGATAACTAATTTAAAAAACTATATCAAAATACAATTTTCAGAGCAATTAGAGGTTGATTTAGAATATCTTGAATTTGTTGATGCAAACAATTTGCAAAACATTAGCTTTTTTCAAGAAAATAATAATGCGATTTGCATTGCTGCTTATCTTGGAGGTGTACGTCTTATTGATAATATTATTTTTTAGTTTTACGCCATGGGAGAAAATAAAAATTATGATTTTTTGAATATCTTGAAATATGGTGTTTCTTTTGCTTTTGCTTTTGCAATTCTTTACCTGCTTTTCCAACATCAAAATCCTGTAAAGCTCTTTGAAGAAATACGAAAAGTAGAAATTTCATGGGTTATTTTATCTATGATTTTTGGGGCTTTGGCTTATGTAAGCAGGGGGTTAAGATGGATTGTTTTGATAGACGCCCTGGGTTACAACTCTTCAAAAATGAACAGTATTTCGGCTGTTTCAATAGGATATTTTACCAATATATTTATTCCAAGAGCTGGAGAAATATCGAGATGCACTGCATTAAACCAAGCAGAAAAAATACCAGTTGATAAATTATTTGGGACTATATTAGTTGAAAGAGTAATTGATTTTATTTTCCTTTTCGTCCTTATTATTCTGACTTTTTTCTTGAAATTGGATGACTTACTTAAATTCTTTACCACCCTTCAGGCGCATCAAACAGATACCAATATTGGAAACGGTAAACTTTTGATTTTATTAGGAGGGATGACTATTGGAATTATTGGATTTTTTCTGACCAAAAGATGGATAAAAGATTCTATTTTTTATGAGAAAATCATTTCGTTTATAGAAGGCCTGAAAGAGGGTTTAAAAAGTATAAAAAAGATGAAAAAAAAGTCCGCCTTTTGGATACACACTTTTAGTATCTGGATTATGTATTTTTTAATGACTTATATTTGTTTTTTTAGCATGAGTGAAACCACACATCTTTCTGTGGGAGATGGACTTTTTCTTTTAGTGCTTGGCGGAATTGGTATGGTAATTCCAACCCCAGGAGGTATCGGGTCTTATCATGCCATTGTGATGATAGGCTTGGCAGTATTGGGAGTCGGCTTTATTAACTTAAATCCGCCTGAAGGCGAAATTAATCCCGCTTTAGTATTCCCTACGGTAGTACATGTTGCACAAACATTAGTTGCTATTATTATGGGGCTGGGTTCCTTATTATTCTTATTTTTAACCAAAAAGAAAAGCCATGTCAGAACTTCATAAAATAAATGATAAAATAATCTCTTTAGAAGAGCTTAAAGCCAGGATAGAAAGCTGGAAAGCAAATGGCGAAAAAATTGCTTTTACCAATGGTTGTTTCGATATTTTGCACAGAGGTCATGTTGAGGTTTTGGCAAAAACTGTTGACTTGGGAGATAAACTTATTATCGGTCTTAATTCTGATAGTTCCATTAAAAAATTAAAAGAGGAAAATCGGCCAATAGTGGATGAAAAATCAAGGGCTCTTTTGCTTGCTGCATTTTCATTTGTTGATGCTATCGTTCTTTTTTCAGAGCAAACCCCTATTAATTTAATTGCTGAAATAAAACCAGATATTTTAGTAAAAGGAGGTGATTATGAAATTCAGGAAATAGTGGGGTACAATATTGTGCAGGGGAATGGTGGGGAAGTCATTACTATTCCGCTTACAGAAGGTTTTTCAAGCACAAACATTATTGATAAAATACAGAATGATTAAGAAAGTTCAATCGGCATTTTTTTGTCAGAATTGTGGTACGCAATCCCCAAAATGGTTGGGAAAATGTCCTTCATGTCAGGAATGGAATACTTACGTAGAGGAGGTTATAAACAGGGATGAAAAAACTAAAAGCTGGAGTGGTAAAAAAGGAAAAGCAAATACCCCCTCCTTAATTTCTGATATCAATTTTACAGATGAAAAAAGGTATGCTACTCCTGATGAGGAACTAAACAGGGTTTTGGGTGGGGGCATTGTACCGGGCTCTATTGTGCTTTTGGGTGGTGACCCTGGAATAGGAAAATCTACTTTGCTTTTGCAATTGGCTCTGCAAATGCGGAACAAAAAAGTGCTATATGTATCAGGGGAAGAGAGCGAAAAGCAGATAAAAATGCGAGCTGACAGAATAAATAGAACTTCCGAAAACTGTTTTATTTTATGCGAAACTTCTACCCAAAATATTTTTCAGCAAATAGAGCAATTACAGCCTTATATTTTAGTGGCTGATTCTGTGCAAACTTTGCATACCTCCATGATTGACTCTACTCCTGGAAGTGTTTCGCAAATAAGATCTTGTACTGGCGAGCTTTTGAAATTTGCAAAAGAAACGGGAACGGCTGTTTTCTTGATTGGACATATTACAAAAGATGGGGCTTTGGCTGGTCCGAAAATCCTAGAACATATGGTAGATACGGTTTTACAATTTGAGGGCGATAGAAATCATGTTTATAGGATTCTGAGAACCATAAAAAATCGTTTTGGATCTGCCTCAGAATTAGGCGTGTATCAAATGGGGCAAGGAGGATTACGGCAAGTATCAAACCCAAGTGAGATTTTAATTTCAGAGAGAGATGAGCCGACAAGTGGAGTTGCTATTTCTGCAACTATGGAAGGAGCTCGCCCCTTACTTATCGAAATTCAATCTTTGGTGAGTTCGGCAGTTTATGGCACACCTCAACGCTCTGCCACTGGATATGATGGCAAGCGACTAAATATGCTTTTGGCAGTATTGGAAAAAAGATGTGGATTCCGTCTTGGTGCAAAAGATGTTTTTCTCAATATCACAGGCGGCATAAAAATTGACGATACCGCTACCGATTTAGCAATTATTTGCTCTGTACTTTCCTCTGATAAAAATGTGCCCTTAGTAATGGATGTTTGTTTTTCAGCGGAAATTGGTCTTTCAGGAGAATTGCGTGCAGTTACCAGAATAGAAGAAAGAATTTTGGAAGCAGAAAAATTAGGCTATAAGCAAATTGTTATTTCAAAACATAGCAAAATCAGTAAAAAAGATTTCAAAATAGAAATAAAGCAATGCGGAAAAATTGAGGAAGTTTTTCGTTTATTCTTCTAACAAATCGAACAAGTCATCCAAATTAGGGGCAAGAATTATTTCTATTCTTCTGTTGGCAGATCTCCCCTCAGGACTTGTATTACTTTTAAACGGGACATGCTCCCCCCTTCCAGCAGCAGTAAGCTGAGTGGGATTTAAATTAGGGTTGCTCATTAGCACTTTTACCACAGCAGTTGCTCTTAGCACACTCAAATCCCAATTGTCTTTTACTGCTGATTTTCCACTCAGTGGAATGCTATCAGTATGTCCTTCTACTAAAATTTCTAAGTCTTTTTGGCCAGCAAGTGCAGTCCCTAATTTGTTGAGTGCTGAAACTCCTGCTGCACCAACCGCATACTTCCCAGAAGCAAAAAGCAAATCTTCTTCTAAGGACACATACACTTTTCCATTTTTTTGCACTACTGTTAGCCCACTCCCTTCCAAGCCTATTAATGCTTTAGATATTCTGTGTTTTAGGGCAGTTACCATAGAGTCTTTCTTGTTTATAATGGATTCCAATTCTGCAACCCTAACTGAGCGCGCCTCTAATTCTTGCTGTGCTTTTTCAAGGGCTTGCTGTTTTTCGGCCAGTGAATTGGATAGATTATTCAAATCATCTTCTTTGGTTAGAAGATCATTTTGTGCTTTTTCTAATTGCTTTAAAAGTGCTTTTGTTTCTTTGGCTTTTTCCGCCATATTCCTAGTATTTTTACTTGCCAGCAAATCATAAGCCCTACTTAATTCATCATAAGAATTTTGCAGCAGCACTAATGCCTTTCCATTCTGAATAGAATCATTTCGCATGGCATCTAATTGTTTTCTGATGTTTGCAATTTCTCCTTCTAACTCCTCTACTTTTTCGCTTAAAGAAATAATTTTTTTATCCTTCTTTACAATTTGTGCTTTTGCATTATCATACTGAGTATGTAATGCATTGTGCATTTTTGGGGTAACGCATGAAGAAAGAATTAGCAAAATAGAACAAAGAAGAACGATTGTATTTTTCATGGGGTTCTGATTTTCTTTTTAGATTATCAAAACTACAAATACGCTTGCCTTTTTTTTGGGGTAAATTATTTACTTATTAACAGAAAATTGAGAATAAAAAGGATTAAAAGTCCAACTCTACTAAAACAGGGCAATGGTCGGAATGGAAAGCTTGGCTCAATATTGCCGAACGGCTTAAATGGGCAAGTAAATTTTTACTTATCATATTATAGTCAATACGCCAACCCAAATTTTTAGCTCTTGCATTAGCTCTATAACTCCACCAAGAATAATTATGTGGTTCAGGATTTAAAGAGCGGAAACTATCTACAAATCCACTTGTAATAAACCCACTCATCCACTCTCTTTCTTCTGGCAGAAAACCAGAGGTGTTTTTATTTCTTTGTGGATTGTGAATATCAATGGCTTTGTGGCAAATATTATAATCCCCTGAAATAATCAGTTTTGGAAAATCTTTTTTTAGTGTATTTATATAAGTTTGAAATTGGTTTAAAAATTTTATCTTAAAGGCCTGTCTTAAATCCCCACTGCTTCCAGAAGGGAAGTAAGCACTCATTACTGAAAAGTCATCAAAATCTGCCCTGAGTATTCTCCCTTCAAAATCAATTTGTTCTATACCGCAACCATATTCTACATGTTGTGGCTTTGTTTTTGTTAGAATTGCCACACCGCTATATCCTTTTTTTTCGGCCGAGTTCCAAAAGCAGTTATAGCCTAAATCCGTAAAAATGCTCTCATCAAATTGCTCAGAATTGGCTTTTATTTCTTGCAAACAAAGCACATCCGGATTTGTAGCTTTTAGCCAAGAAGCAAAATCTTTTCTAAGTGCCGCCCGAATCCCGTTTACATTATATGTAAATATTTTTACCATTTATTTCAAATAAAATTTGGTTGTTCCTGCCAAAAACCCATCTATATAAACCTCCGTAATATATTCGCCTTCCTTCAGAGGATTCCTTCTTTTAAAGTCAATACTAAAAGGTAACTCCTTATTTTCATATTGGAATTGCTTTGAAATAGAATATTTTAATTCTCCTTGTTCTGTCACAAAATTTTGGGTTCGCCCGCTATTAATAAGTAGTTTTTGGTTTGGGGCGATAAATCTCAAGTAGATTGTTTTTGGCCCTTTTTCTGCAATAGGATTATATTCAATATTAAAGGTTGTTCTTATCATTATTACTTTGGATGCTTTGAAAGTTTCCACTTCTTTTCCACTATTTCTGTATTTTAATGTCTCTACCAAAATATCGCCAACTTCAAGCACAGATCCCTTGTTTACTTTATCGATTAGCTCCTGATTTTCTTTATTTAGCTTGTAGTTTTTCCAGTTGATATTCTTGTTTACTTTTATTACGCTATCGTTTTCGTTATGTAGTTGCACATTTATAGTATATAAGGAATCAATATCGGCAAGATAGCGAATAGAAATACTTTTAAGAACCTCCATTTTTTCTTTGGCTATTTTCAAGTCCTCTTTTGTGCGTATTCCAATACGATTCAAATTTCTGATTTCAGAAATTTGCGAGCGAATAGCAGAATCTTTTTCTCCTAATTGAATATTTAAATCACCATATTGTTCCAACAAATTATCATGCTCATCAATCAAATCATCCAAATCATCACGCAAGGCATTTTTCTCCTCAATAAATTGCATTTTAATTGCTTGTTGTTTCTTTATTTTTTTCTCTTGGACAAACAAAAAAACCAATAAGCCAACTACAACAAATAGTAGGATATAAATCCTCTTTCTTTTTGGTTTATTTTCTGGCAAATTACTTTGCTCCATCAACTACTTTTTTTTCTTTTTTGGTTTTTTCTTTATGACTTTTGGTTTTTCTTCCTTTTTTTTCTCCTTCTCTTTTTCAGAGGTTTTGCTTTTTTCATCCACATAATTGAGGCGTAATTCAGAAAGCATACCATCCAAAACTTTTTCCATTTCTTCTGAAATATTGCCTTTTGTTTTTTCTTTTAGCATAGCCATAAGGTCAATGGTTTGGCTTACATATTCCAGATTGCGATTAAGCTGACCTGATGGGTCGGCAATTTTGCCTAGCCCTTGCATTGCAGATGTATGAAACATATACAATAGCTGCATAAATAACTGATCGTTTTTTTCCATTAGTTTTTGGTTTTAAAATTAAACATCCAAAAATACAATTTATTGCGTATAAAAAAACCACCAAAGGGTGGTTTTTGTGGGCCCAGCAGGGCTTGAACCTGCGACCCCTTGATTATGAGTCAAGTGCTCTAACCAGCTGAGCTATGGGCCCCTTTTAAAAAAGCAACTGCAAAACTATTAAAATTGTTGTATTATTTAGCAGATTTGTAAAATGAAAAACTGCAAAGCTGTAATTTTTGATTTAGGGGGTGTACTCCTAAATATTGACTACCTCCTTACCGTAGTAGCTTTTAATGAATTGGGAGTGGAGAATGCTGATTTGTTTTATTCTAAAAAAATACAAAACCCAATTTTTGATAAAATTGAAGTAGGTGCAATTACCCCAAAAGAATTTTTGGATGCTCTACAAAAGGAGTGCAAAAATGCAAGTATAGATCAAGTAGAAAATGCTTGGAATTCCATGCTACTTGATTTGCCTGAAAATAGATTGGACTACATTAAAAAACTGAAAAATAATTACCAAATATTTTTGCTAAGCAACACCAATGAAATTCATATAACTGCTTTTAAAAACAAAATAGGAACAGAAAAATGGAAAGTGTTTTCTTCTGTTTTTGACAAAATATATCTCTCGCATGAAATAGGGTTTAGGAAACCTGGTGAAGGAGCTTTTCAAATTATATTGGAAGAAAATAAATTAAACCCGAATGAAGTTTTCTTTATTGACGATTCTCCTCAGCATATTAAGGCTGCTAAAAATTTAGGGCTCAATTGTTATTATTTAAAGAAAGGGGAAGATATTTCTACTGTTTTTCCTGACACAATTCAATAAGCACACCAGAGGTGTCTTTTGGGTGCAAAAAGCAAATTAGTTTGTTGTCGGCACCAACTTTTGGTCTATCGTTTAAAAGGCGAATGCCTTCTTTTTTAAGGCGTTCCATTTCTTTTTCAATATCATCCACTGTAAAAGCAATATGGTGCATCCCCTCTCTATTTTTATCTAAAAATTTTGCAATGGGGCTTTCGGAATTTGTAGCTGAGACTAATTCCATATTGCTATCTCCTACTTTAAAAAATGTAGTTATCACGCTTTCTGAAATAACTTCTTCTGTTTTGTAAGCGCTTTGACCAAAAATAGTAGAAAATATTTTTTCTGCTTTTGCCATATCTTTCACAGCAATACCAATATGTTCAATTTTTTTCATTTAAGGCAATTCTTTAATAGGTCCAGAAACTGATATGCCTTTGGCTAAGAATAGAAGGAACTTTAAAGGAAATGGAAAGTTCATGTGTGCCATTTTGATAGGAATTAATGGCTTTAAAATAATGATCGTAAGCATAAGCAATATGCATTTCCCCGGCTCTAAAACCAATAACTGCTGAAAGAGAACCATTTGTTCTCACGCTCAAGCCGGTCCAGAAAGCATCCTGGAAAAATACTCTGGCTGAAAAATCGTATTGGGATTTGGTGTTTTCTGTTTTTCGGATTAGTATAGATTGCCCAAAGTGAATATCTCTATTGAATTCGTATCTATAACCTAACATCCCCATATAATTTCTATGCAAATAATTGGTGCTAAATCCCTCTCCTGCTTCTTTGTTAAAGTTGGATTGTAGCATATTCAAGACAGAATATCCAGCATAAAAATTCTTGCCATATAAATACAGGCCAGAAGAAGCATCTGCTAAAAATCGGCTGAAAGAATTCCCTGAAAAAGCGGGATCATCTCCAGGAGGAAGATTCCCAGCTTCTAAATCCAAAGCATAATACATTGCTTTTGCCCCAATACCAAAAGATAAATTCAGCCTATCTGGGTCAAGGGGAACATGGTAAGCATAATCCAACTCGAAAACACTGCTTCCAGTTTGACCGGTTTGGTCGTGATACAAACTTCCGCCCATTCCGGAACGATTATTAAGCGCCCCATGATAGCTGATATTTGCAGTAAGTGGAGCACCCGAAAACCCAAGCCACTGTTGGCGAGTTATAATTACAAAAGGATTGTAAGCCTTACTCCCTGCAACTGCAGGATTATAAGCTAGTTCATTCACAAAATACTGGGAATAAACAGGGCTTTGTTGTGCAAATAGAAGCTGTGAAAATCCTACAAAAATCGCTATGACTAAAAGTTTTTTCATTTATCTGACAATGGTTACTGTTCCAGTAAAAGGAGGATCTCCATTCTCCAAATCAATGATATAATAATAAGTAGCGGAAGGCAATCTTTTCCCATCTACTTTTCCGTTAAATGCGTCTTTCAAAGTATTTTTGTACTCCCTACGCCTATACACCCTGTCACCAGATCTGTTGTACACCTCAACCAAGGCCTCAGGATAAAACTCAATATTTTTTATTTGCCAAAAATCATGATTGGAATCTTCATTTGGCGAAAAAGCAGAATATACCTTCAAGCATATTTTCGGATTATGAATTACAGTTGCGGTATCTTGCAAAATACAGCCCATTTCATCTATAATTTCTACTGCATAAGTGCCTTCCAACAATTCGCCCAAAATAGATGTGTTTGCTTTATCCAAATCAATGATATTATTGGGCCAATAAAAATCATAGGGGGGCGTTCCGCCTGTTGCAAAAGCTTGAATAGAACCAGTATTATCATCCTTACAATCGGCATCCGCAATACTCATAAAAACTTGTAAGGCGGGAGGAATGCTAACAGTTAAATAGCCCCAACCATCACATCCGTTTGCATCTGTGACATTTAATCCATACCAACCAGGAATTAACCCTTGAATTGATGCAGTTGTGATTCCTCCTATTGACCAACTATAAGTATAAGGAGGCGTGCCGCCATAAACTAAGGTGCTCACATCTGCTGAATCTCCTGTTTCACATAAGCCGGAAAGGGTAAATTCTGCAGTAATTTGCAAAGGCTGATGAATGGTATAATTAAAACTATCGATACAGGAAGTGCTAGCATCATTCACTATTAGCTTATAATCACCTGCTAAAAGACCAGATATATCTTCAACAATGGAAGAAAACCCCAAAGGGCCAGTCCAGAAATAAGTAGTTGTAGCAGGGCTTGATGCAACATCTACTGTGATAGCTCCAGTATTATCTCCAAAACAATCAATATGAGTGGCTTCATCTAAGTTTATAGTGCATTGCGCCATAATTATAGATGGGAGAAAGGTGAAAACTACTACTATTATGGTTTTAAATTTGCTAATCATTTATTAAAAATTCAGTCGCAAATTTAACATTTATTAAATTAATAGGAGAAGATGCTAATTTTTTAATGTTTTGCATTTTGACAATTTGTTAATTGTGTGTATGTTTGGTAAGAATTTCAATCTTAAAATTATGAAAAAACTACTACTCATATTACTTTGCTTGCCAATAATTGGGTTTGGGCAAACTGCTTACGATTATTATATACAAGGAATTGAATATCAAGATTTAGGAGAATATCAATTAGCAATAAATAATTACACAAAAGCGATTAATGAATACCCTGATTATGCTCCTGCATATTACAACAGAGGGATTACATATAATAAGTTAGGAAAATATGAAGACGCTATAGCTGATTTCACAAGAGCTATTTGTGTAGGACTGCATTTTGAAATTGCTAATAATGAGTTAGGAAACTATGAACATGCCATAGCTGATTACACAAGAGATATTGGAATAGACCCTACTGCTTATGCATATTTAAACAGAGGAATTGCTAAATGGTATTTAAAATTACCTTATTGTAGTGATTTTAAGCAAGCTTGTGATTTAGGTCTTTGTGATAATTACAATGATTTGTGTAAGTAATGCCATTTAAGAAAGGAAGGGGGCGGCATATATCTTAAAACACTCTTTTTCCTATAATCGTTGATGTACAAACGCTCGTAATTTTACACAATTGGATATATAGGTAATAGTGTCCTACTATCTGTCCTGTTAAAACAAAAAACCCCTATAATCACTAGATTACAAGGGGCTTTTCTTTGAGGTCTCGAGCGGATTCGAACCGCTGTAGATGCTTTTGCAGAGCACTGCCTAGCCGCTCGGCCACGAGACCCTATTTTTAAAGGAATGCAAATTTAATCAATTATCTCATTCTTGCAAGTCCTTTCGCTCTGCTTTAATTGTTACTGAGATTTTATCAAAAGTTGCATCAATTGGAGGGGTGATTTTCTGCACCTCTACTTTTACTTTTTGCACTTTATTTAAAGTTAAAATTGCATCAACAATTCTTCTGGCAGGTTGCTCTATCATATCCGATCGGATTGCCATTTGCTCTTTTACAATGTCTATGATTTTTACATAGTCCACTGTATCGTTCAAATCATCTGTTTTTTCCACCTCAGAAGTGTCTGCCTTAACCCAAGCATTTACTATAAAGTTTCCTCCTAATTTTGCTTCTTCTGGCAAATGTCCATGATAGGCAAAAACCCTTATTCCTTCTACCGTAATTAATCCCATTAGTTAATTTTTTCTAAAGCAGTTTCCATTCTTTTAATTGTTTTTTCTTTCCCAAGTAGTGATGCAATATCAAAAATAGAAGGTCCCATTCCAAGTCCTGTTAAACAAACCCTAAAAGCAGGTAATAATTTTCCCATTCCTAGTTCATTTTCTTCCAAGTATTTTTTAAATTCTATCTCAATACTTTCAGAAGAGAAATCAGCTAATTCTGCTAATCTATTTTTTAATTCCGATACATATTTTGGAGTATCTTCTTTCCACTTTTTACGGATTGTTTTTTCATCATAAGATGTAGGGGAGAGAAAATAATATTTTCCTTCTTCCCACATATCTTTTACAAAAGTGGCTCTTTCTTTTAGTTGCTCACAGACGGTTTCTACAAAATTATCTTCTGCCTCTACCCCATTTTCTTTCAGGATAAGTTGCAAATCTTGTGCTAATTCTTCTTTCAATTTTGCTCTTAAATATTGCTGATTGAACCATCTTGTTTTGTCAAAATCAAACTTTGCTCCCGCTTTTCCTACTCTATCTAAACTGAAAGATTCTATCAATCCTTCCATAGAGAAAATCTCTTGTGTAGTTCCTGGGTTCCATCCTAAAAAGGAAAGCATGTTTATAAAGGCTTCTTTAATATATCCACTTTCTCTGTATCCTGAACTAATTTCTTTTGTTTCTGGATTCATCCACTCAGTTGGGAAAACTGGAAACCCTAATCTATCCCCATCACGCTTACTCAACTTCCCATTTCCATCTGGTTTTAATATTAAAGGTAAATGTGCAAATTGTGGCATTACATCTTCCCATCCTAAATATCTGTACAATAAAACATGTAGAGGTGCGGATGGCAACCACTCCTCCCCTCTTATTACATGGGAAATTTTCATTAAATAATCATCAATCACATTTGCTAAATGATAAGTTGGCGTCCCGTCTGATTTGAAGATAACTTTATCGTCCATATTATTGGTATTTACTACCACCCAACCTCTAATAATATCGTTCAGTTTTACCTCTTCATTTCTAGGCATTTTTATACGGATAACATAAGCCTCTCCTGCCTGTCTTCTTTTAGTCACTTCATCTTCCGAAAGGGCCAAAGAATTTTGCATTGTAGTACGCGTTACCGCATTGTATTGTGGTGAAGGAACTCCTGCCACTTTCATTCTTTCGCGCATTGCAGTTAGTTCTTCTGAACTATCAAAAGCATAATAAGCAAAACCATCTTTTACCAATTGTTCGGCATAAGGCAAGTACATAGCTTTTCTTTCTGATTGTTTGTAAGGGCCAAATTCTCCCCCTGCAATAACCGATTCATCAAACTCAATTCCACACCACTTTAAAGACTCAAAAATATATTGTTCCGCTCCTTCTACAAACCTTGCTTGATCCGTATCTTCAATTCGCAAAATAAATTTACCTCCTTTATTTTTCGCAAAAAGATAATTATAAAGGGCTGTTCTTACTCCTCCAATATGTAATGGTCCTGTCGGACTAGGCGCAAATCGTACTCTTACTTCTGACATAATTAATTAAATAATTGGACGGTAAAGATAAGCTTTATCAGATAAATTCGTTTTACATTTTGAAGGATAAAATTGTACCTTTGCAATCTATGAAAAATACGACACAACATTTGTTTGATAAACTGAATGTGTTTATTAGTAAATTCTACAAGAATCAGCTTATTCGTGGGGGAATTTATTCTACATCTGTTTTGCTGATTTTTTTCCTTGTTTTTTCCATTTTAGAATATTATTCTCAGTTTAATGTAGTTGTTCGTTCCATTTTATTTTGGACTTATATCCTTACAAATGCCTTTATTCTTTACCGATATGTGATTATTCCTTTACTGCATCTGTATAGATATGGAAAACTAATGAGTATGGAAGTGGCCGCTAATATTATTGGGAAACACTTTTCTGAGGTTGATGATAAGCTGCTTAATGTTATACAATTGCATAAAATGAGTGAGCAGGATAACGCTTTAATTCAGGCGAGTATCAATCAAAAAATAAATGAAATTTCATCCTTTTCTTTTTCTTCTGTTATTAATTTTTCGGAGAATAAAAAATATAGTAAATGGCTAGCATTTCCGCTTCTAATTGTGTTATTCTTTTTTGCATCTGGAAATAAACATATTCTAACAGAAAGTTCTGCTAGAATAATAAAACACAATACCTTTTTTGAGCCAAAAGCTCCATTCGATTTTATAATTGATGAGGGGAGCCTGAAAGTAATAAAACAAGAAGATTTTGAATTATTACTTGTATTAAAAGGTAATGAAATTCCGGATAAGGTTTTTGTAGTGGTGGGCAACAATAAATTTCGATTGAAAAAATTGACTGTTACTACTCATAATTATGTTTTTAAAAATGTGATTACCAATACCGATTTTCAGTTATTTGCAAATGGGTTTTATTCTAAAAACTACACTTTGAATATCCTTCCAAAACCCGCCATTATTAATTTTGAACTCCTAATTTCTCCACCGAAATATACTGAATTAAAAACAGAAGCTTTAACTAATATTGGCGATTTAAATATCCCGGAGGGAAGCCATGTAAATTGGACTTTTGATGTTATAAATACCGATCGTTTATTTTTTAATATAGACAAGAAAAAACATTTAGCAAGTCCGATAACGGAAGAAAAAATGGCTTTTAATTTTCAGTTTAAACAATCTGCATTTTACCAGATTATCACTGAAAATAATTTTCAGGTTTCTGATAGTATTTTATACCATGTAAATATTATTCCAGATGCTTATCCGACTATTATGGTTGAACAGGAAATTGATAGTATTGAAGAGAAAATATTTTTTAGCGGCATTGTAAAAGATGACTACAAAATAAGCAAATTGGAATTTCATTATCAAATAAAGGAAAAGGATGAAACGATTCATAATATTATAGATATCCCTGTGGAAGGAGTAATTCAACAACAGTTTTTCCATCATACAGATATCTCCTTGCTTAATTTGGAATTAGGAAATAAGTTTACTTACTATTTTAAAGTGTGGGATAATGATGGGGTAAATGGGAATAAATTCACTAAAAGTAAATTATTTACATTTAATGTTCCTGATGCTGAAAACTTAAATAGCCAGCTTGAAAAAGAGGAAAGCAAAATAAAAGCGGACTTGCAAAGAAGTATTGCTTTGGCAAAAAAAATAAAAGAAGAGATAAAATCTCTGAATAAAGATTTACTAGAAAAAAAGAAGCTAGGTTGGGAAGAAAAGAAAAAAGCAGAGGCTTTAATGGAAAAACAAAAGGTCTTGCAAAATCAGATGGAACAGCTAAAAGAAAAGACTTCAGCAAAACAGAAAAAGCAAGAACAATACAAAAAAGTATCGCCTGAGCTTTTAGAAAAACAAAAGCAATTAGAAAAATTATTTAATGAAGTTTTGGATGAGGACACTAAAAAGCTTTTGGAAGAAATGCAAAAAATGATGGAAGAAATGAATAAGGAAAATCTGAAAGAGCTTTTAGATAAAATGGAGCAAAATGATGCAGATTTAGAAAAAGAATTGGATAGAAATTTGGAGCTTTTTAAACAGCTGGAATTTGAACTAAAACTAGAAGATGTACTTGATAAATTAAGCGAGTTGAAAGAAAGGCAAAAGGAGTTAAAAGAAAAGACGGAAGATAAAAAATCAAATGCCGAAGAACTTGCCAAAGAGCAAGAAAAATTAAATAAGGAATTTGAAGAGTTGAAGAAACAGTTGGATGAATTAAGTACGAAAAATCAGGAATTGGAAGAGAAAAACAAGATGCCTAATACTCAAATGCAAGAAAAAGAAATTTCTGAAAAAATGGAAGAAAGTAAAGATGCCTTAGAAAAAACCAAGAAAAAGAAATCATCCAAATCGCAAAAAGATGCATTGAATAAAATGGATGAATTAGAGCAACAATTACAGGCTCTACAATCAAGTTCTTGCTCCTCTGCACAAGAGGAAGATATGGAAACATTAAGGCAAATTTTGGAGAATTTAATCCACCTTTCTTTTGATCAGGAGGAACTTATGAAAAAGGTAAAAGTTACTCCAAAAAACAGCCCTTCTTATGTTGAACTGGTAAAAACCCAAAAGAAATTGGTAGATGATGCTGTAATCATTGAGGATTCTCTTTTTGCTCTTAGTAAAAGGGTAGTCCAAATTCAGCATGCTGTGAATAAAGAAATTGCTTCAATAAAAAATAACATGGCTTCTGCTACTAATCATTTAGAAGAACGAATTGTGAATAAAGCATCTTCAGATCAACAATTTTCCATGACTTCTGCAAATAATTTGGCTCTCATCCTTGCTGAAATGCTAAAACAAATGCAGCAACAATGCTCAAGTTCTTCTTCTTGTAGCAAGCCAAGTAATTGTAATAAGCCGGGAAATGGGAAGCCATCATTGTCTCTACTAAAAAAAATGCAGAAAAAATTAAACGAGCAAATGAAGGGGCAAATGGGGGAAAAAGGGAAGAAGAAAGGAGATAAACTTAATAATGGACAATGTAGAAATCTTTCTAAATTGGCACAGCAGCAAGAAAGTATTCGCCAGCAATTACAAGAATTAAGAGATGAAATTGGGAGTTCTGGGGAGAAAGGTAAAATTGATAAAATGATTAAAAAGATGGAAGAAAATGAAATAGATATTGTCAATAATAAAATTACAAAAGAAACCATAAAAAGGCAGGAAGACATACTAAGTAGGTTGCTAGAGGCAGAAAAAGCAGAAAGAGAAAGAGAGGAAGAGCCAAAAAGGAAATCAAATGAATGGGAATATGAGTTTACAAATACTAATAATAGCTATTCTGACTACAAAAAACAAAAGGAAAAACAATTGGAATTACTCAAAACAAAACCTGTTCAACTTTCTCCTTTTTATAAAAACAAGGTGACAAAATATTTTAATGAACTTAGCAAAAAAGCCCAATGATTTTATTTCATTCTGAAACAAATTTTCAGCTAAAACAGAAGATGGCTGTAAAAAAGTGGATTAAAGAAACAATTGTAAAAGAAGGGAAAACGACAAAAGACATTAATTTTATTTTTTGTGATGATTATTTTTTACATGAAAAAAATATAGCCTATCTTGGGCATGATACCTTTACAGATATTATTACTTTTGATTATTCAGATAGAGATTTAATTTCTGGCGATATTTTTATAAGCATTGATAGGGTAAGGGAGAACGCTCCTATTAATAACGCTCCTTTTGAAAACGAACTTTCTAGGGTTATTATTCATGGTATTTTGCATTTATTAGGATATAAGGATAAAGGCAAGAAAGAGAAGGAAATTATGCGAGAGAAGGAAGACTTTTATTTATCTTTGCAAACTTAATTTTCTGATTATCAGTATTTTATAAATTTGTTTCATGTGGAACATATGATTTTTGAACAGACATACGATATAATTGTAGTAGGTGGTGGACATGCAGGCTGTGAAGCGGCGCATGCTGCTGCTAAACTAGGATCAAAGGTTTTGCTGATTACCCAAAATTTACAAACTATTGCACAAATGTCCTGTAATCCTGCTATAGGAGGCATTGCAAAAGGGCAAATTGTTAGGGAAATAGATGCTTTAGGAGGTATATCTGGAATTATTACAGACGGTGCGACCATTCAGTTCAGAATGCTAAATACTTCAAAAGGTCCTGCAATGTGGAGTCCAAGAGCGCAATGTGATAGAATGGTTTTTGCTCAAAATTGGCGTGTAGCACTAGAAGAAAATAAAAATATTTCTTTTTGGCAAGATACCGTAACTTCTCTAACAATTAGGAAAGGAGTTGTAACTGGAGTAAAAACCAATTTAGGTTTTAAAATAACTGCAAGGGCTGTTGTTTTATGTAATGGCACTTTTTTAAATGGTGTGATGCATATTGGCGAGAAACAATTCTCAGGAGGAAGAATGGGCGAAAAGTCGTCAGAAGGAATAACGGCTCAGCTTATCGATTTAGGGTTTACCCATGGGAGAATGAAAACTGGCACACCACCAAGATTAGACGGAAGAACTATTGATTACAATAAAACCGAAGAACAAAAAGGAGATAAATCCCCAAACAAATTTTCATTTACCAATACCTCATCCGTTAGAAATCAGGAAAGTTGTTTTATTACTTATACCAATGAAGAATGCCATGCTATTTTGAAAGATGGTTTTAATCAATCCCCTATGTTTACTGGTAGAATTAAAAGTTCAGGGCCAAGATATTGCCCTTCAATTGAAGAAAAATTAAATCGTTTTCCCGATAGGAATAGGCATCAATTATTCATTGAGCCAGAAGGAAGAAATACAATAGAAATTTATTTAAATGGGTTTTCGACATCACTTCCTCATCAGGTGCAATTGAACGCACTTAGAAAAATTAAAGGGCTTGAAAAAGTAAAAATGTTTAGGGCAGGATATGCAGTGGAATACGATTATTTTCCGCCTACACAACTCAAACAAACCCTAGAAACAAAACTAGTGAAAAATCTCTTTTTCTGCGGGCAGATAAATGGGACTACTGGCTATGAGGAAGCAGCCGCACAAGGAATAATGTCTGGAATAAATGCCCATCAAAATATTTACAACCTTGCCCCTTTTACTCTTTCGCGTTCTGAGGCTTATATTGGGGTTTTAATAGACGACTTGATTACAAAAGGAACGGAAGAGCCTTATAGAATGTTTACTTCAAGGGCTGAATACCGGCTTTTACTCAGGCAGGATAATGCTGATGAGCGATTAACTGAAATAGGATACAAGTTTGGGTTAGCGGACCAAGATAGACTAATTACTCTAGATAAGAAAAGAATAAAAAAAGAAGAATTACTGAAATTTTTATCCGATCAAAGTATTGAGCCAAAAATAATAAATAGCATTTTAATAAAAAAAGGAAGTGCTAAGATAGTACAAAAGAAAAAGCTAAAAGACATCCTAGTAAGACCACATATTAAAACGAAAGATTTAATGTGTTATGATTCTTTAAAAGCGTTTATCAAAACCAATAATATTGATAAAGACGTGATTAGTCAAGTAGAGATTCATATTAAATACAATGGTTATATAAATAAAGAAAAAGAAGCGGTTAAAAAAATGTATTCTTTGGAAAACATTAAAATTCCTAAAAATTTTGAATATGACAAATTACATTCTGTCTCTGCTGAAGCAAGGGAGAAGCTAAAAAATATTTCTCCTAGTTCAATTGGACAAGCCACAAGAATCAGTGGAGTTTCTCCCTCAGATATTAATGTTTTATTGATTTATATGGGAAGATGAAAAAAATAAAAACCTGCCCTATTTGTAATGAAGATAATTTTAATTTTCTTTTTAGCTGTAAAGATTATTCAACATCTAAAGAGGACTTTACAATTGTAAACTGTAATAACTGTAATTTTACATTTACTAATCCTAGGCCAGAAGAAGAAAGTTTAGGAAAATACTATATTTCAGACAATTACATTTCACATACCAATACTAGTAAGGGACTTTTTGAAATCCTGTATCAAATAGTTAGGAAATATGCCATTGTGCAGAAACTAAGATTAGTTAAAAAATATTCTAAGACAAAAAAGCATTTAGATATTGGTTGCGGAACTGGCGAGTTTTTAAATGCTTGTAAAACTGCGGGATTTAAAACAAAAGGAATCGAGCCATCAAAAATTGCAAGAATGCAAGCAATTAATAATTACAATTTAGATGTATCGGGAAATACGGATTTAAGCCAATTTGATAAAGATTCTTTTGAAACAATTACAATGTGGCATGTATTAGAGCATATTCCAAATTTGAATGAAACAATAAAGCATTTTTCAAGAATTTTAGAAAAAAATGGGACTGTAATTATAGCAGTCCCTAATCTTAAAAGTTGGGATGCCAACTACTACAAAGAGTATTGGGCAGCTTGGGATGTCCCTATTCATTTGTGGCATTTTTCAAAAGCAAGTATTGGCTCTCTTTTTAAAAAGTTTGGATTTAATTTGATAAGAACAAAACCTATGCTTTTTGATTCTTTCTATGTTTCGATTTTGAGTGAAGAATATAAATCTGGGGAAAAGAAACTTTTGAAAGGATTTACTATTGGATTAATTTCTAATATAATTGCATTTTTTAGTAAAAGAGGATCTTCCAGCACAATTTATGTGTTTAGAAAAGAAAATGGCTTAAAATAAAGCTGTCTAATGAGTTTTTACTACACTCTAGTGTTCCCTTATTAAAATATTTTGAAAATAGCTTTTTAAAAAACAATGCTAATACTTTGATTGCCAATTATTTAGAGTGTTTTTCTGTATAAACCTATATTATAAACAATATATTCCTTTAAAATTGTATACATTTGAAAAAATCTTATTTAAAATGAAAAAATTACTTTTAATATCTATATCTTTAATTTTTGTTACTCTAAGTTCTGCACAATGTCCAACTCCAAGTGGTTTGAACGTGACAAGTATTATGCATAATACAGCAATAGCAAATTGGAATTCAGTTACGGGTGTTGATCATTATAGAATAAGAAAAAGAGAGGTGGGTACTGCTAACTGGGGGAATTTATTAAATATTGATTCCACAATGACAAGTAGACTTCTTCCATTATTACAGCCTTCAACCACTTACGAATGGAAGATTGAGGCTTATTGTGATTCTACAAATCAAATAAACTCAAATTGGTCAGTAATTGACACTTTTACCACTTCTTTGTTTGTAGCCGCACAGTTCAATCCAATCATGTCCGTTACTCTTTCAAGCTTACAATGTAATACTCCTACAGACCTTTTATTAACTGTGAGTCAAGATGTAAATGAACCAGATATAGCAACAAGCACTACTACTTCTGACGGGGGATCTTTTAACATAGGATCTTTAAGTCCTAATGATTCTGTTGGGTATGCAAATAAAACAACTACCATAAATACAGCATCACATACAATCTCATTATCATTAAAAGTAGGGCTAATTACAAGTCAAAATTCTGCAATAATAAATGCTTATGATAGTACCGGTTCTTTAGTTGGATTTTTTACAATTGAAAATTTATCAAATGGGGTTCAAGTAACTGCTTCTTCCCCAAACGATGGGAATAATTACACAA
>DASCPP010000017.1:0-18900 GCA_036012565.1 Flavobacteriales bacterium | reverse complement strand
ATGAGGAGTAATTTTTTCATTTAAACAAAAGTAGTAAAAAAGTCGGGATGAGAGGACGATATTTCACTAGGTTAGCCTACCCAAAAGGTACCCGAATAGGTCCCCCGCATTTTCCGGTGCTTTAAAACTTTTGTAAATATATAAATTATTGAAGAATCAATTTCTTATTAATTACTCCATTATCTATTTCAATCTCAAGGAAGTAAATAGCCTTATTATATTGCTCTAGGTTAATAGACTTAACGTACTCACCAATAAACTGTTGTAAGTATTCTTTATAAACCTTCTCTCCTATGGATATATGGGTAATAGTGTCCTACTATATGTCCTACTACAATTAAAAAAACCCCTGTAAATGTTTGATTTACAAGGGTTTCTCTTTTAAAGTGGCGGTCTGGACGAGACTCGAACTCGCGACCCCATGCGTGACAGGCATGTATTCTAACCAACTGAACTACCAGACCGGGTCTATAAAAGTGCTGCAAAACTAAAAGAATTTTTAATTCCTTAAAACATTTTTTGTCTTTTAAGTAAATAGGATGTTAAGATCTTATCAAATCCCTTATTTATATCTACCTCTACTAGGTCAATTTTATATTGCAAACACTTTAGTTTTATCTTTTCTAAATGTTTTTTGGAAACATTTGAAAACTCATTTCTTACTTCTACAGGGTTTAGTTTTACCTCCTCATTTGTTTCTGCATCTACAAAACGAATAGGTTTATTCTCGAAATCTAAATTTAATTCCGTTATAGGCTCACTTACATGAAATAAAATTACTTCATGTTTGTTATATTTTAGATGTTGAAGGGCAGAAAGAAGCTCTTCTAAACTTTTATCAGAATTATCTAACATGTCAGAAAATAACATCACTAAAGAGCGTTTATGAATATTTTCCGCTATTTGATGAAGCGCATCAATAGAAAAAGTTCTTTTTGGGTTTTCAATTGTATTCGTTTCTAATGCCTTTTCCAACTCGTGATATATCAAATTATGATGTCTTAACGTAGTTCGACAAGGAGTATGCACATCTATCTTTTCAGCAAACATACTTAACCCCACAGCATCTCTTTGCCTTTTTAAAAGGTTCATCAACACGGCAGTAGTATACACTGAAAAAAGTAACTTATTCGGTTTCTCTAATGTGGGTTTTTCAAAATTCGGATAATACATAGAGGACGAAACATCAATTACCATCTGACATCTCAAATTGGTTTCTTCTTCATATTTTTTGATAAAAAGCTTATCTGTTCTTCCAAAAAGTTTCCAGTCAATATAGCGAGTGGATTCCCCCGAATTATATAGTCGGTGCTCGGCAAACTCCACTGAAAATCCGTGATAGGGACTTTTGTGTAAACCGGTAATAAAACCTTCTACCACTTGATTAGCGAAAAAAGGTAAATTAAAATTCTTATTGGTTTCTTTTATGAATTTCATAAAATAAAAAAGGGTTAAAAACCCTTTTGCTAATTAATAAGCTGAGCTTACATATGTGCTTCTAGTTTTTCAAGCAATTGGCTTTTAGGAACCGCCCCAACCAACTTGTCAACTACTTCCCCATTTTTAAAAATCAGTAATGCAGGAATATTTCTAATGCCATAAGTTTGTGGAGCCTCAGAGTTGTCATCTACATTTACTTTTCCTACTATTGCTTTTCCTTCCAAATCTGTTGCGAGTTCATCCATAATAGGTCCAATAGTTCTGCAAGGGCCACACCAAGTAGCCCAAAAGTCAACCAATACTGGTTTGTCAGAATTTAATACAACTTCCTGAAAGTTTGCGTCTGTAATTTCTAATGCCATTTTTTCTTTTTTATTTATTACGCAAATCTATTTAATTCTATGTGATTTTTAATCCAACTTCTGCAATTTTTTCTACTTCCTGAATAAATTCATTGTCAATATTTAATTTTCTATTTCTGGAAAGCAATTCAAGTGCATATTTTTTCTGATTATTATTAATCTGAATAATCAAAGAGTGTTTTCCACTATTTTTGTTGGTTGCATCTGTAATTTTCTTGATAAGTTGATCATTAATGTCATTTAAATCTAATTCCATAACAATGTTTCTCACTTCTTTATCAACAAGTTCAGCAAGCAGTTGAATATCATGTATCCTAAACTCTAATTCATCTTCATTATAGGGTCGTTTTTGCACCTTTCCTTTCACAAAAAGAAGCCATCCTTCTGTAAAAAATGCTTTAAACCTAATATATTCATCCCCAAAAATAAAAAAGCGGAAATTTTCATGATAATCCTCTAAATATAAAACACCATAAGGCTTTCCATTCTTACCAGTTTTATGTTCAACCAAAGTTACCACTCCTGCAAAAGTGATCTCTTTACCCCTTAGAATATCCAAATCTCTTAAAACAGAGATCTCAGAGTTACAGAAATTCTTAATCTCAAACTTATAGTCATCAAGAGGGTGTCCTGAGATATAAATACCAACCACCTCCTTTTCTTTGGAGAGCATTTGCATATTTGTCCAAGGGTTATAGTTTGGAGCTATAGGTGCTTGTAAACTTGCTTCTGCGGCATCTCCAAACATATCAACCTGATTAGAGTTTTGTTTATCTTGCACCTTATTTCCGAACCTAATCATTTGTTCAATATAAGTAATATCCTTTATTTTTTCAAAGTATTGTGAGCGGTAAATTCCAAATAAATCAAACCCTCCAGCAGTAGCAATTCCCTCTAAAGTTCTTTTGTTTGCTGAACGTAAATCAACTCTTTTTACAAAATCTTCAAAACAACTGAAATTCCCATTTTCTTTTCGCTCATTTACTATCGCTTCAACTGCTGCTTTACCTACTCCTTTTATAGCTCCTAAACCAAAACGAATCTCGCCATTTTTATTTACTGCGAACTTGTAGAAACTTTCATTTACATCTGGTCCTAACACCCTAATCCCCATCCTTTTACATTCTTCCATATACAAAGTAATATCTTTGATATCTTTCATGTGATTGGTGAGAATAGCTGCCATCAACTCTGCAGGATAGTGTGCTTTTAGATATGCAGTTTGATAAGCTATTAAAGCGTAACAAGTAGAGTGAGATTTATTAAAAGCATAAGAAGCAAATGCCTCCCAATCTGTCCAAATTTTTTCTACCGTTTTGCCATCAAAACCATTTTCTGCACATCCAGAGAAAAACTTGGGTTTTAATTCATTCAGAATCGATTTTATCTTCTTTCCCATTCCTTTTCTGAGCATATCGGCATCTCCTTTACTAAAATTGGCTAATTTTTGAGAAAGTAACATTACTTGCTCCTGATAAACCGTAATACCATAAGTTGCGGAAAGATATTCTTTCATCTCAGGTAAATCATATTCAATCTCTTCTTCCCCTTTCTTCCGTTTAATGTAGTTAGGGATATACTCCATAGGACCAGGACGAAATAATGCATTCATTGCAATCAAATCATCAAACTTATCCGGTTTTAGATGTTTCAAATGTGCCCTCATACCATCAGATGCGAACTGAAAGATTCCTTTTGTTTCTGCTCTTTGAAAAATTCCCAACGTCTTTTCATCATCAAGAGATATAGTGTCAATATTCAAATCGGTATCATGTAGTGCTTTTATAATCTTAATACAATCTTTTATAATAGTTAAATTTCTAAGCCCCAAAAAATCCATTTTCAAAAGACCTGCCTTTTCAACTACATCATTATCAAATTGTGTGACTAAAAGCTCAGAATCTTTTGCATTTGCCATTGGAATTAATTCAGTAAGAGGTTGAGGAGTAATAATTATTCCACAAGCGTGGGTTCCTACATTTCGAACAGAGCCTTCCAATTTTCTAGCTTGATTAATAGTATCGGCCACCAAATCTTCTCCTTCTGAGAGTTCAATCAAAGTTCTTGCATTTACTAATTGATCACTCTTTACTTTTTCTTTTATGGTCTTTTCATCCCAAGAAAAGATTTTGCTTAAAGAAGTAAAATCAGGCACAAGTTTTGCTACTCTATCAGCATCTTGCAAAGGTAAATCTAATACTCTGGCTGTATCACGAATAGCCGATCTGGCAGCCATACTTCCATAAGTAATAATCTGGGCTACTTGCTCCTTACCATATTTATTCACTACCCAATCAATAATTCTTCCTCTACCTTCATCATCAAAATCAATATCAATATCGGGTAATGACACTCTCTCAGGATTTAAGAAACGCTCAAAAAGCAAATCGTATTTAAGCGGATCAACATTTGTTATTCCTGTGCAATAAGCCACAATGGAACCAGCTGCTGAACCCCTTCCAGGACCTACTGAAACATTCATCCTTTTGGCCTGAGCTACAAAGTCTTGCACAATAAGAAAATATCCTGGATAACCTGATTTTGCAATTGTTTCAAGTTCCAGTTCTATTCTACTCTGAATATTATCTGAAATTTCATTATATCTTTGCTTTGCACCTTGAATAGTGAGATGTTTCAAGTAAACATTTTCACCATCTTTTTTTTCTTCTTTGGTTAAAGTCTCTAAAAATGAATCGGGAATATTAAATGCTGGAAGCAACACTTCTCTTTTTAATGAATAAGACTCAATTTTTGCAACTAATTCAGAAATATTCTCGATAGCCTCAGGTAAATCGGCAAACAACTCTTGCATTTGAGAAGAAGATTTGAAATAAAATTCTTGATTAGGAAAACCATACCTAAGATCTCTACCTTTCCCAATAGGAGTAGACTGCTTTTCCCCATCTTTTACACACAATAAGATATCGTGGGCATTAGCATCTTCTTTCTCCAAATAATAGATGTTATTAGATGCTATTATTTTGACACTAAACTTTTTAGCAAACTGCAATAAAACCTTATTAACATGTTTCTCTTCTTCCAAATCGTGCCTGATAATTTCCACATAAAAATCATCTCCAAACATCTTATGCCACCATTTAAATTCTTCTTCAGCTTGCTTCTCACCAACATTTAGAATTAGATGAGGAATAGGGCCATACAAACCTCCAGTTAGTGTAACCAGATTCTCATTGTATTTGGCAATTAATTCTTTATCTACCCTTGGTAAGTAATAAAATCCATCCAAAAAAGCCAATGAAGATAACTTAGAAAGATTATGGTAACCATTCTTGTTTTTAGCCAAAAAAGGAACTTGAGCACCGTTATCTTGAATCGATTTATCTTTATGATTTTTACATACATTCAGCTCACACCCTAGAATTGCTTTTAGTTTTGGCTCATCACCTTCTTTTAAATTATTATTAACTTCATGATTTAATACTGCATTGGTAAATTTAAAAGCAGCAAACATATTATTATGATCGGTAATGGCAACTGCAGGCATATTTTCATCTACTGCCTTTTGCACTAATTTATCGATATTTGGAGTCGCTTGAAGAACAGAAAATTGAGAATGCAAATGTAAATGAGTAAAAGACGATTCAGTTTTCATTTCTGTTAATTGAACCTCTTGAATTTTCCCAGACTCTTCTAAAACTTCATATTCAGCATCTTTATTTATATGTTTATAAGGCTGAGTATTCAAACCAATCAATTCAATAGGATTTGGGTTTATTTGTTTGTATTTCGCAAACTGCTCTGTACTCATCCCCGCTTTGGAGGAAGCGATTACCTCCAAGCGTAAAAGTTCCAAGAAACATCTAGCAGTTGCTTCTACATCAGCTGATGCATTATGCGCCTCAGCAAAGGCATTTCCAAACAGAGTTTGATGTAGTTCAGTTAAAGATGGCCATTTAAAGCTACCACCTCTTCCTCCGGGGATCTTGCAATAATTAGTCGAATCCTCTTTAGTATCAATTGATGGAATTGACTGCAAAAGATTTGGCATATTTTTTCGCAAAAATTCACAACCAACAATATTGTTGTCAAAACCTATATTGTGTCCAACTACAAATTTTACTTCCTGAATTTGTTGATGAAAAATTTCCAAGACTTTTGATAATGACAATCCTTCTTTTTCAGCTCTTTGAGTAGAAATACCATGAATTTTGGATGCGTTAAAAGGAATATCGTATCCTTCTGGTTTAATAATGTAATTTTTTACTTCTACCAATTTTCCCTCAACATCATGTACTTGCCAAGCTAACTGTACTAATCTTGGCCAATTCTCAAAATCAGTTAGTGGTGCTTTCCAATTCTGTGGCAAGCCAGTAGTTTCAGTGTCAAATATCAGATACATTTATTAAAATATTATGCTAAATTTAAGGATTGTAAATTTAGGAAAACAAAAAAAGTCAGTCTTAAAAATATTGACTGACTTTTGAACAACTTATAAAGTTTTTTACAAAAACCCATGCTGTTTCATCCAATCATCATTAAACAGTTTACCAACATAACGCGTTCCATGATCATGAAAAATTACAACTACAACATCATCTTTTGTAAGTTTATCTTTTAATTGATTAACTCCTGCCACAGCACTTCCTGCAGAGTAGCCAACCATTATACCCTCCTCATAACTTAATCTTCTGGCCATAATTGCTCCATCTTTATCAGTGATTTTCTCAAAATGATCAATAATTCCAAAATCAACATTGGAAGGGATAATATCCTCACCGATCCCTTCAGTGATATAAGGATAAATCTCCTTTTCATCAAATTCACCCGTTTCATGGTATTTTTTAAAAGCAGAGCCATAAGTATCAATCCCCCAGATTTTAACATTTGGATTCTGCTCTTTTAAATATTTTGCTGTTCCGGATATAGTACCACCTGTACCCACACCAACTACTAGATGTGTGATTCTACCATCTGTTTGTTCCCAAATCTCAGGGCCAGTACTTTCATAATGAGCAACAGCATTTGAAGGATTATCATACTGATTTACAAACCAAGAATTAGGTGTTTCTTCTGATAATCTCTTAGAAACAGAATAATATGATCTAGGATCTTCAGGATCTACATTTGTTGGACATATGACTACCTCAGCTCCTACTGCACGTAAAATATCCATTTTCTCTTTAGATTGTTTGTCTGCTAAAACAAAAACACATTTATATCCCTTCTGAATAGCAACAAGAGCCAAACCCATTCCAGTATTCCCACTTGTACCTTCAATTATGGTACCTCCTGTTTTTAAACGTCCGTCTTTTTCAGCATCTTCAATCATTTTTAAAGCCATCCTATCTTTTATGGAATGTCCAGGATTAAAGGTTTCCACTTTTGCCAAAACCAAAGCGTCCGTTACCACTACTTTATTGAGCTTAATTAGTGGCGTGTTACCTATTGTTTCTATGATGTTATTGTAATAGTTCATTAAAATTTATCTTAAATTTTTGGCGGTGCAAAACTACCAAAATTTACTCAAACCTTATTGATTTAATTGGAGTGATTTTAGTAATCAGAAAGGTCGGTAAAATTAGCATCAAAAAGCAAATAAACATGGCTCCAAAATTTAGTAGTATCACATCTGTAAAAGTAAAATATATAGGCACAGAACTCATGTAATATGTTGCAGGGTCTAAACTAATGATATGAAAATATCTTTGGGATAAAGCTATTCCAAGCCCTAATAGATTTCCCCAAAATAATCCTTTTACAATAAGGTAAGTAGCATTGTATAAAAACACCTCTCTAACCGACCAATTGCTTTGACCAATTGCTTTGAGTATCCCTATGAGTTTTGTTCGTTCTAAAATAAGAATTAAAAGTGCTGTAATGATATTGATCCCTGCAACAATTAGCATTAAAATAATAATAACATTTACATTGATATCCTGCAATTTGAGCCAATCAAAGATTTGAGGATTTATCTCTTTTATACTTTGTGCGTTTAAATCGTAATAGATTTTTTCATCCACCATCTGGGTTTGAGCATCCAAATTATCAACATTACTGATCGTAATTTCAAAACCACCAACAGAATCTCTTCCCCAATTATTCAAATTCTGAATGTGCCTTATATCACCAAAAACATAGAGATCATCAAACTCCTGCAAATTGGTAGCATAAATTCCAGAAACAACAAACTTTCTAACTCTTGGAGGATCTTGCACAAAATACATAATGAGTTTTTCTTCTAATTGTAAAGCCAATAAATCCGCAATCTTTTTAGAAATCAATACTCTGCCTGAAGTTAGGGAATCATTGTAAATAGGCACTTCTCCCTCTACTAGATTACTTTCAAAAAAAGAAGAATTAAAATCACTACCTACCCCTTTTAAGACCACACCATGAATTTCATCTTTGGTTTTAATAATGCCAGCTTTTGTGGCAAAAACCTGAATATGCTGTATCCCATCTTCCTGTCCAATTGTAGGATAAAAATCCTGATTTTTGCTTATCGCCTCAGTTTCATAAGAATTATTATTAGAAAAATTGGTGATTTGAATATGCGACCCAAAACCTATAACTTTGTCGGCAATGTCCTTTTTGAAACCTTTAACAACCCCAATGGAAATGAGCATCACTGCCACCGAAAGTGCAATAGCCAAAATTGATATGCGAATTATGGGACGAGAAAGGCGATTATTTCCTTCCTTTGCGCTTATCAATCGCTTTGCTATAAAATATTCTACATTCATAAATACGAATGGCTAAAATAACGCAAATATTCCTTTTAATTTCCTGCTGCTTACTTTTTAGTTGCCAAAAAGGAAAAATCCTAAAATTAGGAGCTGAACAAACAGAAAGCTACTTACCGTTTTTGAAAGATAAAAAAGTAGGTGTTATAGGAAATCAAACTTCTAGGATTGATACTACACACTTGGTAGACAGCTTACTTAGCTCAGGAGTAGATATAGTAAAAGTATTTTCTCCAGAACATGGTTTTAGAGGAAAGGCAGATGCAGGAGCAAAAATTGAAGATGGAATAGATGTAAAAACAGGACTTCCTATTATCTCTCTTTATGGTAGCAATAAAAAACCTTATGCAGAACAATTAGAAGGAATTGATATTTTACTTTTCGATATTCAAGATGTTGGAGCTCGTTTTTACACCTATATTTCCACACTTCATTATGTTATGGAGGCAGCTAGTGAAAACAAAATAAAAGTAATAGTACTAGATAGGCCTAACCCAAACGGACATTATCTTGACGGACCAATAAGAGAAAATGGATTTGAATCTTTTGTAGGAATGCACCCAGTACCTATTGTTCATGGGATGACAATTGGAGAATATGCTAAAATGATAAATGGAGAAAATTGGATTTCCAAGAAATGTGACTTAACAGTAATCGAAATGGAGAATTACACTCATGATATGCATTATGATTTACCTATAAAACCATCTCCTAACCTGCCGAATACCAAATCTATTAATTTGTATCCTAGTTTGTGTTTGTTTGAAGGAACAAATGTAAGTATTGGTAGAGGAACTGATTATCCATTTCAACATTTTGGAGCTCCTTATTTGGAAAGTAATTATAGTTTTACTCCTAAAAGTGGAGAAGGAAGTAAATACCCAAAACATAAGAATATTGAGTGTTTTGGTACAGATTTACGATTTCAAGACAACTATTTAACTTCTATTAATCTTAACTGGATTATAGACACATATAATAAGGCGCCAGATAAAGAAAAATTCTTTACTAACTTTTTTGACAAACTAGCTGGAACGGATAAATTAAGATTACAAATAATTGCCAATAAATCAGTAAATAAAATAAAAGAAGGTTGGAAAGAAGATCTAGGTAAATTTATATTAATGAGAGAGAAATATTTACTTTACTAATTTCTTTTTCAATTTTTCTACAATACCATACACAGATGGGCATACTTCTATATTTTTTTCTGTAATCTTTAAAATTTGATGTTGTTTTATTCTATCTGTATGAGGAAACTCTCTACAAGCCTTAGGTCTTACATCATATATAGAACAATAATTATCCTTACCTAGGAAGGTACAAGGAACCGATTGCAACACATAATCTCTATCCTCATCAATTCGTAAATATCTTTCTGTAAATCTAGAAGGTTTTATTCTTAGATGTTTTGCAATTCTGTTAATGTCTTTATCTGTAAAAAGTGGTCCTGTAGTTTTACAACAATTAGCACATTCTAAGCAATTAGTATATTCAAAAACTTCATCATGCAAAGGATGAATGGTTTTATCTAAAATTTTTGGTTTTAAATTCTTTAAATTCTTGAAAAACCTATTATTTTCCTTGCGTTTTAATATTGCTTGCTCTTTGTGTTTTATTAAAAAATAATCTGGCAAGAGGTTAGATGTTAAGTTTATAAATTATTACAAATACCAAACAGTTAACTTTTATACAATTGTCTTAGTATCGAACTGTTCCAGGTAATCCGCTACTCTTCTTACAAATTGCCCTCCCAGCGCTCCATCTACAACTCTGTGATCATAAGAAAGTGAGAGGAACATCATGTGACGAATAGCAATAACATCTCCATGTTCTATTTCCAAAACAACAGGTTTTTTCTTTATAACTCCACAAGCCAGAATAGCTACTTGTGGTTGATTGATAATTGGCGTTCCCATCAGATTACCAAAAGTACCAACATTAGTCATAGTGATTGTTCCGCCCTGAATATCATCAGGTTTTAATTTTCCACCTCTTGCTCTTGTAGCCAAATCATTTACTGCCTTAGTAATGCCAACTAAGTTTTTGTTCTGGCACTCTTTTATAACCGGAACAATTAAATTTCCATCAGCAAGTGCTGCCGCCATTCCAATATTGATATTTTTGTGAATATGGATATTTGTTCCTTCCACCGAAACATTTATCATTGGGAAATCCTTAACAGTTTTTGCCATTGCCTCAATAATAATAGGAGTAAAGGTGATGTTTTGTTCTTCTCTTTGTTTGAAGCCTGCTTTTACTTTATTTCTCCAATTTACAATATTGGTCATATCCGCTTCTACAAAAGAAGTAATGTGTGCAGAGGTCTGCTTGGACATAGTCATGTGTGCCGAAATCAGTTTACGCATTCGGTCCATCTCAATAATCTCTGTATCAACCGTATTATCTGGCGGAGTAGGAGTATGTTGTGGAACAGGAGTTACTGGCGGAATAGGTTTTTCTACTTTTGTAACAGCAACAGTCCCTCTTGTTTTGATATAGGATGCTATATCTGATTTTGTTACTCTACCTTCTTTTCCTGTTCCATTAATAGCATCTAATTCATCCATTGAAATTCCTTCAGATTTTGCTATACTCTTCACCAGTGGTGAATAGAATCTGTTCCCAGCATTTGTAATTGGAGCAGTTTTAGTTTCTTCAACTACTTTTGTAACTTCTTTTTCTATTACTTTTTCCTCTACTTTTGTCGGTGTTTCTGATTGAGTATCATTACTGCCATCCGTTTCTAAAATAGCAAATACTTGTCCAACTTGCACAAGATCATCTGTCTGAAAAAGTTGCTCTACTAATTTTCCTTCATGAGTTGATGGAACCTCAGAATCTACTTTATCGGTAGCAATTTCAATAATGGTCTCATCTAATTCTACCATTTCTCCTACTTGCTTAGCCCATGAAATTACCGTAGCTTCAGATACACTTTCCCCCATTTTGGGCATAATTAATTCTACTCTTTCCATTTTATCATCTTCAATTTAATAGTTTGCAAAAATACTAAAAAAGTATTGTAAAAATTGTGTATTACCCAAGTTGATTTAAGCACTTAAAAATAATATATAAATCATTTCTAGCACTATAATCTTTAGCGTAACGCATATTTATATTTCGAATCTCCTTGCTATCAATATCTTCTATTTTAAGACAGGAGGTAGGAGAAAGTATGCCTTTTCGGATATTTGGAAAATGTGATTCATATTTTCCATTAAAGCCCACAAAAGTTTTTTTGGCTTTCAATATGCTTATCATATTTTTTACAAACTGAGTAGGGGAACTGCAAAACCACATAAGAATTGGCGCGAAAATTAAGAACAAGAAAGAAAACAGAAAATCAAACACTCTTTTATTTCGCTTGTTGGCTGTTTTAGCAAGTTCCCAATTTGAGTCTGGTGAATAATAATCTCCCAATGTTTCTCTGGAATTACTACCGATAAGGAAGTGGCTATTTTCTGGTAGAATCTTGAAATTTAAAGAAGTTCCAGAAAGGGAAATAAGCCATTTAATGATATCTTTAAAGCTAATGTCCAAACTTGCAAAAACCACTTCATCTATTTTATGTTTTTTGATGACTTTTTTTAGTTCAGAGAAAGAGCCTAATGCACCATTCTCTCCTTTTTGGCTCAAATAGCCAATAAGTTGGGTATTATGTTTGGAATTAGATATAATTTTTTCTGCTCTTACAAATTCAGCTTTTTCAGATAAAAGTAAAAGATTCATCACTCTTTTTTCTGCAATATCTAAATCCTGATGACTAAGGATCCTGTAGAGAAATCTTAAAAAAACGAACAAAGTAAAAACTAAGATTCCGCCAATAATTATTATTGCTCTTGAAAAACGAATGGCATTAAAAAAGTTAGAGAATGTCGCTATTACTAGAAGTCCAAAAATTACTCCTCTTGCCACACGATTTATTCTAAATGGTTTATCGTATGCTCCACTAAAAAATAAGGAAATAATCCAAATAAAAATATAAGAAGGAATTATCAAAGTCGTAAAAGTTTCTGAGAAAGAATAAGGAGCATAATTTTTCCCCCAATAATTTGTTAAAAGTAGCAGGCCAAAATAAATGGTAGAGAAATCGATAATTGGAAGTAAAAATATTTTGACAAAATCTCTTATCAATACAATAAGTGATTTTACAAGAGTGGCCATTTTTATCAGGGGTAAAAAAAGAGAGTGTTTACTGAAATGTTTTTTTACAAACGCAATCATGGATTTATTAAAGCCAATGGTAAAGCTAAGCGTGTGTCTTTTGTTGCTCTCCCCCTTGTAATGTATGATTTTAATGTCGCCTAAATAATAATTCTTAAAGCCCTTTTCTGCAATTCGCATACAAAGGTCAGTATCCTCCCAATACATAAAAAACTGTTCGTCAAAAAGACCAACTTTATATAGCACAGATTTCCTAATAAACATAAAAGCACCAACTAATACCTCTACTTCATGCCTGTCGTCTTTATCTAGATTTCCTAAATAATAGTGATCGAAAGTTCTTGATTTTGGAAAAAACTTATGCAATCCTAAAAACTTAAACAGGGAAGTTTTAAAATCAGGGATTCCTCTTTTACTTTCATCCAAAAACTCCCCTTTTCCATCAATCATTTGCACTCCAACTGCTCCTACATCTTTTTGTTCTTGCATAAATTTAAATGCTTTTTCAAAAGCATCTTCTTCAACTAGAGTGTCTGGATTTAAAAGCAGAATAAATTCTCCTTTTGCCTTCAGAATTGCCTGATTATTGGCTTTGGAAAATCCTACATTCTTAAGGTTGCTTATAAGTTGAATATCTGGAAATTTTACCTTTACCATTTCTACCGATTCATCTACAGAATGATTGTCGATAACTATAATTTCAGCATCCAAATTTCGGATGGCTTTTAAACAAGAGCGCAAGCATTGTTCCAAAAAAAACTTAACATTGTAACTAACAATTATTACAGATAATTTTGTCATTCTGGAAATCTAATTCACTAAGGAATTTTCGTATGGTAAACGGCTTGAAATAGCTGAGGCTAAGGTAAGTTCATCCGTGTATTCTAGTTCATCACCAATAGCAATTCCTCTGGCAATTATAGAAACAGAAATATCGAATTCTTTCAATCGTTTGAAAAGGTAGTAATTGGTAGTATCGCCTTCCATGGTAGTGCTTAACGCAAAAATCACTTCCTTTATTGAGTTATCTTTTACTTTTTCTACTAATTCTTCTATTCTTAATTCAGATGGACCAATACCATCCATTGGGGAAATAAGTCCACCAAGCACATGGTAAACACCCTTGAATTGCATGGTATTTTCAATGGCCATCATTACCCTGATATCTTCTACAACACAAATAATATTTTTATCGCGTTTTGTGTTTGCACATACCTCACAAAGTTCTAAATCGGAAATACTATAACAAGCTTTGCAATAACTGATATTATTGATGAGTCGGATGAAAGATTCTCCAAATTGCTGAACCTGTATTTTTTCTTGTTTTAGCATGTGTAATACTAGGCGTAAAGCCGATTTTTTACCAATTCCCGGTAAGCGAGAAAGGTGGTTTACGGCTGTTTCAACAAGTTTAGATGGAAAGTTCATTTTGCAAATATAGTTGTATTCTTAATAATTCTGATAGATTTGTCAAAACAAAACATTATATGTCATCAACGCTCATATTAATAGTAATTGCTGCTTATTTTTTTGTATTAATTATCATCTCTTACCTCACAGGAAAATCAGATAGTAATAGCACTTTCTTCTTGGGTGATAAAAAATCACCTTGGTACATAGTTGCTTTTGGAATGCTTGGGGCTACACTTTCAGGAATTACCTTTATTTCAGTGCCTGGAAAAGTACAAGCGTCTGCTTTTTCTTATATGCAAATGACTCTTGGATTTCTACTTGGCTATATTCTTATTGCAACCATACTGATACCGCTTTATTACCGGTTAAATCTTACCTCTATTTATGGTTATTTGAAGGAAAGGTTTGGTAATAGTACATACAAGACCGGAGCTTCCTTCTTTTTGCTAAGTAGGGTGATTGGAGCTTCTTTGCGTCTTTATATTATGGCTAATGTGTTGCAAATGGCCATTTTTGATGATTTTGGTGTTCCTTATATTGTAACGGTACTTATTACCGTTTTGCTAATTTGGGTATATACTTTCAGAAGTGGAATCAGAACGATTATTTGGACTGATACTTTGCAAACCCTTTTTATGCTGATAGCAGTTGGAATGAGTATTTATCTTATATCAGATCAGATGAATCTCACTTTTTCTTCTCTTGTTTCTACTATAAAAGAGAGTGAGTACAGTCAAGTTTTCTTTTGGGAAGGAAAATTGCATTTCTGGAAACAATTCTTGGCTGGAGTGTTTATTGCTATTGTAATGACAGGGCTTGATCAGGATATGATGCAAAAGAACCTGAGTTGCAGAAACACTAAAGATGCCCAGAAGAATATGTATTGGTTTGCGGGCGCTTTGGTAGTGGTTAATTTGATTTTTCTTTCTTTAGGTGCATTACTTTATATGTATGCCGAACAAATAGGAATTACGGAAAATAAAGATGAACTATTTCCTATGGTTGCCTTGCATGGTGGTTTGGGTATTACTTTAGGTGTATTCTTTATTTTAGGACTTATTGCTGCAGCTTATTCCTCTGCCGATTCTGCACTTACTTCCCTTACTACTTCTTTTTGTGTGGATATTTTGGATTTTGAGAAAGAAGGTAATCAGCAAAAGCAGATTAGAACCAGAAAAGGAGTTCATTTACTTTTTTCTATGATTTTAGTTGGGGTTATCCTGATTATAAAATCATTAAATGACGATAGTGTGATTGATGCTCTTTTTCAATTAGCAGGCTATACTTATGGACCACTACTTGGGATGTATGCTTTTGGCCTTTTTACCCAATTTAAAGTAAAAGATAAATGGGTGCCAATATTAGCAATTGTTTCTCCTTTTATAACTTACTATATAAACCTAAACTCTGAAAGCTGGTTTAATTATGTATTTAGTTTTGAATTGCTTATTTTGAATGGAGTTATTGCCTTTGTAGGACTTTATTTACTAAAAATCAGGATTAAATGAAAAAACTAATATTAATCTTTCTTTTTTCACCTCTTTTAAATATCGCACAAATTCAATATACTATGCCTTTTGAAGACAATCAGCATGAGGGCACATGGTTGCAATGGCCACATAATTTTACTTATCCTCCTTGGTGGCAAGAAGATAATGAGCCTGCTTTTATTGAAATGGTTGCAGCATTGGAAACAGGAGAAAATGTACATATTATAGTTTATGATACAAATGAACAAATTCATGTTCAACAAGTTTTAACTGCTGCATCAGTACCATTAACAAATGTTGACTTTTACGTTCATCCAAATGATGATTACTGGGTAAGAGATAATGGTCCTATTTTTGTTTACGACAATAACAATAATTTAACAATTCTTGATTTTGGATTTAATGGTTGGGGAGGAGATGCTCCTTATGCATTAGACAATCAGATTCCAACTTTAATCGCTAATGATTTAAATCTTCCATATGTAGATCTTGATGCTTTTGTTTTAGAGGGAGGATCTGTTGAGATTGATGGAAATAGTAGTGCAATGATCACTAGAAGTTCAATAACAGGAGCAGATAGAAATCCAAATCTGACAGAAATGCAGATTGAGAATTATATGACTTCTTATTTAGGTATTACTAATTTTATTTGGTTGGATGGAGCATTTGGAGGGTCATTAGATATTACAGATATGCATATTGATGGTTTTGTAAAATTTGTAGACATGAATACTATAGTTACTATAAGTAATTCTGATTTAATTTATTGGGGACTATCTACTCAGGATATTTCGACATTAAACTCCGCTACAGATGTAAATGGGAGTCCTTATTCTTTTGTAACATTGCCATTAACTCAAAATAATGTAACTACTTCTTGGGGAGGTAATGTTAATTTTAAAGGTAGTTACGTGAATTATTATGTAGCAAATGATGCTGTTTTAGTTCCTGTCTATAATGACCCAAATGATTCTTCCGCATTAAGCATTATTCAAACTTTATATCCAAGCAAAACTATTGTTGGTATTGATTGTAGTAATATGTTTTATGAGGGAGGGATGGTTCATTGTGTAACTCAGCAACAGCCAATTAGTTTGGTGTCAACAAACATTAATCAAATCAACCAACAGAATAATCGACTTATTAAGACTATTGATGTATTAGGAAGAAGAATTCAGCATAAATCTAATATTCTATTATTTTACATATACAATGATGGAACAGTAGAGAAAAGAATAGTTATTGAGTAATCTTTTTCTTATTCTTATATAGAATAATACAGCCTAGCAGACCAATTAGAACTAAACAAAAGGAGATAATCTCTGCCTGTGTAATGCCACCCAATATATTATACTCAGTATTCACTCTTATTTTTTCAATAAAAAAACGTTCTACACCATTTAATGCTAAATAGGTAAAAAACATAATTCCTGCTATTTTTATCCTTTTACGAATACTCCATAGAAAAGAAAAAATAAGAATTCCCATAACAACCTCATAAAAAGCAGTAGGCCATACAGGGTACGCTAACTGAGAGCAATAGGGCTCCCAAAATACATCTCCACAATCCTCCATAGGTATTCCTTGGTTAAGGACATTATGTGGAAAATTGTAACTCCACATCCAATCAGGGAGAAAACTCATCCATTCAGGCTTAGGGGCTAAATTATTAATTCCCCAATCTCCATCCCCTGACATTTGACAGCCAATTCTACCCACCCCATAAGCAAGCATAAGCCCAGGAGCAGCAGAATCTGCCAAATACAATGGTTTTATATTGTATTTTCTGCCATACCAAATAACAGCCACAGATCCTGCAATAAGCCCGCCATAAAAAGTAAGCCCACTAAAAGCCATTAATTGCACAATAGGGTCAGCTATAAAATCGCTAATATTTTCCAAATTATGAAAAACCTTTGCCCCAATTATTCCGCTAACTGCTGCAATCATAGTCATGTTGCCAACTAGTTCAAAAGGGCGAACCTCTTTTTCAATGAGCTTTGGTGATTCTAATTTGTCTTTGTTTTTTTCTTTCCACTTCAAATAGATGGATACTGCTGCAATAAGGATTCCCCCTATTAGATGTCCTCTCCCAGAGAGTATAAAGCCTTGTGGATTAGCTACTAAATCCGAATAATGAAATATTGCTTCTATACCTTTATATCCTAAAAGGAAACCTGTAAGAAGAGAAGAGAAGATCTCCGTTTTTGTAATACCTTCTCCAACAAGCTCTTTTACTTTAGTAGATGATATTATCCCTTCTTTCTCTTTTCGTTTTAGCTCTAAGGATAAAATAAGACTTGCTGCCAAGAATGCAATAGCCACAAAAAAACCAAAGGTTTGAATAGGAAGCGGGATTTGGATTCCAAACAAATCGTATATTAAGTGGCTTATTGTTGGGTACATATTTAGTTTTTATTTCTTAGTTTCTCTATCATTTAACTTCTGAAAGTATATTTGCATTTTCATCAAACGAAAGTAATTTTATTTTTAGTTTATGTTGCACGAATTCTTTAGAAAATGGAATTTTTACTTTGATGTAATTATCAGTAAATCCAAACAAGTAATCCTCTTTATTTTCTCTTTCAAAGAGTGCTGTCTGCTCAGTATCTATATATTTTTGATAAAAATTTCTTTGTAACTTATCAGACAAGATTCTTAATTGCTTGCTTCTTTCAGCCATTTTTCCCTTACTTACAACTCCATCTAATTTAATCGCCTCTGTGTTATCTCTTTCCGAATAACTAAAAACATGCAAATAGGAGATATGCAAATCTTTTATAAAATGAAGTGTTTTGTTAAATTCATTTTCATTCTCACCAGGAAAACCAACAATCACATCAGCACCTATACAAACATTTGGGATTCCTTTAGTAATAGCGTTAATTTTATCTTTGTAAAGTTTAGTGTTATATCTTCTTTTCATTTTACTCAAAATTATATCCGAACCTGATTGTAATGGAATATGAAAGTGAGGCATAAATTTATCGCTTTGTTTCACAAAATCAATTATTTCATTTGTAATTAAATTGGGTTCAATAGAAGAAATTCTATAGCGTTCAATCCCTTTTACTTTTTCTAATTCTTTTAAAAGTGCTGCAAAACCTCTTCCATTATCTTTATCCTTAAATTCCCCTATATTTACCCCTGTTAGTACAATTTCTTTAATATTATTTTTTGCAATTTCTTCAGCATTTTTTATGATATTTTCTATACTATCACATCTACTGTTTCCTCTTGCAAGAGGAATAGTACAATAGGTACAGGGATAATTGCAACCATCCTGAATTTTAAGAAATGAACGAGTTCTGTCATTCAAAGAAA
>DASCPP010000016.1:0-6429 GCA_036012565.1 Flavobacteriales bacterium | reverse complement strand
GCCCAAATTTCTATTTTCTTTTTTTCTTCATAAGCCAATAATTTTACCAAAGAGTTAGTGACAAAAAGGGATGAAATCCCAATGATAATGGCAAAAATTAAAAGCCAAAATTTCCAAGTTTTTTTTCTGTTATAAATATTCATCTTTTTTATTTTTATCCTTCATCTTTCCATTCCAAAATAATATCTGGAGACTTTTCTTCTTGGGGTTTAGTGCTGTCAGATTTTTGATTTAAGACATCCTCTTTTATTATCGTTTTTATTTCTTCTGCTTGCTTTTTTACTTCCGTTTTTATCTTTTCTTTTATCTTTATTTTATCAAAATAAATATTCGGATTATCTGCTGTCCCATCCATTCTGAGATACAAAGTTGTACGCCCAAGCCCATCATTTTTTACAACTCCAAGCTCATTATCTAAATTTTTATTTTTACTTCTAGCTTTCTTTGAAATCAGCTCTGAAAGCAACAATCTAACTTGGTAATCAATCTCATTATCAAAACTATGCGTGCCTGAAATAAACATGCTAAGTGCAGTTGATTTTATTTCCATGGATGGAATATTGATGTTATTGTGTTCAATTCTGATATTGTTTTCAAGTGTCGAGAATTTTACGTTTTTTAATTCTTCAACGCTAACATAAGAAGATAAACTCAGAAGTGGCGAAAATTCTGCCAATTCTCCTTTATTTATTATTAAGTGTGAGCTCAACCGTAATTTGTTTGGGTCAAATTCAAAGCCAGGATTCCAACTCGATTGCAATTGAATATCGGCTGTGCCCTCCCCTTTTATATGTTTATCCTGAATAAATTCTTGTCCAAAATTTTGAAAAGCAGAAAACAAATTTCTGATATTTATTTTTTCCAAATGAGCTGATGTAAACAATTTAAGATAATTGTAAGGCCTTTCGTGAAATTTTACTTCCCCTGTAATTTCTCCATTTAAAGTATTCATTTTTACATCCTTTGCCTTTAAAGTATAATTGCTGTATTCAATCTTGGCATCAATATTCTCAGCAACAAAATACTGATAACTGAGTTGTTGAATATTTGTTTTTAAATTTACTTCAATCCAATTTGGTAGGGTAGAAGTTGATTTTCCTTCTGACATTTCTTTAAGTGTCATCAGCTCATCAAATTTTACATATACTGATTGCATATTCCCTTCCACTACTATTTTAGGTGCGGAGGCCAAAAGGTAAGGAATAAAATTTGTAATTGTTCCGTCAAATTTAATGTCGCTATCGGATATGATAATCTCACTATTTTCTATAATTATTTTGTTATCCTTTATTTGACAGCTCATTGCAGGAGTACCAAATAGTAATGGAAATTTTTTATACTGAAATTCTACATCTTTTAATTGTAAATCGCTTTGATGAATTGATGAAAGAAAATTGTCTTTCATTTTTTCTGAAAAAGACAAAAGTCCATTGTATTTTGTTTTTGCAATAAGTGTACCTTTCATATTAAAAAATGGCGTGCTATTAAACTGGTGATTTACCTCTGCCAAATCCAGATTAGAATTGATATCTATACTAAGATAATAGTTGTTTAAATTACTCACCATAAAAGAAGCTGCTAGTGTTCCGTTTCCTGTTTTGGCACTGCATTTTTCTGCCTTTATTATAGTGCTTTCAAAATTATTGCTTTTGCCATTATCGATATTACCACTAAGGGAAACTGCTGTAAGTTTAAAAGGATTTTCTTTCAAATTGAAAAGTCCTTTTGTTATAGAAAAATCCATATTAAAATGTGGGCTTTCCGTTTTGCTTATCACACCATTTATGATTCCTCTGCAACTTAAATCCCCAGTAGCTAAAAATGAACTGCACACAGATTTGAACTTTTCTGGCATATGCATAAGCACGCTTTTCAATCTTTGATTATCTGCTGAAATATTCAAATTTACACGCTTTCCTTTTATCTCCCCATCCAATTTAAATTGCACATCTTCAATAAAAATATTAGAATTTTGGATGAAGAATATGCTGTCTGAAATGGCAAAATTTGCATCAATTTTTGTATTTTTTTTCTGGATATAGTCTGTATTGCCTATCAATAAATTTTGCATAAACATATCCCCTTTTACCAAAAAGTTAGATGGGTTTCCCTGCTCAAATTGCACTAACAATATGCCTGTTTTTGCCCCAATAGCAACCTTTTTTTTTAAGTGAGAATAGCTAAGGCTGGACTCTTTAAAATAAATTTGTTCTATACGTACTTTTTCTTGATTCTCCTCTTGGGGTTTGAAAATTTTATAATTTGAGAGGCCGTTTATATCATACTTAATATGTAGTTTGCTGCCAACTAAAACTATTTTATTGATGTGCTGATTTTTAGAAAGCAAATTAAAAATATTGAATTGCAAATACCCATGTTGGGCATACAATAAGGTGTCGTTTATATTTGGCTCTTTTTCCATTATTAGTACATCTGTAAGTTTAACAGAGGCGTAAGGAAAATTTTCAAAAACTGAAAAAATTATCTCTTTTACTTCTATTTCAGTAATCAATTTTTCTTTAATATTTTTTAGCATTAGTTGCTCAATTTTTTCGCCATACAAAAAAGTAAATCCAATGCCAAGCAGTATTACAGAGAACACTCCCAAGAAAATAATACTAATTATTTTTTTAATCCATTTCATTACAAAGGCAAAATATAAATAGGAATAACGAATTTTTGGAGCAAAAGAATATACATCTTATATTCTTTTTAGGAGATTTATTTCCTCATTGCTTAGGAATCTGTGTCGTTTTCTGGGTAAATCTTTTTTGCTTAATCCAGCAAAAAATACTCTATCAATTCTTTGAACTTTATAGCCAATTTGCTCAAAAATAAGATTTACCATTTTTATTCCCCCCATAGAGATTTCAAGACCAATTTCATTTTTATCTTTTCCACTTATGTAGGAAGCTGAATCGATTGGGGCTTTTTTCCCATGAATTGAAACCCCATCTTGCAATTTTTTCAAATCGATTGATTTTAGTTTTTTATCCAATTCTAAATGATAAATTTCTTTGATTCTTTTTTGAGGATTAGATAGTTTTTTGGTTAGCTGATCATCATTGGTGAAAAGCAATAATCCAGTTGAGTTTTTGCCCAAACGTCCAATAGGCATAATAATTTCCTTGCACGCCCCAACTATTAATTCTCGAACTGTTCTTTTCTTGGTACTGTCATCCATTCTTCCACTATAATTCTTTGGTTTGTTTAGCAGCAAATACCTTGTAGGTTCCGATTTTATTCTGGCATCATTAAATTTTACCTCATCTGCCGGCTGTAGTTTGTAGCCCATTTGGGTAATTACTTTTCCATTTACTTTTACTACTCCCGCTTCAATAAATTTATCTGCTTCCCTACGACTACATATGCCGGCTTTGGCTATATATCTATTAAGCCGCATCAAACCATCTTCTGATTTCTTTTTTTCGTTTTGTCTTTTTCTGAAAGTTGATTTCCCCCTTTTTGGCATTATTAAAAATTTTGGCAAAGATAGAAAACTAAAAGTGTTAAAAAACATCTTTAAAGTGTTCTATTTTAGCTTTTTGTGTGCCAAGAATTACGCTAATTACATCAAAGCGAATTTCATAGTCCAAATCTTTTTGCTCTAAATATCCCTCAGCTGCCGATTTGAAAAGTGCTTGTTTTTTTTCAGTAACAAAAGTTTGTGGCTCTCCAAACAAATTATTTGCCCTTGTTTTTACTTCTACAAAAACCAGAAAATCATTATTTTTTGCAATAATATCAACCTCTGCTTTTTGAAATCGCCAATTTGTTTCTAGGATTTTATAGTCCAAATTGCTGAGATACTTTTGTGCGATTTGTTCACCCTCTACTCCTTTTTTATTGTGCTCTGCCAAAATCTTAATTTTATTGTAAATATAGATTTATTATCTTTGCAAAAAATGAAAAAAGCAATACTAATATCTTTTATTTTTTGTTCTGTTTTTTCTTTTGGGCAAACTCTTTATAATCCGCAAGATTTATATGATAGCCCTGGAGGATTGTTTGATAAAGATTCTCTAAGGGATATATATATTAGTTTTCAAGATCCTAATTATCATAATTATTTAGTTAACTCATGGTATTATAACCCAGATGAAAGAATCCCTGCTATAGTAACTTTAAATGGGGTAGTTCATGATAGTGTAGGGATTAGATATAAAGGAAATTCAACTTTCTGTCTGCCAAATGATAATCTCAACCCTAAAGTTCCATATAATATTGATATGAATTATTGGATATCTGGACAAAAATTATTAGACTATAAAAAAATAAAGCTAGCTAATGCGTGGATGGACCCAACATTTGCGAAAGAGTTCACTGCCTCAAAAATATATCGTAAATATTTGCCTTGTACTGAGGTTAATTTGACAAAACTTCATGTACAAGGTAATTATTTAGGAGTCTATGTAAATACAGAATCTATAAATAAACAATTTTTAGACAAGCATTTTGATGAGAAATCTGGGCCTTTATTTAAATGCGATAATATTGACCGATTTTGTGATACTGCTGGAGCACCAAATCCTCTAGCCCCAGATTTGAAATATCTTGGGATTGATAGTGCATTGTATTATAATAGCTATGATATAAAATCAGATTATGGATGGAAAGAACTATTAAATTTTATAGATACGTTAAATAACCATTTTAATGAGATTGATAGTGTTCTAAATGTGGATAGAGTGCTATGGTATTTTGCTGTCAATAGTGTAATTTCTAATTTAGACACTTATAACGGATATTATATCCATAATTATTATTTATATCAAACTGGGGATGGGCTTTTCCAAATAATACCATGGGATTTAGATAATAGTTTTCTAGGTGCAATATTAGGCTTTACCAGTCCTACAACTTTATATCAAAGAGATCCTTATTATACGAGCACACAAGGGGATAGGCCTCTTGCATATAACCTCTTAAATGATCCTTTTTATAGAAAACAATATACTGCCCATTTAAGAACTGTTATTAACGAATCGTTAGATACATCAATAATTAGAGGGAGTATTAACATTTTACAATCCTTAGCACATAATGCTGTAGACTCTGACCAATATAGACAATACACTACATCTGAATACTATGATAATGCGGAGAATCATATTGGCTTTTGGTGGAGAAACGGAGGAATAATGGAAACCATTGATGGAAGAAAAGCATATTTATTATCTCATCCAGAAATCTCACTAATTCCGCCCACCATAAATAATGTTGCTATAAATAATAGTTTGGTAACAGCTGAAGCTTTAAATGCCAATACGGTAGAATTGATGGCGACTAAAAGTAATTATAATTCCAAATTTAAATCTTTTACTATGTTGGATGATGGGTTAAATGGAGATGTGATGGCAGGAGATGGTATCTTTACTACTACTTTGCCTTTTCAGGGTTCAGGCAATGATATGAAATTCTATATCCGTGCAGAAAACAATGATGCGCTAGCGCTTAACCCTGAAAGAGCAGAATATGAATTTTATATTTATTGTTTCCCTCGTACATCATTCGATACTTTGATTACAGTAACTAGTATCGTATGGAATGGCATGAATTTAACAACATCCGGAGATTATACATTTTTATTGACAAATTCAGTAAATTGTGATAGTATAGCTCATCTCAATTTAATAATTGAAAATCCCTCTGCTATATTTACTATCTCCAATAATAAAAGTAAAACACTTCTAAAAATAACAAATGTACTAGGTGAGCCAACAAAACCTAAATCAAACACTCCTTTATTCTACATCTATGATGATGGAACCGTTGAAAAACGAATAATTATTGAATAAAGCTTAAGAAATTTATATACAACGAGAAGTTTTTTATTCTTCATCTTTATTATATAATAGCCCAAGGGGTAAAATTAATAATAGAAAAAAGAATTTTTTGGTAACAACCCCTAAAAAAGTAATTGCCAACCCTGCTAATATCAGTAACCATAATTTATTTTTCATAATCCTGATTCTTTGTTAATCTATTGTTTTATAAATCATATTGATTACTCATATGAATAAGGGGAAAACCAAAAGTGACGAATAGCACGCACGCTACCTGTATTGTTTTTACCTTCAGGAAAATGCACGGGCGTTTCCGCACCATCTGTGAAAGGAACTGTATACGCATAGTCTTCGCTGGTCTGCCAGCCTTGAGTATCGACCTCAGTAGAACTCCAATACCAGCAATTACCACACATCCCAAGAACAGTTCTTTGTTTATGCATTTCTTTTAATTCATCTACTGAAGGCAGGAACCAATCACCATATCCGCCAAGAGTTAGACTTCTACAAAGATATGCAGCTCCCCAATTGATTGGATCTCTTGTCCCTATATCCATTGTGTTTTGAGCTCCTGTTCCAATAGCGGTTCCACTTGCTCCAGTGTGTGTGCAGCAAGAGCCCCACATTGAGCCATATGGATCCG
>DASCPP010000015.1:0-35781 GCA_036012565.1 Flavobacteriales bacterium | reverse complement strand
CTAAATGTGCTGCGATTGGTGCGAGAATTGCGAAGGCAATTCCCAAAACAATTAATAAAACTTGTACCCTTCTACAGGAGTACAGGATATGCATACATTCTTTTCCCTAGAGTTGAAGCATTAGAGCAATGGGAAACCCTAATCCATTAATGGATTGGATATATTGTATACAGAATAAAATTTTAGATTCCTTTCTCAGATAAAAGAACAGCCATTTCTTGCTGTAATTTTTGTGCTTCCTCTCTTGCCTTTTCAGCAAAATCTATTCCTTTTCCTGCATAAATAATTCCTCTTGATGAATTCACCAACAAGCCACAATCGGCATTCATACCATATTTTGCTACTTCCCTCAAATTACCACCTTGTACGCCAATACCAGGAACTAATATAAAGTGATTTGGAATTATATTTCTAATCTCAGAAAGCTGATTAGCTCTGGTTGCTCCAACAACATACATTATATTCTCATCCGTACCCCAAGTCTTTGAAGTTTCTAAAACTTGTTCGAACAGCCGTTTACCATCTTCATCTGTAATATTCTGAAAATCTAAGCCTCCTTTATTAGAAGTTAAAGCTAAAACAATTGCCCATTTATTACTAAATTCTAAAAAAGGTATAACAGAATCAGAACCCATATAAGGAGCTACAGTTACAGCATCAAAGTTAAGATTCTCAAAGAATGCTTTTGCATACATTCTAGAGGTATTACCAATATCTCCTCTTTTTGCATCCGCAATTATTAAAATATTCTCTGGTATATAATCTAAAGTCTTTTGTAGAGATTTCCACCCACTTACTCCCATACTTTCATAAAAAGCAATATTAGGTTTGTAAGCCACACACAAATCTTTTGTTGCATCAATAATTTGTTTATTAAACTCAAAAATAGGATCTTCTAATTTTAATAAGTGTTTTGGGATTCTTTCAATATCTGTATCTAGGCCAACACATAAGAATGATTGCTTTTGTTTAATTTGTGATATGAGCTCTTTTTTATTCATCTGATGTTGTTCCAACTTTTAATTTTTCAGCATTCTCTGCAATTTGCAATTCATCAATAAACTCTTGAATATCGCCACCCATTACATTTTGTAAATTATATTTTGTTAACCCAATTCTGTGCTCAGTAACTCTCCCTTGAGGATAATTATAAGTACGAATCTTAGCAGACCTATCACCTGAAGATACCATAGTTTTTCTATGTTTTGCATCCTCCTCCAATTTTTTCTGCAATTCAATCTCGTAAATTCTAGAACGCAAAACTTTTAATGCTTTATCGTAATTCTTATGTTGTGATTTTTGATCCTGACATTGCGCAACAACACCAGTTGGGATATGCGTTAATCTTACTGCAGAATAAGTAGTATTTACAGACTGCCCGCCAGGGCCTGAAGAGCAATAAGTGTCTTTTCGGATATCAGCAGCTTTTAACTCAATATCAAATTCCTCAGCCTCTGGCAGAACAATTACAGATGAAGCTGAAGTATGTACTCTTCCTTGTGTTTCTGTTTGAGGAACTCTTTGTACTCTATGTACTCCACTTTCAAACTTTAATTGCCCATAAACATCTTTACCATTAATATTAAAAATAATCTCCTTGTAACCTCCTGAAGTTCCTTCTGCAACATCAACTAATTCAGTTTTCCATCCTTTTGTTGATGCAAAAGCAGTATACATCCTATATAAATCTCCTGAAAAAATACTGGCTTCATCACCTCCTGTACCTGCTCTTATTTCCATTACAGCATTCTTCTCATCTGCAGGATCTTTAGGAATTAAGAGAATTTTTATCTCTTCATCCATTTCTTCTTTCTTTGGTAAATTTTCATCCAATTCCATTTTTGCCATTTCCTTCATCTCTAAATCATTTGAATTGGATAATATTTCTTTTGCTTCAGAAATATTACCAATTAAATCACGATATTCTTTATAAGCACTAACAATAGGTTCTAAATCTTTATACTCTTTACTTAGTTGAACATAAAGTTTCATATCATTCATTGCGTCTGAAGAAGAAATTAGTTTTTCTACCTCATTATATCTATCATTAATCGCACTTAATTTATCTAACATCTCAATATATAAATGTTCCGAATTCGGAATTAATAGTTAACTTTTTACCTTCATAATCTTCAACTCTACCTACAATTTGAGCATCCACATTAAAGGATTTTGAAATCTCAATAATCTCTGAAGCAATATCTTCTGGCACATAAAGTTCCATCCTGTGCCCCATATTAAACACCTTGTACATTTCCTTCCAATCCGTACCAGATTCTTCCTGAATTAATTTGAATAAAGGGGGTAATTCAAACATATTATCTTTTATCACATGTACATTATCTACAAAGTGAAGCACTTTAGCTTGAGCACCACCACTACAATGGACCATTCCATTAATCTTGCCTCTGTACTTATCTAAAATTGCTTTAATAATTGGCGCATATGTTCTTGTAGGAGAAAGAACTAATTTCCCAGCATTAAGTTCTGCATTCTCAATTTTATCTACTAACTTTTTTGAGCCAGAATAAACCAATTCAGAAGGAACTGATGAATCAAAACTTTCAGGGTATTTTTCTGCTAGATACTTAGAAAAAACATCATGCCTTGCAGAAGTTAGTCCATTACTACCCATTCCTCCATTGTATTCATCTTCATAAGTTGCTTTTCCTGATGAAGACAATCCAACAATTACATCACCACCTTTAATATTAGCGTTATCAATTATATCTTCCTTTTTCATTCTTGCAACAACTGTTGAATCAACAATAATTGTGCGAACCAAGTCGCCAACATCAGCAGTTTCTCCACCTGTAGAAATAATATTTATACCATACTTTCTATACTCTGCTAACAACTCCTCTGTTCCATTGATAATCTTGGAAAGCACATCACCATTAATAATTGATTTGTTTCTTCCAATAGTAGATGAAAGCATAATGTTTTCAGTTGCACCTACACAAAGCAAATCATCAATATTCATAATTAATGCATCTTGGGCAATTCCTTTCCAAACCGAAACATCACCTGTCTCTTTCCAATACATATAAGCTAATGAGGACTTTGTACCAGCACCATCTGCATGCATTATTAAACAATAATCTTCATCTCCTGTTAAATAATCAGGTACAATCTTACAAAAAGCCTTAGGGAAAAGTCCTTTATCCACATTTTTAATTGCATTGTGCACATCTTCTTTGTCGGCTGAAACTCCTCTTTGATTGTATCTATCTGTTGCCATTTTTCTGAAAAAAAAAGCATCCTTAAAAGGACGCTCTCTTATATTTTATTTAGTTGTTACTTTTGATCGGATAAATCCTCTGCAGTTTTCTTAACTTCATCTTCCTTTGGTTGATCTTTCAATTCAATTGTTGGGCCTTCCACCTCTTCTTCTTTCACCTCTTCTTTTGGCTTAGGCATATAATCCTGACGAACTACTTTAAAGGTAGTTCGTCTATTATACTGATGCGCCTTTTCTATATGCTTTCTTCTTCTTAATCCATCAATATACGCTTTTGTAAGCACATCTCCTTTCTTTAATTTCCCATCTTTATATTCCATTACTAATGGTTCTGATTCTCCCATTCCTATTGCCGATGATCTTTCTGCATCAATTCCATTTTCAATGAGATAGTTTATACAAACATCTGCTCTTTTTTGTGAAAGAATTTGGTTTTGAGTATCTGTTCCTCTATAATCGGTATGCGAACGTAACTCAATTGCAATATTTGGGTTTTCATTTAATGTTTTTATCAAACCATCCAAATCTTCAATAGATTTTTCTCTCAAATCCCATTTAGCATAATCGTACTCAATTTTTGGTAAGATAATTTCTTTTATTACTGGATCTAATTCAAAATCAACCACAAAATCTTTATTATGCTCCACCCCAACTGTTGTCAAAGTTTTTTTCTTTTTTAAATACCCTTCCATTGAAGCAACCAGTTCATAAGAGGTGATTGGTTTTATTTTATAATTATACGAACCTGCATTATCTGTTTTTGCATCATCAGAATTACCATCAGAGCCTATAATTTGTACATTCGCATCAGTTAAGATTGCTCCTGTTTTAGAATCAGTAACCACTCCTTGAAGTGTAAAAATAAGTGGTGGTAATTCAAACTGGTAAATATCATCACCTCCTTTACCTCCCTTTCGGTTTGAGGTAAAATATCCTCTTTCATCTTTTCTTTCAATAATCATACCAAAATCGTCTCCTGGCGAGTTAACTGGTGATTTTAAATTAATTACAGAAGTAAAACTAAGATTACTATCAGGTACTGATTTGTAAATATCCAATCCTCCCATTCCTATATGTCCATCTGAAGCAAAATAAAGTGTGCCATCATCAGCATGAATAAATGGAAACATTTCGTCACCAGTGGTGTTAATAGCCGGTCCTAAATTCATTGGCTCACTCCAACGATTTCTTTTTATTTTTTGTACTACCCAAATGTCTTTTCCTCCATAGCCACCTTTTTGGTCGGAAGAGAAGAAAATAGTACTTTCATCAACAGTAACGGCAGGATGCCCAACAGTTATTCCACTATCCACTTTTATTTGCAACTTTTTGGCTTCAGCCCACAACTTTCCTTTTCTTTGAGACACATAAATATCACAACCCAATTGTTTTTTCTTTTCTACTTTACATTTAGTAAAATACATCACGCTTCCTCTTGCATTAAGGTGTAGCGGACCTTCATTTGATTCAGTATTGATAGTTTCCATTTCAGGCACTGGCGATTTCCATTTTCCTTTTTTATCAATTCTAGTTTTGTAAATATCCATGAAACTTTCGCCTGTACGCTCATCTATATCAGAGCCAGAAGACCCCTTTCTGGAGGATGGGAAATAGATTTCAGTGTATTCTTTGTTTCCAAAAGCAGGAGAAAAATCGGAATATCTGGAGTTTACAATTGGCATTATCGCAACATTATATCTTGTTGGGTTGGCTTCCCATTTTACTGCCAACTGACAAGATTTCACTCCTTTTTCGCCTCTAATATCAGTAGGATTTAGCTTTACATATTTTTTATATTGTTCCAAAGCTTCAGGATATTTGGAGTTTTTCTTCAACATATCAGCATATCTTAAGTACACAACAACATCAGGATATTTTGCTTTTATTGCTCTTTTGTAATAACTTTCTGCTCTTCTTGCATCTCTATCCTGCCCTGTTAAACGATAGCATTCCGCTTGTTTGAAAGTGATTTCTGCCTTTAGAGCTCTGTTCTTTGTTTTTTTGTATGCCTTCTTGTAAAGCTCAGCTGCTTTGTAGTATTGTTCTACTGCAAAAGCTTTATCGGCTTTTCTAGTTTTAGAATTAGTATTGCTTTGCGCACCTACTTGTAGGGCAAAAATCATACTCAAACTTACTAATACAATATTTGTAAAATAATTCATATTTTTCATTTTTAAAAACTTTGCTAAAATAAAGAATAATTTGCAAATACAATAAAATGTGATATTTTAATAAAATATTTATTTGTTAATAAAGTTTTGATAAGTCCACTAAAAACGAAAGGAGGAAATATTTTATGCAACAAATTAAAATTGTTTTTTTGTGTTTGAGAACAAAAATAATAACCAACAACTTAAAAAAATGGCAAAATCTAAACTAGAATACATTTGGCTTGATGGCTACACTCCTACTCAAAACATGAGAAGTAAAACAAAAGTTGTGGAGGATTTTAGCGGGAAATTAGAGGATTGCCCTATTTGGGCATTTGATGGTAGCTCAACAAAACAAGCAGAAGGGAATTCTTCTGATTGTTTGTTAAAACCAGTTGCTATTTTCTCTGACCCTGAAAGAGTAAATGGCTTTTTGGTAATGACAGAGGTTTTAAATGCAGATAGTACGCCACATGAATCAAATGCAAGAGCCAAAATTGATGATAATGATAATGATTTTTGGTTCGGATTTGAACAAGAATATTTTATTATGGATGTAGAAACTCAATTACCTTTAGGGTTTCCTTTAGGAGGGTATCCTGGGCCACAGGGTTTGTATTATTGCTCGGTTGGAGGGAAAAACACGCACGGTAGAAGTTTGGTGGAAGAACATGCGGATATCTGTATAGATGCTGGTATTAATTTTGAAGGAATTAACCAAGAAGTAGCTTGCGGACAGTGGGAATTTCAGCTTTTTGCCAAGGGCGCTAAAAAAGCAGGAGATGAACTTTGGGTTACCCGTTATTTATTAGATAGACTAACGGAAGATTACAACTATTATATTGAGTACCACCCTAAACCAATAAAAGGAGATTGGAATGGTTCTGGAATGCATGCTAATTTCTCAAATTCTACTTTAAGAGAATGCGGAAGTAAGGAAACTTATGAGAAAATTTGTGAGGCGTTCCGCCCTGTAACAAAAGAACATATAGAAGTGTATGGAGCAGATAACAACCTAAGATTAACAGGGCTTCATGAAACAGCATCTATAGATGATTTTAGCTATGGTATTTCTGACAGAGGTGCCTCTATAAGAATACCAATTATAACAGTTGAAAAAGGCTGGAAGGGTTGGCTAGAAGATAGAAGACCCGCATCTAATGCCGATCCTTACAAAATTGCTGCAAGAATTGTAAAAACAGTTAAATCAGCTAAAATTTAAGTTAGTTTTAGTATCTTGAATTAAAAGCAGTTCTAATATAGCTACTTCTTTTATGCCATTCTAAAGGAAAAAGTGTAAATTATATATGCGATATAAACGGCTAAAAAGAAAGCCCCTTCTTTTCTTGAAATTTTATTTTTAGAAAACAGATAAATAAATACCCCTAGAAAAATTGTTATTCCCATCATTAATAGATAGTCTGTTCTAATTAATTGCACATCTACCAAAGGAATATCTTTTATAAGTGCTGTTAGGCCCAGAACAGCTAGAATATTAAAAATATTAGATCCTATAAGATTACCAACTGCTAAACTTTCCTCTTTTTTTATAGCCGCAATTACGGTAGTAGCAAGCTCCGGAATGCTTGTGCCAATAGCGATAACCGTTACTGCAATTACTCTATTGGAAACACTAAATACTTCTGCCAAAGCGATTGCTCCGTCTACAAAATAGTCCGCACCATATTTTAAAAACACAATCCCAATAACTAAATATAAAACACTTTTATATAAAGAGGTTTGGCTTTCTTTTTCAAATAATTCATCATCAACTATTGCTGTTTGTAAATATTCTTTACGCGATTGCCTTATAAGATAAAGTATAAAAAATACAAGTAAAATTACAAAAGCAACTCCTACCCAAAAATAAATTCCATTAAAAAAATATACTACTAAACCGAAAATAAGGGAAGAAAAAAACAAAAAAGGGAAACTGATTCTCTTTGTTTGAGGATTAATATTCAACCGAAATAAAACTGCAGCAAGACCTAAAACCAAAGCAATGTTAGCAATGTTAGAACCAATTACATTCCCGAAAGTAATATCAGTATGCCCTTTTATGGCGGCCCCTAAACTTACCAAAAGCTCAGGAGCAGAAGTGGCAAAAGATACAATAGTCATCCCTGCTACAAATGTTGATATTTTTAGCTTTAAAGCAAGAGAGACAGCACCCTTGACTAAGGCCTCACCTCCTAAATAAAGTAATACTAAACCAAAAAGAAAGAATAGAGTTGCTGTCATTATTTTTCTAAATCAAGATGGTCTTTTATTTTACCTGTGCTATCGCGAATATCTTTTTTAATCTCATTGGAAGCATCTTTTAACTCTCGCATAGCTTTGCCTAAACCTTTGGCAAGTTCAGGGATTTTATTGGCGCCGAAAAATAGGACCACAAAAAGTAGTATAATTAATATCTCAGGGCCTCCTATAAATAACAACATGGTACAAAAATAAAAAAACCGAGCAAATGCTCGGCTTCTTTTATCTAATATCTAAGTAATGATATCTATTCTTTTTCTTTTCTTTTAAGTGTATCCAGCATAATAGGTGAAGCCACAAATAAAGAGGAGTATGTTCCAACTATCACACCTATCATTAAGGCAAACATAAAGCCCCTAATCACCTCCCCACCAAATAGGAAGATCACAAAAAGAACAAAGAAGGTAGTCATGGAAGTGTTTATCGTTCTGCTAAGTGTGCTATTTAGTGCATTATTCATAACCATTTCAATTTCTCGCTTTTTGTGCATCTCCATATATTCTCTTACTCTATCAAAAACTACAACTGTATCGTTAAGTGAATAACCGATAATGGTTAAAATTGCAGCAATAAATGCTTGATCAATTTCTAAGGAGAAAGGCATAATACCATAGAAAATAGAGAAAATTGCAAGTACAATAAGTACATCATGGAAAACTGCAGTAACAGCACCCAAACTAAATTGCCATTTCCTGAATCTTATCAGGATATACAAAAAGATAATTAGCAAAGAGAAAAATACCGACCAAACGGCTGCATCCTTAATATCATCCGCAATGGTTGGCCCTACTTTTTGCGAACTCATTACTTCATAGCTCATCTGCATTCTAGTAAGTCCTTCATTTAGTTTTTCTTCTACTACCTCATCTGCATTAATAGAATTTTCATCAATCATATATTTGGTAGTAATCTTTACCTGATTGTCATCTCCAAAAGTTTTTACTTGTGGGGCGTACTTCAGTCCATTATTATCTATAAATATGGTTGTTAGTTCACTTCTTAATTTTTCATTATCTACACTATCATCAAAACGAACCACATAGGTCCTTCCACCTACAAAATCAACTCCATAATTCAAACCCTTGGTAACTAAAGATCCAATTCCTAAAAGAATAATAATTCCAGAAAAAATGTAGAATCTTTTTCTTTTACCTATAAAATCGATATTGGTGTTTTTAAATGCACCCTCCGTAAGTTTGGTAGAAAATTTTATTTCTTTGTTTTTTCTCAATCTTCTGGAAATTACCAAACGGGTAATAAAGATGGCCGAAAACAGAGAAGTTAAGATACCAATAATAAGTGTAGTTGCAAATCCTTTTATCGGACCTGTTCCAAAAGTATATAGAATAATACCGGTAAGCAGTGTGGTTACATTAGCATCAATAATGGCATTATAGGCTTTATCGTAACCATCTTTTATCGCCAAACGAATTCCTTTTCCACCAGATAGTTCCTCTCGAATTCTTTCATAAATAAGTACATTGGCATCCACCGACATACCAATAGTAAGCACAATACCCGCAATACCCGGAAGGGTAAGCACCGCACCAATGGAAGAAAGCACACCAAAGATGAAAAAGATATTGGCAAGCAGTGCAATATTAGAAACCACACCAGCACCAGAATAATAGAAAATCATATACATCAGCATAATCATAAGAGCAATGATGAAAGATTTCAATCCTGCATTAATCGCTTCCTCCCCAAGGGATGGGCCAACAATAGCCTCTTCAATAATTCGAGCTGGAGCTGGTAACTTTCCTGATTTTAAGATATTTGCTAAATCCTTTGCTTCATTGATGGTAAAGTTTCCTGTAATTTGCGAACGTCCTCCTGATATTTCACTTTGAACCGTAGGGAAAGAATAAACAAAATCATCTAATACAATAGCTACACTTTTTCCGATATTCTCGGCCGTTAATCGTTTCCACTGCTTTGCACCTTCCGAATTCATGGTCATAGATACTTCTGGGTTGGCATTAAACTGCCCAAAATCTTGTCTGGCATCTGTTACTACATCTCCTTCCAATGAAGCCTCTCCATCACGCCCAGAAACTTTTAACCCAATAAGTTGCATAAATTTCCCGTCCGAATCGTATGGTTTTACAGTATAAGCAAATTTTACATCCAATGGGAAGTTTTTCATCACCTCCACATCCGCTAAATATTCATTCAGTTTAACGGTATCTTTTATGGCACAAAAACCAACAACTGGCCCTTCATTTGGACTATTATCTTGGTTGATGTTAGGATAAAGTACTGCATAAAGTGGATTCTCAGCTGCAAACTGCTCAAAGGAAAGTTGTGAATCAGAAGTGTCAGAAATTGCTGAATCTCCCTCTAGTTTGCTTAATAAAGAATTAGCACTTGTATCTTCTTCTAATGCTGTTTCTTCTACATCAATTTTGTCTTCAACAGAAGCTAGAATTTCTTCCACCTCTTGGCTAATGGTATCGTTAAGTCCCACTTGTTCTCTTAAATATTTGTTTGCATCTTCTAAACTTTGCAATAATTCTGAGTACTCATAAGTTTCCCAAAACTCCAATTTGGCTGTGGATTGCAACAATTTTCTGGCTCTTTCTGGCTCTTTAATTCCAGGAAGTTCAACTAATATTCTACCAGAATTCTCTAGCCTTTGAATATTTGGCTGGGTAACCCCAAACCTATCGATTCTAGAACGCAGGATATTAAAGGAGCGACTGATGGCATCCTCAACTTCTGCACTAATCACTTTGATAACCTCTTTGTTGGTAGCGTTAATTTTTATCTCATCACGCATTTGTGCGGTAAACAAAACAGCCAATCCTGTATTTGGGGATAGCTTCTCATACTCTATTTCAAAAAGCGTAACAAAATCGTCCTGAGAGTTTTTTTGCATTTGCTGAGAGTTGAAAATCGCTGTGTTGAACATCTCATCTTTACTGTAATTTGCCAAAGCTTTTATTACATCAACAACAGATACTTCCAAGGTAACATTCATTCCTCCTTTAAGGTCAAGCCCTAAATTGATTTCTCTCTCTTGGCAATCTTTATAAGTATAGTCTTTCACCCAAATATCATATACCTTCTCACTGCTGATTGAATCCAAATAGTACTTTTCTCTTTTAACAGTTTCTTCTTGAAGATAGTCATTCACTATTGCAGAATCAAGCAAGGAGTCATTAGTACTACTTTGAAATTGGGAGATTAACGCTTCTTTCTTACTTTCTACATAAGTATTGGCATATTCTACTGCATCTTCTTGCACGCCATCAGCTACCCAAGTAAAGGATAGTTGATACAAACAAACTATGGCGAATAGGATGGTGAATACTTTAATTGCGTTTCTGTTTTGCATTATTTCTTATTTTTTTAGCTGAAATTTTCAAGCGGCAAATATAGAATTTCATTCTTACATAAGCAATAAAATAAAGGGGCATTTATTTGATAAGAAAAAAGCCCAATATTTTAGTAATTTAAAAGCTGAATGAAATTTTAAAGCGCTCCTATTTCGTTAAGTAATGCATTGGTGGCTTTCACGCCTTCTTCTGAAGTAGTTAATTGGACTTTTTCTGCCGCCTCCAATTCAATCTCCACGATTTTCTCGATACCATTTTTTCCCAATATTACTGGAACGCCAATACAAAGGTCAGAAAGTCCGTATTCCCCATCTAAAAGTGCTGAGCAAGGGAACATTTTATGTTGGTTGCAAACTATGGATTGCACCAATGCTGACACTGCTGCCCCTGGCGCATACCATGCTGATGTGCCTAACATTCCAGTAAGAGTTGCTCCTCCTACTTTGGTGTCTTCCAATACTTTTTGTAATCTTTCCTCCGACAAAAACTCGGATGCTCTTACACTATTTCTACTTGCTAAACGCGTTAAGGGAACCATGCCTTTATCAGAATGGCCGCCAATTACCATGCCATCCACATCAGAACTTGGACAGTCCATTGCCTCTGCCAATCGGTATTTGAATCTGGCACTATCTAGTGCGCCTCCCATTCCTATAATTCTGTTTTTGGGTAGGTCTAAGGTTTTATGCGTAAGGTAAGTCATTGTATCCATTGGGTTGCTTACAATGATTAAGATGACATCTGGAGAATGTTTGATTAATTGCTCTGAAACGGACTTTACAATACCAGCATTTATTCCAATGAGCTCTTCACGAGTCATTCCTGGTTTTCTTGGGATTCCTGAAGTAATTACCGCCACTTTACTTCCTGCTGTTTTGGAATAATCTCCAGTGGTTCCAGTTATTTTGGTGTCGAATCCGTTTAATGATGCTGTTTGCATCAAATCCATTGCTTTACCTTCTGCAAAATTTTCTTTAATATCAACTAAAACCACTTCTGAAGCGAAATTTTTAATAGCAATATATTCGGCACAACTTGCACCTACTGCCCCTGCTCCTACTACTGTTACTTTCATGATTTCTTTATTTTTTTGTTATTTATTTTTGGTTTGTAGTTTGTTACTTTTGTCTTTTAGTTCCTCTAATCTCTACAAACCTCTAACTATTTCTTAAGCATCAATATTTGCGTATTTTGCATTGGTCTCAATAAACTCTCTTCTTGGCGGAACTTCATCCCCCATTAGCATAGAAAATACTCTATCGGCTTCTGCCGCACTATCAATAGTAACCTTCTTTAAAGTTCTTTTTTCTGGATTTAAGGTAGTGTCCCAAAGTTGTTCGGCATTCATCTCTCCAAGTCCTTTATACCTTTGTATTGCTACATTCACTTCTTTCCCAGCTTTCATGTCAAGCACCTGTTCATCTCTTTCTTCATCAGACCAACAATAGCGGTGATCTTTTCCTTTCTTTAATAAATACAAAGGTGGAGTTGCAATATATATATAACCATTCTCAATTAACTCATACATATAACGAAAAAAGAAAGTCAGAATTAAGGTAGCAATATGACTACCATCAATGTCGGCATCCGTCATAATTACAACTTTATGATATCTTAATTTTTCGGTGTTTAGCGCTCTTTCATCTTCTTCAGTTCCAACAGAAACACCAAGTGCAGTATACATATTCTTGATTTCTTCATTTTCAAAAACCTTATGTTGCATGGCTTTTTCTACATTCAGAATTTTACCCCTTAATGGAAGTATTGCTTGAAAATGTCTATTTCTACCTTGCTTTGCAGTACCTCCTGCCGAATCACCCTCAACCAAGAAAATTTCGCATTTCTCAGGATCTCTCTCAGAACAATCAGAGAGTTTTCCTGGAAGTCCAGAACCCGTCATAATACTCTTTCTTTGAACCATTTCACGAGCTTTTCTAGCAGCATTTCGAGCTGTTGCAGCCAAAATTACTTTTTGTACAATAATTTGTGCTTGTTTTGGATTTTCTTCCAAATAAAAGGAAAGCATATCGCTAACCGAACGAGAAACTGCAGAGGTTACTTCTTTGTTCCCTAATTTAGTTTTTGTTTGTCCCTCAAATTGTGGCTCCATTACTTTTACAGAAATTACAGCCGTTAATCCTTCTCTAAAATCATCTCCACTTATCTCAAACTTTACTTTCTTTAAAAGCCCAGACTCATCAGCATATTTCTTAAGTGTTCTTGTAAGCCCTCTTCTAAAACCAGAAAGATGTGTTCCTCCTTCATGGGTATTGATATTATTCACATAAGAATGCACATTTTCGGTATAGGAATTGTTATAGACCATAGCCACTTCAACAGGCACTCCATCTTTTTCTCCATCAAAATAAATTACATCATCTAAGATAGATTCTCTCGTCCCATCTAAAAAACTTACAAATTCCTTTAATCCACCTTCAGAATAATATTCTTCTTTTACAAAATCACCCTCTTCTGTAGTTCTTCTTTTATCAGTAATGGAAAGGTTAATTCCTTTATTAAGAAATGAAAGCTCTCTTAATCTTGCCGACAAAATATCAAAATGATAAACCGTTTCAATAAAGATAGAGTTATCTGGTGTGAAGGTTACAAAAGTACCAGTTTTATCTGTAGGCCCAATTTCTCTTACATCATATTGCGGTTTTCCAATTTTATATTCTTGTTCATGAATTTTACCATTTCTATGTACCTCTGCTCTTAGATGGCTAGACAGTGCATTTACACACGACACACCGACACCATGAAGTCCACCAGAAACTTTATAAGAATCTTTATCAAATTTCCCTCCAGCATGCAGTACAGTCATTACCACCTCCAAAGCTGATTTCCCTTCTTTTTCATGCATATCGGTAGGGATACCTCTTCCATTATCCTCTACAGTTATAGAATTATCCTCATTAATAAAAACATCAATATGAGAACAATGACCTACTAGCGCCTCATCAATAGAGTTATCAACCACCTCATATACCAAATGATGTAAGCCCTTTTGCCCAATATCGCCAATATACATTGCAGGTCTTTTTCGTACCGCTTCCAGTCCCTCTAAAACCTGAATATTATCGGCACCATAATTCTGCTTATTTTTATTTTCTTCACTCATAAAATTTGTATTATTTATTGCTTTTTCAAAAAACAAGCAAATATACATCTTTACTATCGAATAGAGAGTAAATTTTTAGTGTAAAATTGCAGAAAGTTTTTCAACAAAAGTTAATAACTTTTAGAAGCTATAACTCACACCAAAAACTCCATTAAAACCAATCTCCTGATAGTTCCTCCAAAGTTCTTTCTTAGAATTTGTAAGATTGTTCAATTGTAGAAAAGCTGAAAGAATTTTAGAATAGTTGTATTGTAAGCTTAAATTAGCATGAAACTGTGATTCTAATTGTGAAATCTCATTATAATATCTTTCGCCTAAGTAATTGATGGATGGCTCTACTTTAATTTTATCTCTCAAATTAATTGGAGCGCTAATATTTGCAACAAAATTCGGTTTATAATATACTTTCTTGTCCCAACTATAATAATCAGCATATGCATTTACTGACAGAATATTACTTACCCTTCTTTCGTATTTTACACTAAGATGCAACTGTTTTACATCTACATAACCAATTTTAAAACGATTATAATCACCATTATTCACGCGTTGAAGATTATGAAAATTATCTATCATACCATAAGCTACAGCCCCTTCAAAAACTTCATCCTTTCCTAAAACATTACGCATTAAAAGATACAGTTCATCCCCAGAAGTAGTTTCTAATGCTTGCATAAAACCATGTTCGCCTAAAATAGATTGATTACTTCCATAAGAGTGAATGAAAGGATTCTCATCTGCAAGCGATTTAAGCGTATTTCTTTTTTCAATATGACGAATTCCACCATCAACTAATAAAATATCTTTCACTAATTCTTTAGTCGCTTTAATTATCGGAGAAATCGCAATACCATTAGGATCATAGTGCAAATTCAAACCAGTCTCAAACCTTATCCCAAACTTTTCAAAACTAGCTTTCGGGACAAAATGAAGTTCTTTGAACTCTGTAGCTTGATATTTTGAGTCTTTATTGTTATAGTTGATATAATCGTTAAATTCTATTTCCAAGTCAATTGGCAACTCATTAATTTCCTTTTGCAGATCAGCACTTAAATGGATTTGATTCTCTGACATTTCATTCAAATCGGAAGCAAAGAAAGTAACATTGCGAATCATTTTATTAGAAGCATTTTCTTTGCTTATAGCAGATACGGTAAATTTGGTGTAAGCAAATCGATTGTTTAAAAACTGCTCTTCTTCAAAAGTAGATGACTTGTCCCAATACAAAGCCGTTCTTCTATCGTAATCCAAATTAGCAATAAATATATGTTTTGCATTAATCTTCTTTCCGTACAAATGCAAAGTGTTTTTACTGTTTTTTGCTTGAAACCCTTCTGGTTTATACTTATTTGAAAAATGATTTAGCAGAACTCCATAGTTTAAATCTTTTGAACGATTGCTATTGTGCATAATAGTTGCTTTACTACCAATTCTATAGCCAGTTCCAAAAAAGACTTTACTATTATATAATTTCGAAATGGTTTCCGTTTTTACTTTAGCCGCTTTCAAGGGGCGCGTTTTGTAATCGGCTTTTAAGCTGTGCTCGGAAACAGTATATTTTTGGCTTTTATCTACTTTTATTGTATCTGAAAAAGTGGCTTGCTCGTTTAACTTGCTTGCCTCAGGCACGCTCGGCACAAATTGCTCGGTTACCCTTACTTCTGTAGCTTTTATATCTTGTGCTTTCACATTAGAAACAAAAAGCAAACACATGCTAACTAAAAAGACTTTATTCTTCATTTTCTATAATTTTTGGAATCTCGATTGTATCTATTTCTTCCTGAAAAAGTATCTCATAATTAATCTCATCATCAAAAATATTAATATAAGTTTCTGTCTCTTGCCCCAATGTAGTGTTAGAAATCTCTATTTCCAAAATTTGTTCATACTTCTTTCGGGCAATGATAAGTAATTCCTCTCCCTCATAATTCTCAATAACAGATTGTAGAGTAGCTTTTGCCTGAAAATTATTTTCATTTTGTAGGTAAATATCTGCGAGCAATATAAAACCCTTTGCAATCCAATAATCAGCTGTAAAATCATTTGCCAATTGGTAAATTATTGTTTCCGATTTTTGCAAACTATCATTCAAGAATTGGAGATATGCTATCATATATGTTGCCTCTGCTCCAACCTTTGATGTTGAATTTTCACTAAGAAAAGAAAAAGTTTTCTCTGCCTTTTGGAAATTTCCATGCACAAAATAAGAACGAGCCAAAATTATAGACGCTCTGCTTTTTAAGCTATTATCTATTTTTTCTAAGGTGAGAACTTTATTAGCGTAATTTATCGACTGCTCATTTTTATTTGTTTCAAATCCAATCATCAAGCGAATTACAGCCTCTCTTTTTACACTATTATTAGTGGCCATTTTCTCAATATTCTGATAATACTTATTTGACTTTTTAAAATCATTTAAGGTGAAATAATGCCTTGCTAAATACAAAAAAGAGGGCTCTAAATGTTTGTTGTTAGCTTCCACTACCTTTTTAAAAGAAGATAAAGCACATATAGTATCCTTTACTTTGACGCAACTTTCAGCTAAGTAATAATTAGCATCCACTGAAAAAATACCATTACTAAAATTAGTAATATACTTCTGAAATGTAGTTTTTGAAACTCCATAATCACCTTCAGCAAATTTCATAAAAGCAGTATTATAAGTTAAGGAATCTTGCTCGGCTCGACTTATACTTACTTGCGGCAAAGCATTTACAATATTTAAATATTCATCTACTTTGGCAATACTAACATAAGTTGCTCGTAAACCAGCAAGCGCCTGCTTAAAGGAAGTAGTTTGAGCATAATCATTCATGACAAATAGGAAAGATGCAATGGCATCATCAATATTATTGGCGTTAAAATGTATCATCCCTTTGCTCAAATGCACTTTTGCTTTCAACTCATCATCATTTACAAATAGTAGCAACTTATCGTAATAAGCAATGGCTAATGCTGCTTGATTAGTATTTTTGTAATGCACTGCCAAATCTTGCAAAGCATCATCATAATAAGCCGATTGCTTGTAATTATCTTCCAATTGTTGGAGCAGCTTTACTTTGTCAGAACTTTTCCCAATAAGCCCCAAACAAACAGAACGATTATAAATGGCGTAATCTGTATCGAACAAAGCATAATTAGCAGCAAGTTCATAATTTTTTTCTGCCATTCTAAAATCACTTAACATATAATAGCAATCAGCAGTTCTAAGATAAGCGTCATTCAATCGAATGGAATCCTTGGCTAATTTTGTAAACTTACGAAAACTATTTTTTGCTTTTTGGTAATTTTTCAGCTTAAAATAAGCATAGCCTAAATTGTATTGGGTAAAATTAGAGGAAGAGGGTAGAGAGATAGAAAGATACTCATTATACAAATCGGCAGATTTTCTAAAGGCAGCAATATTGTAATAAGAATCGGCCAGCCAATAAGTACTCATTGCAGTAATTTCCTGGTTTATCTTATATTTATTAGCATGTTCAAAAAGGGTAATCGCCTGATTATACTCCTGATTATTAAATGCTTTTACCCCAATGTAAAAAGATAATCTTTGAATTGCAGTTTTTTGGCTAACTGATGGAAACTCTAAATCTTTTAATTGCTCAAATGCTTGCTTATATCTACTTGTATTCTGGAAAGCATTTATCATCAAATCCTTTATCATTTTAGTGTTTTCCGTATTGCTAAAAGTGCTAAGATAGTACTGTAAAATATCTAAAACATTATCAAAAGGAAGATCCAATTCATAAGAAAGTTTTGCATAATTAAAATACGCATCTTCTTGCATAATAGTATTGTAATTGTATTCTGTTGCTTGCTTAAATGATTTTAGTGCATGATTTTTCTCCTGAATATTCAAGTAACTATTTGCTAAATAATAGGATACAAATTGTTTTGTGCTATCTTCTGAAAACTGCAATGGTTCTAGAAATCTTATCGCATTTTCAAAGTCCTGAATATTGTGGTAAGCATAGCCAACTTGCAGTCTATCTAAAGAAGAGGAATGGGTAGTCTTTTCAAAGAAAATTTCAAAATATTTTATAGAATTTTTAAAATCCTTTTTTCTGTAATAAGCCTCTGAAATCATCCTATTTAACTCTGCCTCCCTTGACGAAATCACCTCATCTAACATTGGCTCAGCATAAGCAATTAAGTCATCATATCTTTTTTGTAAAAAATAAATCTGACTTATATAATAAGGTACAATTGAAGCAAATGTTTTATCCTCTTGTAAATTAAAGAATCCATTAAGTGCTGCTTTATAATGCTTTTGTTTATAGGTAATATGAGCGTAAAAATATTGTGATAAGCCAGCATATTTTGATTCGGTATTTAATAATTTTGAGAAATAATATTTAGATGATTCTAATGAATCAAGAACAAAATAGGTGTAAGCTAATTTAAAATTATACTCACTAGTTTCATTGTCGCATTTTTGGAAATAATCTAAGGCAAAAGGATAGTTTGCTTGACGAAAATAAAATATTCCTAATTCATAATTAACACTATTTATTTTGGATGAATAAGGGTAAACACTCAAAAATTCATCAAACCAAAACTTTGTATCCTCATTAAACATTCTTTTTGAGCAAATTGCTATATGAAAAAGCGCATCTTCTTTTTCTGCATTTGTAGTTAAATTGTCGGTATAAATTTTTTGATATAAATACTGAGACAAACCGAACTTCTCTGCAGAAAAAAGGTACTTTGCTTGTTGCAGATTTTCTCTTTCTTGGCTTTGTGCCGAAAGCAAAAAGATACATAAAAAAAAGGTGCAGGAAAAAACAAACTTCTTAATCATATTTAAGATTGAAATCAGGATTAAAAGTAGAAAATAAGAAAACTATAAATAGGAATACAAATACAAGTTTTCAACAACTATTGCTAACAATTAGAAGGTATTTACATTCTTAAAAATGCAATATTTTATTTATTTTGCGTTTAATATTTTTATGATTTATATTTTGAAAATAAAGGGCACTGATAAAATTCCAGATTTTGTTCAAATTAGGGATCAGGACATGACTCTGCGTGCTTATTTCAGAATGGACCAACAAGAATCCGGGATTAGGAAGAATAACCTGGAAAAATGGAAAAAAGAGATAATTAGTGCCTTAGAAAAAATTCCATTTGGAAAATTAAAAAAATTAGACATTCAATTATGAATACGATTATTGAATTTAAAGCAGTTGATATTTTGCAAAAAACAAATATCATTTTTCAGAATATTAATTTTAAGATTTCTGCTGGAGAATTTATTTATATTATCGGAAAAACTGGAAGCGGAAAAAGCAGTTTGTTAAAATCATTGTATGCAGAACTGCCCATAAAAAAAGGAGGAATAGAGGTTTTAGGCTATGAAGTTGGAGAATTGGACGACAATAATATTTCCAATTTAAGACGAAAATTAGGAATCGTTTTTCAGGATTTTCAATTACTTACTGACCGAACGCTTTATGAAAACCTACTTTTTATTTTGGAAGCCACTGGCTGGAAGGATAAAGAAAAAATTAATGAAAGAATAAAAGAAGTGTTGGATAATGTACATTTAGAAAATTGCGAGAGTAAAATGCCTTATGAACTATCTGGCGGTGAGCAGCAAAGAGCCACAATCGCCAGAGCTCTTTTGAACCATCCGGAAATAATATTAGCAGATGAACCAACAGGAAATTTGGACCCTGAAAAATCGGAAAGAATAATTGGACTTCTAAAAGAAATAAATAATAAAGGAACAACCATAATTGTTGCTACACACGACTATTCCATTATCAAAAAGTTTCCCTCCCATACTTTTGTTTGCGAAAACCGTTCCCTAGTAGAAATAAATAGCGAGAACTTTTAAATCAAGAAAGTGCAACATCCGAAAATAAGTATAATCATTCCTATTTTAAAACAAAAACAGTTTCTTCAAAGAGCAATTGAAAGTGTAATAAATCAGGGTTTTACTGATTATGAGCTAATAATTATTGATGGAAAATCAGAGGATGGAACAATTGATGTCATCAAACAATATGAAAATAAAATTAGTTATTGGGAAAGTGCTGAGGATAGAAATGTGTATGATGCTATGAACAAAGCAGTTGCACAATCTAATGGTGATTGGCTTTATTTCTTAGGAGCTGATGATGAGATTTGCAAAACTACATTTCAAAATATTTTTTCTCAAAATACAGAAGATACAAATTTGATTTTTGGGAATATCATTTATCAAAATAAGGAAGAATTCAAAGGAGAGTTTTCCAATAAATTATTTATAAAAAACAGCATTCATCATCAAGGGGCGATTTATCATAAAAGATGCTTTTACGGAAGAAATTTTAATTGTAATTATTCTATTTTGGCTGATTACGATTTTAATTTACAGCTATTCTTAGAAAGTAAAAAAGCCCTTTATTTTGATTTTGATTTTGCCATTTGTGGAAATGATGGAATCTCAAAACAAAAAGGGTGGACGCATTACAAACAAGAATTCGATATTAAGAAAAACAGATTAAATGCTGTGCAATTTGTAGTTTATGGAAGTATAACTTTGGGAAAATTTTTGCTTAACCAAATAGGGATTTTATAAAAATTGACTGTAAATTTCTATTAACTTTTTCTGCTCATTTTCCCAATTTAAATCCTGTTTTGCTTGTGCCATATTTACTCTCCAAACTTTTCTTTTTTCAGCATTATTTAACATTTCATTTAAGGTATCGGCTAAATACTTTGGATTGTAATTTTCTATAATTACTCCCATTTCATTTTCATCCATTATTCGTTTTACTTCAACAAGAGGAGATGCAATAATGGGTAGGCCAGCATGAATATAATCAAATAATTTATTGGGTAAAGCATAGGTGAAACTAAGTCCTAAAGACCGCTCTAAAAGTAGGCCTACATCTGCTTGCTTTGTATAGGAAAGCAAATCTTCAAAAGGGACTTTTCCGTAAAAAATAACCCTGTTTTCTAACCCTGACTTCTTAACCAATTCTTTTAGTTTGCCCTCTACTTTTCCAAAACCAATAATAAGTAAAATAGCATTCTCTACAAAAGGCATTGCTGCAATTGTTTCTTCTAATCCCCTTCCAGGATTCATCACACCCTGATATAATATTATTTTTTTACTATCAAAATTTAGCTGTTTTACTTGCCTGTTTTCTTTTTCCAATTTCGGAATGTTTCGAATGAGATGGAAATTAGTACTATACCTTTTGTTATAAGCATCAGCAATCGACCTAGAAACTGTATAAGTATGCTTTAATCTTGGCATGATGGCTTTTTCAATAAATTGCCAAACCGATTGTACAAATTTCCTTCCTTGGAGTTCTGGTCCTTCACAAAACATTTCATGGCTATCATATACTAATGGCTTTCGTTTTAGTTTTGAAATGAGGTAATTTGGCAAAAGGGTATCCAAATCATTAGCCAATAAAACATCTACTTTTTTAAATAGCAGAAATAAAAATAGTCGAATATTATATTCTATATAAAACCAAACTTCCGTTTTGAAAATCAAGTGGAATCTTTTTGTTTTATATTCCCTCTCAATTGGCAAACTATCAGGAAGCTTTCTGCCTAAAAGCAAAACATCAAAACCCATTCCCTGCAAAGTAATTGCAGTTTTATGCACGCGTTGGTCGGTGCACAAATCAGAGGTAACAGAAATAATGACTCGTTTCAAAAAAAAATATTTTGGCGAAAATACAGTTTTTAAACGCTAAACAATATGAATTGTTTTGCTACATTTGAAATATGAAAATTCAGCAGAATTACTACTTAAAAAATTACAATACTTTTGGTATTGCTGCAACAGCAAAGTATTTTGCCTGTTTTAGTTCTGAAAATGAATTAGTGGAATTGCTCAGAAATGATCTTTGCAAAACAGAGCCTCTTTTTATTTTAGGAGGAGGAAGCAATATTTTACTCACCCAAGATTTTGAAGGATTTGTACTTGCAAATACTATTAAAGGAATGGAGGTATTAGCAGAGGATAATCATAGTAGCACTATTGAAGTAGGTGCTGGAGAAGTGTGGCATGATTTTGTGTTGTGGAGTATTGATAAAAACCTTTCAGGGATTGAGAATTTGGCACTTATTCCAGGATTGGTTGGCGCATCCCCCATGCAAAATATTGGTGCTTATGGCTTAGAAGTAAAAGATGTAATTACAACAGTTCATTTTATCGAAATTGGGAGTGGGAATTCAAAAGTACTGAGCAATGAAGATTGTAATTTTGGTTACCGAGATTCTATTTTTAAACATGAACTAAAAGAAAAAGTAGTAATTACCAAAGTGATTTTTAAACTCAGCAAAACTCCATTAAACAAAACCACTTATGGTACAATTGAAGAAGAACTCAAAAACCTTAACTTAGAGCCGAGCCCTAAAAACATTAGCACAGCAGTAATTAATATCAGAAGCCGAAAATTACCTGATCCAAAAATATTAGGCAATAGCGGAAGTTTTTTTAAGAATCCAATTATTGAAACAACTCAATTTGAAAATTTGAAAAGAGAATTCCCGGAAATGGTAGGCTATACAATTTCTGAAACAAAAACCAAAATTGCTGCTGGCTGGCTCATTGACAATGCAGGACTAAAAGGCTACCGAAAAGCAGATGCTGGTGTACACAAAAATCAAGCATTAGTTTTAGTTAATTACGGCAATGCAACTGGCTTAGAAATCTTAAATTTGGCGAAAGAAATTCAGAAAAAAATAGAAGATAAATACGGTATAAGTATAACGCCAGAAGTTAATATATTGTAAGGTGAAAAGCGAAAAACTTCAAGAAAAACTCCGCCTTCATTTCCCGCACAAACCTACCAAAGGGCAAGACCAGTTAATTATAGAAATTGCTGATTTTGTAAGTACCATAGGTAGCAGAAGTATTTTTTTACTAAAAGGATATGCAGGAACAGGAAAAACAACTTTGGTATCCACCTTGGTAAGATCATTACCAATACTTGGAAAGCGTTCTATACTGATGGCACCAACAGGAAGGGCAGCAAAAGTACTTTCTAAATACTCCAAAAAATCAGCATCAACAATACACAAAAAGATTTACTGGATAAGAACCAATAAAAGTGGCAACACATTCATAAAACTGAAAGAGAATACGCATTCAAATACCATTTTCATTGTTGATGAGGCTTCCATGATTCCTGAAAATTCAGACAAAGGATTTGGCAATCGCTCCCTTTTAGATGATTTGATTGAATATGTATATCAAGGGCAAGATTGCAAACTCATTTTGATTGGCGATACGGCTCAACTCCCTCCTGTTCATTTGGATATAAGCCCAGCACTAGATGAAGAAAAACTAGAAGATAATTACAACAAACAAATTATCTGCAAGAAACTTACAGAAGTGGTTAGGCAAAAAAAAGATTCTTTAATTTTGAAAAACGCAACAAATCTTAGAGATAGAATCGCAAAAAAGAATTATTCCTACCCGAAATTAGCCACTAACACTGAAGTAATTCGCCTTAATAGTGGGGAAGATTTGCAAGATGCACTAGAAACAGCATACAGCAATGAAGGTGTAAATAATAATACCGTGCTTTGCCGCTCCAACAAAAGAGCAAACCTTTACAATCAGCAGATAAGAGCAAAAATAAGGTGGCAAGAAAATGAAATTTCTGCTGGCGATATGCTTATGGTGGTCCGGAATAATTACTATTGGCTAGACGATAGCAGCAAAGCAGGATTTATTGCCAATGGCGATATTGTAAAAGTAGTGCGTATAAAAGAAACCATTGACCGCTATGGCTTCCGATTTGCAAAAGCAAACGTACAAATGGTGGATTACCCACAAGAAAAAGAACTGGATGTTATTCTACTTTTAGACACACTAACAAGCGAAAGCCCTGCTATAACTTACGAGCAATACAAACAACTTTACAAAGAAGTTGGTTTGGACTACAAAGGACAAAAGGGAATAAACAAAAAAATAAAGGAAGACGAATTCTTTAATGCTTTGCAAATAAAATTTGCTTACGCCATTACTTGCCACAAATCTCAAGGAGGACAATGGGGAAATGTATTTGTGGACTTAGGGTATTTCACAGAAGACATGTTGGGCAAATCTTATCTCAGATGGCTGTACACAGCCCTAACCAGAGCAAGTAAAAAGTTGTACTTGATTAATTTTAAAGATGAGTTTTTTGAAAGTTAATAGTTGTTATAATTTATTCAATATCTACTTCTCTAACTTTATTTTATCGCAATGATAGAAAAAACCACTCCACTCCCAAATTCTCTGGGTTCTCCACTTAATAGTGGAGGGTAAAAATAGATTCTGAATAAACTTTTCAGAAAGCCAGGAAATAAATTGTCTAGCAATATAAAAAGGGATAGTTAAAAACTTTTAAAGAGGAGTTTTAAAAAAACCTATTTCAATTTTGAGATTACTTTTATAGAATCTAGCCAGCTAATCCATTTAAGGACTTTGTTTTTTGATAAAGTTGTGAATTTATCAAAATTACCCCTTCTATCATATAAGTAAAGATTCTTGGAAGAACTATGTAGAACAAAATCCCCTGTTGAGAAACCAATAGATTGATTATCTATGTACTTAGCACACTCTTTCAAGTCACTAATAATTTTATCTAACTCAATTTTAGTTGAAATAACAAATCCACCAATATCAGTAATGCTAGAATATTTCATGTTTTGAAAACTACAAAAAATATAATAAGTTGTATCGGATGCAGGTATTTCAATTGACATATAATAATTACAATTTACACTTCCAATCCTTTGCTGACTTATTTCTTTTGTTATTGTTTGTGAAAACACTTGCACATTACATAATACAAATACCAAAAGTAATCCTATTATTTTTCTCATTTCTTATTAAATTTAACTCACCTACTCTATTTGGTTTTCGGCTGCCCCAATAAACTATAGCAATATTACAAAAAATATTTATATAAACAACATATGGTACTGTTCGGCTTTTGAAAAAATCTAAACTTTTTGTCTAAATTAACTCATCTGAGAGTACAGCCCTTTATCCAAAGCATCCAAAAATTGCTCGGTAGTTACATAATGGCTTTCGTTCAATTTTTTTCCTTGAATACAAAGGGCTAAATCTTTTGTCATTGTGCCGCTCTCCACCGTATTCATACAAACTTTCTCTAAAGTAATACAGAAATCGACTAAATCTTGATTGCTATCTAATTTTCCTCTGAAAGCCAAACCTCTTGTCCAAGCAAAAATAGAAGCAATTGGGTTGGTAGATGTTGCTTTTCCTTGCTGATGTTGGCGAAAATGCCTTGTTACTGTTCCGTGTGCTGCTTCTGCTTCCATTACATCTCCCTCAGGAGTTAAAAGTGTAGATGTCATAAGCCCTAATGAACCAAAACCTTGCGCCACTGTATCAGATTGTACGTCTCCATCATAATTTTTACAAGCCCAAACAAATTCCCCATGCCATTTAAGTGCAGAAGCCACCATATCATCAATCAACCTATGCTCATAAATAATACCAATAGCCTCAAATTTTTCTTTGAATTCATTTAGAAATACTTCTTCAAATATATCTTTAAACCTTCCATCATAGGCTTTAAGAATTGTGTTTTTGGTAGATAAATACAATGGCCATTTTTTAGTCAATGCTTTATTAAAACAAGAACGAGCAAATCCATAAATGGACTCATCCGTATTATACATACTCATTGCCACACCTCCATTTTCATATTCGTATACATCCCAAGTTTTTGGCTCTCCATTTTCAGGAGTGAAAGTCATGGTAAGTTTTCCTTTGCCTTCAATTACGATATCAGTTGCTTTATACTGATCGCCAAAAGCATGCCTTCCAATGCAAATTGGATGTGTCCAGTTTGGCACTAATCTTGGCACATTTTTACAAATAATAGGCTCACGAAAAACTGTTCCTCCCACAATATTACGAATGGTTCCGTTTGGTGAGCGCCACATCTTCTTTAGTCCAAATTCTTCTACCCTCCCCTCATCAGGAGTGATGGTCGCACACTTAATTCCTACTTTAAATTTTTTAATTGCTTCAGCCGCATCAATTGTTATTTGATCATTGGTTGCATCACGGCTTTGGATACCTAAATCATAGTATTTTACATCTAAATCTATGTAAGGAAAGATTAGTTTATCCTTAATAAACTGCCAAATGATTCTTGTCATTTCATCTCCATCCAATTCTACAACTGGATTATCAACTTTTATTTTACTCATTCTTATTTTATTTTTTTAAAAAATCAACTGCAAAATTACTAATTAGTAGCCAAATACATCTTCTAAAGTTAAATGAACTATTTCTCCATATTGCTTTAACACCTCCAAGTCTAGATCTTTCTGATTTCCCAACACCATAATTGTATAATTATCATTCTTAATATAATTGTTGTGGAAATTTGTCAAATCTTCCATAGTAAAATCTGAAATTTCTGTATAAATATCTTTTCGAACATCATAATCAATACCCATTTTTTCAGCTTTTTGGTATTCGGATAAAACTTTAGATTTAGTTAATCGTTCCGTTCTGATTTTTTGGATCACTCCTTCTTTTGCGCTCTCCATATTACTTTCAGCTTCTGGCATAGTTTGAAGTAAAGCCATCATACTATTCATAGCTTCCTCCAACTTATCTGCTTGCGTTCCTATATATGAAAAGGAATAGTGCGAATGCTTATTATCTTTTGGAATAGTATAAGTACTATAAACCGAATATGCCAATGCTTTTGACTCTCTTAACTCCTGGAAAATAATAGAGCTCATTCCTCCTCCAAAATAAGAATTATGGAATCTTATAATTGGAACATCAGAACTTTTAAATTTACTTCCTTTTGCTAAAAATAAAACTTCTGCTTGTTTCATGTCATAATCAACTACATACACCTTATTAGAAGCAATATTTAATTCTTCAAATTTATTGCTCTCTGAAAGAGTATTTAGTCCCTTTGTATTTGTATGAAGATTTGTCAATTTTACGTTTAACTCTGTAGTAGAAGATGGTCCGTAATAAAGGATTATATGCTCATCTTTGGTTAAATTATGTATAATTTCTATCAACTCAACAGCTGTTGTATTTTCAATTTCTTCATCAGAGAGTACATTAGAAAAGGAAGAGTTCGCACCATATCTTGCATACGCTCCCATTGCTCTAAAAAGAATTGTCTGCTTATTTTTCTTAGCGTCTTCTCGTTTCTTAAGCATATCCATTTTAAGGTTTGAAAGAGCATCTTCATCTGCAACAGCATTTGCTAAAACATCTTCCATTAAGGCAATCGATTCTTCAAAATTCTCATTCAAGCCTGTAAGTGATATTTTTATCTCTTCTGCATTACAACTCACATTCATCTCGGCTCCAATTTTATAAAATTCTTCCTGCTTCTTTGATGCTGATATATCTCTGGTTCCTAAATATTTTAGATATTCAGCTGCCATTTTGGATTTAGGATTTTCATCTGTTCCTTTTTTAATCTGGTAATCCAGTTTAAAAATATCATTTTCTGTATTTTCTTTATAAAGAATCTCTACTTCTCCAATGTTTGATTTTTGAATATCCGTTTCAAAATCTAAGAAAACTGGCTCAATTTCATTCACCTCTTCATCCATAATTGCAGTTAAAAAATTTGACTCAGATGTGCGATTTACATCAACAGGAGTTATTTTTGGTTTTGCAACCTTCAAAACCGACTCATCAATTCCTTGACGCTTATAAACGACTACATAATTATTACTATAATAATGATTTGCAAAGTCTATAATATCCTGCTTTGTTAATTTAGCCATCTCATTAATTTTATTAGTAAAATCTTCCCATGGTAGATCTAAAATAAACGACTCCACAAACTGACCAGCTCTACCATTGTTACTTTCATATTTCTTGATTTGTTCTAATTTAAAATCATTAATAATTGCGGGAATTAACCAGTCGGGAAAATCCCCTGATTTTACTTTCTCAATCTCAGCCAATAGTAAATCTTTTACTTCTTCTAAACTCTGGCCTTGCTTTGGACTTCCATAAAATCCGTGCATTGAATAATCTTTAAGTACATAAGGGAAACAACCTCCTCCTATAATCTCTTGCTCTTGATTTAAATTTAAATCAATCAACCCTGCAGTGCTGTTTGAAAGAATCATATCTGTTAACCCTAGCTTATTAGTAATCTCAGAATCTACCCCAGGGAAACGAAAACCAATATACAATCTTTCTGCTTCAGGGCCATACACATCTTTTATTATTGGTTTCTGTATTTCATCCTCTTTAGCTACCTCAAAAGAAGGATCTTCTTTTCTTTCAAAACTTCCAAAATATTTATCAATTAACTTAATAGTTTCATTATAATCCAAGTCTCCTGAAAGACAAATAGCCATATTATTTGGAACATAGTTTTTAGTGTAGAATTTATTGATTTCTACTAAAGATGGGTTTTTAAGATGAGCGATTGTACCAATAGTTGTTTGCGTTCCATACTGGTGTTTTTGAAATAAACCAGCCATTAAAGCCTGAAACATTTTTCTTCCATCATTATCTAATCCTCTATTTTTTTCTTCATAAACAGTTTCCAATTCCGTATGAAAAAGTCGCAAGACAGGCTTTCTAAAACGTTCTGCCTCTATCTTCAACCATTTCTCAATTTGATTAGAAGGAATATCATTTACATAAACCGTCTTTTCATTTGAAGTATAAGCATTGGTTCCTTTTGCCCCAATACCGCTAAGCATTTTATCATATTCATTGGCAATAGCAAATTTTGCTGCTTCCCCAGAAACAGAATCAATTTGATTCCAAACACGCTCACGATTTGCAGTATCAGTCATTGCTATGGAACGATATTCTTCATACAGCATCTCAATTTTGTCTAAAAGTGGTTTTTCTTTTTCATAATCTAAACTACCATACACATCTGTTCCTTTAAAAAGCATATGCTCCAAATAATGAGCTAGCCCTGTAGCATCTTTTGGATCATCTTTACTACCAGCTTTTATCGCAATATTGGTTTGAATTCTTGGTGCATCTTTATAAACGCTCAAGTATACTTTTAAACCATTATCTAAGGTGTAAATTCTCGCATCTAAGGGATCATTTTTTGCTGTTTCGTATCTATTCTCTATTTTCATCTCTTTAGTTTGATTAAAAATTAGTAATGCTAATAATATGCTTACTAAAATAATTGTTAGTGTTTTTTTGTTCATTTGGTTTGTTTTTTAGAAGTCAAAATCAAGTCCTAATTTTTCTTTTAAACTTTGCAACTTAGGATTCTCTTTTGTCATTTGTTCATATTTATCTTTATTAGTATAAGGTACTTTCTCCTTATTATTTTCTTGAATCTTTGTGATTACTTCAATAGCATCATTTTCTAATTTTTTTCTTAAATACTCATGCAAATCTATTTTTTCTTTTTCAATTACTATTTCTTGCGATTTATTACTTATCAAAATCTCCACTTGATTACCCTCTTTTAAAACAGGAGAATTCATATCCAGTGTGGTTGCAAAATTAGGTTTTCCTTTTTCCTTTTGAATACTTATATACTCCTGCCAAACCTTTTGTAATTCCTCATTGTTAAATTCATTTTTCTTCTTGTCTTTTATTGTCTCTTGCCTTTGCTCATCTTTTAGCGGGTCAGGCAAATCAGAAATGGAAATCAGTTGGGATATTTTGCTGTCCTGTTTCTCAATTTCTACCCCATTAGTTTGCGTTTGCTTTGGCTTTTCTATTAGCACTTCTACTTTTTGCTCCTCTTTTTTTATTTCCGTAATGGCATCAGCAACCACTTTCTCCTGTTTCGGACTTGAAGTTGGAAGTTTTATACTATTAGTTGTTTTTTTTTTCAACTCTTCAATACCAATACTACACAATTTCATTAAAGTCAGTTCCACCAAAAGTTGTTGATTTTTGCTTGTTTTATATTGCACATCACATTTATTGCAAATATCCAATGCTCTCAGTAAAAAGGTTTGCTCACAGTTGTTTGATTGCTCCAAATATTGCTGTTTTAGTGCCTTTCCTTTTTCTAAAAGTACAAGCGTTTCCTTATCTTTTGATACCAGCAAATCTCTAAAATGAGAAGCAAGTCCGTTTATGAAATGATGGCCATCAAAACCATTTTCTAGAATTATATTAAAAGTAAGTAGTGCATTGGAAATATCTTGCTCCAAAATAGAATTTGTTATTTTGAAATAATAATCATGATCCAAAATATTCAAGTTCTCAATTACTAATTTATAAGTTATTCCTTTTGAAAAGCTTGCTAATCTATCAAAGATGGAAAGAGAATCTCTTAATGAGCCATCCGATTTTTGCGCGATAATATGTAGGGCATCTTGCTCGGCTAATATGTTCTCACTTTCGGCAACAAAAGTTAAATGACTCACAATGTCGTCTGTACTGATTCTCTTAAAATCAAAAATCTGACATCTAGATAAAATAGTAGGAATTATTTTGTGTTTTTCTGTGGTCGCTAAAATAAAAATAGCGTGGCTTGGCGGTTCTTCCAATGTTTTAAGGAAAGCGTTAAAAGCAGCTGAGGAGAGCATATGCACCTCATCAATAATATATATGTTATAGTTGCCAATTTGCGGAGCAAAGCGAACTTGATCTATCAAATTTCGGATATCATCCACCGAATTATTAGATGCAGCATCCAACTCATGAATATTAAAAGAGTTCGACTCATTAAAAGAAGTACAGGACTCACAACTATTGCATGGCTCTACTTTTTCGTTTATGTTTTGGCAATTGATTGTTTTGGCTAAAATCCGAGCACAAGTAGTTTTGCCCACTCCTCTTGGTCCACAAAAAAGGAAAGATTGTGCCAAATGATTTTCAGAAATTACATTAATTAGGGTTGTTGTAATAGCCGATTGTCCTACTACCTGCTTAAAAGTAGTTGGTCTATATTTTCTGGCTGACACAATGAATTCTCCCATAAAAATAATTTCGAAATTAAGAAAAACAAAAGTAACATTTCTAACGAAAAAATGGTAAAAAATATTACAAAACACTTCCTTGCTGATTTAATTAGTTTTGTTAAATTTGCAGCCCAAAATTTATTATTAACCAAAAAAGGAAAAAATGAACAATTACGAAACCGTTTTCATTATGAATCCCGTCTTGTCTGATGAACAGATGAGGGAAACGGTAAAAAAGTTTACAAAAACCCTGAAAAACCACAAAGCCAAAATTGGCAATGAGGAATATTGGGGATTAAAAAAATTGAAGTATATTATCCAAAAGAAAAATACTGGATTTTACTACTTCATAGAATTTGAGGCAGAAGGCGATATTATTGCTGATTTGGAAGTTCAATTCAAAAGAGATGAGCGCATCATGAGATGGCTAACTGTTCGCTTGGACAAATATTCCATAGCATATGCCGATAGAAGAAGGAAGAGATTAAGTGCTAACAAAAAAGAAAAGGAGGAAGTTACATCATGAGTAAATTCAATAAAGCAGAATCTGAGATAAGATATCTTTCACCAGTTGATATCGACAAAAGAAATAGAGATAAATATTGCCGTTTCAAAAAAATGGGAATAAAATATATTGATTATAAAGACCCTGACTTTTTGATGCGTTTTTTGAACGAGCAAGGGAAAATTCTTCCAAGAAGACTTACAGGAACATCCTTAAAATTCCAAAGAAGATTATCAGTTGCGGTAAAGCGTGCACGACAAATTGCATTATTGCCCTATGTTAGCGATTTATTAAAATAGAGCTATGAAAGTTATATTAAAAGAAAATATCGAAAAATTGGGCTTTGCAGATGAAGTTGTAAAGGTAAAAGATGGCTTTGCCAGAAATTTTTTAATTCCAAAAGGAAAGGCCGTTATTGCTACCGATTCGGCTGTGAAAGTTTTAGAAGAGAAACTAAGACAAAGATCAGGTAAAGAAGAGAAAGTAGTTGCAGATGCTAATAATATTGCGGAAGTAATTTCTAATCTAGATATAAAAGTAAGAGCAAAAGTAGCGGAAGGTGGACAAAAGCTTTTTGGCTCTGTTACAACCATTCAGTTTACTGATGCATTAGAAGCACTTGGCCATGAAATTGACAAACGATTTGTAAAACTTATTACAATTAAAGAAGTGGGGAAATATGAGGCAGAAGTTCGCCTTCATAGAAGTGTAAGTGTAACAGTACCTTTTGAGGTTATTGCCGAATAATTAAATTCTAAAATAAATGATTAAAAGCCCTCTCAACTGAAAGGGCTTTTTTTATTCGTACCTTAGGGATTCAATAGGATCAAGCTTGGCGGCTTGCAGTGCTGGGAATATTCCAGCAACAATACCAACCATAATACAAAGCAATATTCCGGAAAATATCCAAAGCCAAGGAATTACAAAAACACCACCAATAAAAGAGGATGTCAAATTTCCGATAAGAACGCCAAGAACAATACCCACCAATCCGCCCAACTGACAAACCACAATAGCTTCTGTTAAAAACTGATCTCTTATCAAATAAGGAGTTGCGCCCATTGCTTTTCGGATACCAATTTCTTTGGTTCTTTCAGTAACCGATACCAACATAATATTCATCAGCCCTATTGCTGCTCCAATTAAAGTAATGATACCAATAAGGGTTGCTGCCATGGTCACATATTTTATATTTTCAATGAGCATATTTGCCAAATTATCACTTTTTACAATGGTAAAATTATCCTCCTGAATTGGTTTTAGTTTTCTGACATTTCTAAATTGTGCAATTCCAGCACCAATTGCCGGATCTAATTCTTCTATTTTATTGCACATTACACTAATGGTGTAGGACTGATTGCTTCTACTAAAAAATTGTCTTGCATAAGTAATGGGGATTAGCACTGTTTTATCGCCACCAAAACCCATAGCAGAACCTTTTTCTGCCAATACGCCAATCACTTTAAATCTCAAGTCCCCTCCCGTTATGGTTTTTCCGACAGCACTTGTATTAGGAAAAACTTTGTCCTTTACTTCCTTGCCGATAATAATTACATTTCTACCAAAATCTATTTCATCAATCGAGAAATTCCTTCCATCTGTTAGTTCATAGCCAGATGTAAAAAGATAGTTTTCATCCGTCCCCCAAACGCTAATATTGGGGTCACTTTTTCTGTTTTCGTATTTTACAGTTGCCGCACCAGCAACCCATGAGGAAATTGAAACCTTATAGGGGAATTCATATTTTTCCTTAAAACTAACTGCATCTCGGTATTTGACTGGCGGATAGTTTTTGGGCTTTTCTCCATCTTTTCCAATACGAATGTGCATGCCATAATTTTTAATGGTAAAGGTATTGGCACCCATGGAAGTGAAATTCTCAGATATGGAGCCTTTAATGGATTCAATAGCAGTTAGAATCCCCACCAAAGACATGATTCCAATTGCAATAATAAGTATTGTAAGTATGCTTCTTAGTAGGTTATGCTTAATGGCCTGAATGGCTATTTTTATGTTCTCAAAATATACTTGCATACGCTTGGGCAAGATACAAAAAGGGAGCCCAAAATCTCATTTCACCCTTTTATTTTTTTAACTTTGCAATACTTAATTTACCTTTAAAAAACATATATGGCATTCGATATTAATATGATAAAAAAGGTTTATAGTAAGTTTCCCGAAAGGATTCAATCTGCACGAAAAGCAACAGGGAAACCTTTAACTTTATCAGAAAAAATTCTTTACACTCACCTTTGGAATGTAAATGTAGAAACTGCATTTACGAGAGGAGTTGATTATGTGGATTTCGCGACAGACAGAGTAGCAATGCAAGATGCAACTGCTCAAATGGCTCTTTTGCAATTTATGCAAGCTGGTAAAAGTAAAGTTGCTGTACCATCCACAGCCCATGCTGATCATTTAATTCAAGCAAAGTCAGGTGCTGGATCTGATTTAAGAAATGGTATTTTACAGAATAGTGAAGTTTTTGATTTTTTAAGTTCGGTTTGTAATAAATACGGAATTGGTTTCTGGAAACCAGGGGCTGGAATTATTCATCAGGTAGTTTTAGAAAACTATGCTTTCCCAGGTGGGATGATGATTGGAACTGACTCTCACACTGTGAATGCAGGAGGGCTTGGAATGGTAGCAATTGGTGTTGGTGGTGCTGATGCAGTAGATGTAATGGCAGGAATGCCGTGGGAACTTAAATTCCCAAAACTAATTGGCGTAAAACTTACAGGAAAACTTAATGGATGGACTGCTCCAAAAGATGTTATTTTAAAAGTTGCCGGAATTGTCTCAGCAAAAGGAGGAACAGGAGCAATAGTTGAATATTTTGGAGATGGAGCAATTTCTCTTTCTGCAACAGGAAAAGGAACTATTTGTAATATGGGTGCTGAAATTGGAGCTACTACTTCTACTTTTGGATATGATAAAAGCATAGAAAGATATTTAAGAGCTACTGGTAGAGATGATGTGGCAGATGCTGCAAATGAAATAAAACAGCATTTAATTGGAGATGCAGAAGTTTATGCAAATCCTGAAAAATATTTTGATCAAGTTATTGAGATAAATCTTGATGAATTAACTCCTCACTTAAACGGACCATTTACACCAGATTTAGCAACATCTGTATCAGAGATGAGTGCAAAAGCAACTAAAAACGGATGGCCTTTAGATGTTGAATGGGCACTTATTGGTTCATGCACCAATTCATCTTATGAAGATTTAACAAGAGCCGCTTCCATTGTAGAAGATGCTATAAGTAAAGGAATAAACCCAAAAGCAATTCTAGGGATCAACCCTGGATCAGAACAAGTGAGATACACTGCTGATAGAGATGGTGTTTTAGACAGTTTTAAGAAATTTGAATCTACTAAAATATTTACAAATGCTTGTGGTCCTTGCATTGGACAATGGAACAGAGAGGGTTCAGAAAAAAAAGAAAAGAATTCTATTGTTCACTCATTTAACAGAAACTTTTCCAAAAGAGCTGATGGAAATCCAAACACACATGCCTTTGTTACTTCACCAGAAATGGTAGCAGCTATTGCAATTTCAGGGAGATTAGATTTTAATCCTATTACAGATACTCTTTTAAACGAAAATGGAGAACAAGTTAAACTTGCTGAACCAACAGGGTATGAGTTACCTCCTAATGGATTTGCAGTAGAAGATAACGGATATCAAGAACCAGCAGAAGACGGTAGCAATATTGAAGTGGTTGTAAATCCTGAATCAAATAGATTGCAACTTTTAACTCCTTTTTCTGCTTGGAATGGGGAGAATATTACAGGAGCAAAATTATTGATAAAAACAGAAGGAAAATGTACAACAGACCATATTTCTATGGCAGGACCATGGCTAACATACAGAGGCCATTTAGATAATATATCTAATAATTGTTTGATAGGTGCTGTGAATTCTTTTGGAGGAAAAACAAATGCAGTAGTAAATCAAATTACTGGAGTAATTGATGAAGTGCCAAATGTTGCCAGAACATATAAAACAGCAAGGATTCCTTCAATTGTTATAGGTGATCATAATTATGGTGAAGGATCATCAAGAGAGCATGCAGCTATGGAGCCTAGACATCTGGGTGTAATTGCTGTAATTGTTAAATCTTTTGCCCGTATTCATGAAACAAACCTTAAGAAACAAGGTATGTTAGGATTAACATTTGATAATGAAACTGATTATGATTTAATTAAAGAAGATGATACTTTCAACTTTATAGACTTAGCTAATTTTTCTGAAGGGAGAAAGCTTACATTAGAAATAGTTCATTC
>DASCPP010000014.1:0-2024 GCA_036012565.1 Flavobacteriales bacterium | reverse complement strand
AAGAAGTAGAAAAAATTGTAGACAGCTTCTTGAATACAAATTTTGAAGGAGGAAGACATGAGAGAAGAGTAGATAAAATTAAAATATCTTGCAACAATCGTTAATAGTAAAACCTATACTACTCCACAAAAACTTATAGTTTTGTAAAATGAGAAAACAACTTATTTTACTTTTATTGCTACCATCAGTTTTGCTTAGTCAAGAAAATGTAAAATTTTCCAAAACCATAATTGTACAAGACCTGGAAAGGCATCTTAATATTTTAGCTTCTGACTCTTTAGAAGGAAGGGAGACGGGGAAAAAAGGACAAAAAATGGCGGCAGACTATATTGCAAATCATTTTAGAGAGATAGGAATACCGCCATATAAAAAAGACACCTATTATCAAAAATTCAAAGTAAAATCCGGTAGACATGTTTGTAAATGTGAAGACTGTGATGTTGGATTTGTTAAGCAGCTTTTTGGAAAGAAAAGGAGAATAAAAGGAGAAAACGTATTAGGCTATATTGAAGGAGGTGATTTAAAAAACGAGCTTATTGTTATTACCGCTCATTACGATCATTTAGGAAAACACGACAGCTTGGTTTTCAATGGAGCAGATGATGATGGTTCAGGAACAGTAGCCGCCCTGGAAATTGCAGAAGCATTTATATTAGCGAAAAAAGCAGGAAAAGGACCTAGAAGGTCCGTGCTTATTATGCCAGTTTCTGGAGAGGAAAAAGGCCTTTTAGGAAGTAAATATTATACGGATAATCCTATTTATCCACTTGAAAACACGGTAGCAAACTTAAATATTGATATGATTGGAAGGTTAGACGATTGGCACGATACAGCCAACTATGTCTATTTAATAGGAGCAGACAGACTAAGTCAAGAATTGCACGATATAAGTGAGCGAGTAAACAAAGAGTACATTGGTTTAAATCTAGACTATAAATTTAATGAAGAGGACGACCCCAATAGGTACTATTATCGATCAGACCATTATAATTTTGCAAAAAATAACATTCCTGTAATTTTCTACTTTAACGGAGTGCATGAGGATTATCATAAAGTAAGCGATACGGTAGAAAAAATTGATTTTCAAAAAATAGAAACCATAACGCGCTTAGTGTTTTTAACTGCCTGGGAATTAGCGAATCGTGATGAAAGAATAGTTGTGGATAAAGCAGAAAACTAATAGAACTTTTTGATTAGAAAAAAGTCGGGATGAGAGGATTCGAATTTTTTACCAAAAACTATAAATCAAACTTTATACCTTGTGCCAAAGGCAATTCTTCAGTATAATTAATCGTATTTGTTTGTCTTCTCATGTAAACTTTCCAAGCATCACTGCCACTTTCTCTTCCTCCACCAGTTTCTTTTTCGCCACCAAAAGCCCCACCAATTTCAGCCCCGCTTGTTCCTATATTTACATTTGCAATTCCACAATCACTACCAGCAACAGACAAGAATTTTTCCGTTTCTCGCAAATTAGTAGTCATAATTGCAGAAGACAAGCCCTGTTTTACGCCATTTTGAATATCAATAGCCTCTGCCAAATCAGAGTATTTCATAATATATAAAACAGGAGCAAAAGTTTCGTCTTGTACTATTTCAAAATGATTTTCAGCCTCAATAATTACCGGCTTTACATAACAACCACTTTCATAACCCCCCCCCTCTAACACGCCGCCTTCAACCAATACATTTCCCCCTTCTGCTTTTGCTTTTTCAATAGCATTTAAATACATATTTACCGCATCAGTATCAATTAGCGGCCCAACATGATTGCTTTCGTCTAAAGGGTTTCCAATACTTAATTGAGTATAAGCCTTTACTAGTTTATTTTTCACCTCATCATAAACGGATTCATGAATAATAAGCCTTCTTGTAGAGGTACACCTTTGCCCACAAGTACCAACAGCGCCAAATAATGCACCAATAATTGTAATTTTTAAATCTGCATTAGGAGTGATAATAATAGCATTATTCCCACCCAATTCTAATAATGATTTACCAAAACGCTCTGCAACTTTTTTACC
>DASCPP010000013.1:0-13643 GCA_036012565.1 Flavobacteriales bacterium | reverse complement strand
TATTCAATTATTGGATGCCTCTTGTCCAGTTGTATTAAAATTACAACATAATATCAAAGAAGGCTATGAAGAGATTAATAAAATAGATGGGCAGATTATTATTTTCGGAAAAGAGGGCCATGCGGAGGTGCAAGGGCTTTTAGGTCAAACAGATGGGAAAGCAATAATTGTTGCCTGTGCTACTGATTTGGATAAAGTGGATTTTTCTTCTCCCATTTATATGTATTCTCAAACCACAAAAAGCCCAAAGGCTTTTGCGGATTTGCAAGAGGAAATTAGAAAAAGAAAAGAAAAAGTAGAAAACTCAGAATTTGTAGAATTTATTGTAAATGATACACTTTGCAGGCAAGTATCTGGTAGAGAGCAGCAACTTAAGGATTTTGCAAAAGAAAATGATGTAATTGTTTTTGTAAGTGGTAAAAAGAGCTCAAATGGTAAAATGCTTTTTCAATCATGCCTTAAAGAAAACCAAAATTCTTATTTTGTTTCAGAGGAAAAAGAAATAAAAGAAGAATGGTTCAATCCAAATTCTCAAGTAGGTATATGTGGAGCTACTTCAACTCCTAGATGGCTAATGGAAAATGTAGCTAAAAATATCCTACAACTAAAAGCAGTATAATTCTCCATAAAAAAATAGTTTTGTTTTTACAAAAGAAATTATATCTTTGCACGCCTTTTTTAATGTGGTATTAAGGGTTAAAAAGGTAGGAGAATAAAAACAACAACTCTCGTAAATCGGACACATGAAGCCCTTATCAGATTCGAGATACAATAAATCACAAAAATGGTAGCAACAAAGGCTAAAAAAACTACTGAAGAAATAGTAGAAAATGACACCAAAAAACAGGAACAAACAACTACTCCTGTAGAGGATTCAGAAATAACAGAAGTAAAAGAAGAAACTGAATCAGAAGAAAATTCAAAAACAGAAGAAACCACAATAGAAGAAGCTTCAGTAGAGGTAGAAAATGACACCAAAAAACAGGAACAAACAACTACTCCTGTAGAGGATTCAGAAATAACAGAAGTAAAAGAAGAAACGGAATCAGAAGAAAATTCAAAAACAGAAGAAACCGCAATAGAAGAAACTTCAGTAGAGAAAGAAGTTGAAACGGTTGAGGAGACAGAAACTGAAAGTTCGATTGAAGAAGTAATTGAGACAGAGGTAAAAGATGTTGCGGAAGTAAAAGAGGAAAAACCAATTAAAGTAGTAGAAGAAGAATTTGATTGGGAGAAATTGGAGTCTTCTGATTACAATGAAACCGAAAGAGAAGATTTAGAGAAAGAATATCTTCCAACCCTAAGCAAAGTTGAGGATAAAAAAGTTTTGGATGGAACGGTTGTAAGAATTACCGATAGAGAAGTAATTGTAGATATCAATTTTAAATCGGATGGTGTAATTGGGCGTACGGAATTTAGATACAATCCAGATTTAAAAGCAGGAGATACAGTTGAAGTTTTAATTGAAAAGCAAGAGGATAAAAATGGGCAATTAATCTTATCGCACAGAAGAGCAAGAGTACTTAGAGCTTGGGAAAAAGTAAATACAGCAGAAGATACTGGAGAAATCGTTGAAGGAACAATTAGGAGTAGAACAAAAGGAGGAATGATTGTTGAGGTTTTTGGAATTGAAGCATTTTTACCTGGCTCACAAATTGATGTAAAACCAATCAGAGATTATGATGATTATGTAGGGAAGAAAATGGAATTCAAGGTGCTAAAAGTAAATGAAGCATTTAGAAATGTGGTAGTTTCACATAAAGCACTTATTGAAGCGGATATTGAAGAGCAGAAAAAAGAAATCATGTCCAAGTTGGAAAAAGGACAGGTTTTGGAAGGGGTCGTGAAAAATACAACTTCTTATGGTGTATTTGTCGATTTAGGTGGAGTTGATGGTTTGATTCATATTACCGATTTATCTTGGGGTAGAATAGTTCATCCAGAAGAAATTGTAACGCTTGATGAAAAAATAAATGTGGTTATCCTTGATTTTGATGAAGGTAAAAAACGAATTCAATTAGGACTTAAACAACTAAGTGAGCATCCTTGGAATTCTTTGGATGAAGACTTAAAAGTTGGAGATGTTATAAAAGGAAATGTTGTTGTAGTTGCTGATTATGGTGTATTTGTAGAAATTCAACCAGGAATTGAAGCCCTATTACATGTTTCTGAAATGTCATGGTCTACTCATCTTAGAAGTGCCAATGATTTCTTTAAAGTAGGAGATGAAGTGGATGCGCAAGTTCTTACTCTAGATAAAGAAGAAAGAAAAATGTCCTTAGGAATTAAGCAAATGCAAGAAGATCCTTGGTCAGTAATTACCAAGAAATTTCCAGTTGATTCTAAGCATAATGTGAAGGTGATAAACTTTACAAACTTTGGAATCTTTGTAGAATTAGATGTAGGTATTGATGGTTTAGTTCATATTTCGGATTTGTCTTGGACTAAAAAGATAAAGCATCCAGCAGAATTTACTTCAGTTGGTGAAATGTTAGATGTAGTTGTTCTAGAAATAGACATTGAAAACAGAAGAATCAGTTTAGGACACAAACAATTAGAAGATAATCCTTGGGATACTTACGAAACGCTTTTTATTGAAGGAAACTCCTATAAAGGGAAAATTACTGAAATGTTTGATAAAGGCGCTTTAATTGCTTTAGAGCATGATGTTGAGGCATTTGCACCAAAACGCCATTTAGAAAAAGAAGGTGGATCAAGTGCTGGAGTTGGGGAAGAATTAGATTTTAAAGTGTTAGAATTTTCTAAAGAAAACAAGAAGATTCTTGTTTCTCACACAGATACCTTAAAACAGACAGAGAAAAAAGCAGAAAGATCTTCTGCTAAAAAAACAAAAAAGGCAGTAGATAAAATTCAGGAAACACAGCAAAAATCTACTCTTGGCGATTTAGATGTACTTTCGAGTTTAAAAGAGGATATTGATAAAAAAGAAAAAGATAGTGATAGTGAATAATTTAAAGCTCCAATTTTTTGGGGCTTTTTTTTAATACTATATTTGCTAATAGAAAATGAAACAGAAAAGGATAATAATCAATAAGACCAAATTCAATATTATAGTTGAACGGTTATCTCATCAGCTTATCGAGAATCATGATGATTTTAGGGAAACTGTTTTAATTGGCATTCAGCCAAGAGGTACTCATTTATGCAATAGAATCCACCAGAAACTATCTTCAATAATTTCTAATTCAATTATTAAAGTCGGAAATTTAGATATTACTTTTTTTCGAGATGATTTTAGAAGAAGGCAGGAGCCTCTTGAGCCACAAGCAATTGATATTGACTTTTCTATTGAAGGGAAAAATGTTGTTTTGATTGATGATGTGCTCTATACAGGCAGATCAGTTAGGGCTGCTATGGATGCCCTTATGGCTTTTGGTAGGCCAAAATCTGTTGAACTAACGGTCTTTATTGATAGAAGGTTTAGTAGGCATTTGCCAATTCAACCAAATTATGTTGGACAAAAGGTAGATACTATTACCTCCGAGAAAGTGATTGTGGAGTGGGAAGAGATTAACGGAAATGATCAAGTTATTTTGTTAAATTCAGAGACATGAAAACACTATCGACAGAACATTTATTAGGGATTAAGTATTTAACAAAAGAGGATATATCCTTAATCTTTAAAACAGCAGATAATTTCAAGAGAATTATTAATCAGCCGATAAAGAAAGTACCATCATTAAGAGATATAACTGTTGCTAATTTGTTTTTTGAGAACTCTACTAGAACTAAATTATCATTTGAACTTGCTGAGAAAAGACTCTCAGCAGATATAATTAATTTTTCTTCTTCTGCTTCTTCAGCAAAAAAAGGAGAAACCTTAATTGACACAATAAATAATATTATTGCCATGAAGGTAGATATGGTAGTGATACGACATCCAATTCCTGGCGCTTCCGTTTTCCTTTCTAGAAATATTGATGCAAAAATTATCAATGCTGGAGATGGCACACATGAACATCCAACACAAGCTCTTTTAGATGCTTATTCAATAAGAAAAAAGTATGGAGAGGTAAAAGGTAAAAAAGTAGTGATTATTGGAGATATTCTGCACTCAAGAGTGGCGCTATCAAATATTTATTGTTTACAGAAATTAGGAGCTAAAGTTTGTGTTTGTGGCCCTTCTACTTTAATTCCAAAATACATAAATTCATTGGGAGTTAAACATATGAGTAATTTAAAAGAGGCCTTAAATTGGTGCGATATTGCCAATGTGCTTAGGATTCAGCTGGAAAGACAAGATGTAAAGTTCTTCCCCTCATTAAGAGAGTACGCCATGGTTTTCGGTATAAATAAGGATATATTAGAAGGGTTAAATAAAGAAATCACTATCATGCATCCAGGACCAATTAATAGAGGAGTAGAATTAACCTCTGATGTGGCAGATTCTGGGCAATCTATTATTCTAGACCAAGTAGAAAATGGGGTCGCTATACGCATGGCGGTTCTTTATTTGCTTGCTGGAAAAGTTAAGAAAAATGGGAAATAAAATCATTAATGGACATACTTTGCTTTTTACTTTAAATGGAAACAATTCTTTTGAGAATATTATAATTACAGAAGAAATCTTAAATTTTATAGCCGATCTTTCTGATGTTGATATTAATACCTTAAATACTATTAAGAATAATTTAACTAAGTTTGGCGCTTCTGTTTCTAAGAATAAAGGTACATTTGTCGTGGTAAGCAAATATTCATTTGACGATACACTGAGTATTGCTCCAACTTTGCAAGAAGCACAAGATTTCATAGAAATGGAAGAAATAGAAAGACAACTAGATTTCTAAGTATTAACCATAGAATTAAGAATTATGAGAAAAATTGCACTTATTTTAACGCTAACTTTTAGCTGTATATTAGGTTTTGCACAATGCACGCCCAACTCCTTATATCAAGATTCGGCATATAATATTTGGCCAGACACTATTCAGAATCTTCCACATGCTACTCAAGGGGTGAATTATTATACTCAAATTGATCTTAAAACACCAACAACTTTAATTGAAGCTGCATCTGGAGATTCTTCACTTACTACAATAGATACATTAGGAAGTTCTTTTTATATTGGAACTTGGCCAGTTGACAGCATGATTATGGTGTCAACAATTGGCGCGCCTTCTGGGATTACTTTAGATTGTAATACTGCTAACTGTAGTTATGAAGGAGATGTTGTTGGATGTGCAAATGTATATGGAATTACAAATGATCCCGTAGGAGTTTATCCAATTACAATAGAAGTAAATGTTTATACTCATGGTTCAATTACTTTTTTAGGATTCCCTGTTGCTGTAGAAACTGATCTGTATTCAGCCACTGGATCGTACGAAACTATTAAAGGTTATAATATTGTAGTTAATTCAGCAACTGGATTAGAGACTTTTCATCAAGAGGATTTTGTACTTTTTCAAAATACGCCAAATCCTTTTGCTGAATATACCAATATTCAATTTAATGCTCCAAAGTCTGATAATGTAGCATTTGAAGTTGTAGATATGTTTGGAAGAAGCGTTTATACTGAGATTATTGCTGCAACTAAAGGATTAAATACCTATCAGTTTAGCTATGATTTATCAGCAGGAATTTACATGTACAATATAAATAATGGAAAAAAAATTATTTCTAAGCGTATGATAGTTGCCGAAAAATAATGTCATTCAAACTAACGATTTTAGGTTGTAATTCAGCAATTCCTACTCCCAAAAAAAATCCAACCGCTCAGCTACTTAATGCAGATGAGCGGTTTTTTTTAATTGATTGCGGGGAAGGAACGCAAATACAATTGCTAAAAAACAAGATAAAGGCTCAGAGAATCAATCATATTTTTATCAGCCATTTGCATGGCGATCATTATTTCGGACTGATTGGGTTGATTAATACAATGCACCTTTTAGGCAGAACAACAGAGCTTAATCTGTATGCTCATCAGCAACTAAAAGAAATTATTGATTTGCAATTCTCAGCTTCTAATACAGAGTTAAAATTTCCATTATTTTTTCATCCAATTCCACCTGATGAAGAGAAAGTTCTTTATGAAGATGAGAGTATTATTATTCACAATTTAGTTTTAAAACATAGTATTCCTTCAAGTGGTTTTCTGTTTAAAGAAAAGAAAAAAGCCAAGAATATTATTAAAACAAAAATTGAAGAATATGAAATTCCTATTGACCAATTATCAAGTATAAAAAATGGTGCAGATTTTAAAAGCAAAGAAGGAAAGATTATCAAAAATAAGGAATTAACCACTATTGCAAAGTCACCACATTCCTATGCTTTTTGTTCTGACACGACACTAGTTGAAGAAAATATTGCAATAATTAAAGGAGTAACCCTTTTATACCATGAAGCAACTTTCATGAAAGATTTAGTGGAAAAAGCCAGGCAAACATGGCATTCCACAACAATTGATGCAGCAACTATGGCAAAAAAAGCAGAAGTAAAAAAATTAGTAATTGGTCATTTCTCATCTCGCTATAACGATTTAGAAGAATTATTAGCAGAAACAAAATCTGTTTTTACAAATACTTATTTAGCAACTGATGGAGGCACTTTCGATTTTGATACAATTTAAAATCTATTTTATGTTGCTTAAAAAAAGATATATTTGCAAAGTTTTATATTAAAAATTCAGATGAAAAAGATAGTTTACTTATTTCTCATAATGTGTTTCTCTATAAGTTCGAATGGGCAATGTATAGATTCCTTAATTATTTTTTTTACTAATTACACGGCATCCCTTTCTTGCTATGGAGAACTAACAGCCATTACCGCTAACATTTCAGGAGGCGTTACCGCTAGTGGAAATTATACTATTTTGTGGGATAATGGAGACACTATAAATCAAACAATTTTAGGTGGTGGTACACATCAAATTTTAGTAAGAGATGATGTAGGATGTGAGGATTCTGCAAGTGTTCTTATTTTCAGCCCTGACCCATTAGTTGTAGATACTAATGCTACAAACCCAACATGCTTAGGAAATGATGGCCTTATTGACGTTGTGGTTACTGGCGGTACTTTACCTTATCAGTACCAATGGAGCACAGGTGTAGTAGGAACTTCTGTATCTGGACTTTTTGCAGGAACTTATTGGGTAATCGTTACAGATTCTTGTGGGATAAAAGATTCATTAGGAATTGTATTAGCTCCCTACATTTCTACATTAAATATTGATAACTTTAATTCAACACAACCCTCTTGTGCTAATAATGATGGGGCAATTGATATAACAGTTAGTGGAGGTTTTATGCCTTATACCTATCTTTGGAGTGATAGTATTGGAACAACAACTGAGGATATTTCTGGATTAGGATATGGAAGTTATACTGTCTTAATTACTGATGCTTGTGGACTTACAACTACAGCAACTTATACGCTCACCCAAATGCCAAATACTGTTTCATCTAGTGGATTTTATGATTATTTATCTCTGTGGTCATCCATTTCAGTTAGTGGTTCCAACCCCCCTTTTACTATTAATTGGACTAGCATTTCCATGACTGGAGATTCCATACAAGGGTTATGTGAAGGAAACTATCCCATTACAGTTACCGATAGTTTGAATTGTGAAGATACATTTTCGGTGGATGTTTTTTATAATATTAATCAGTTGGTAAATGCTTCAACTTCAACCGTAATTGATACAAGTTGGGGAATGGAACCTTTTTCTTATCTTTGGTCAAACGGACAAATAACCCCTCATGCCGATAGTTTATGTGATGGAACGCATTCCGTTACCGTAACTGCAAATGGTGGACCTTTTGCATGTCCCTATACTGAAGGATTTACAATAGATCCTATTACTGTTATACTTAATCATGATGATGCAATAGTGGATTGTGAATATGATATTCCTCTTGAGGGTATTATAATTATTGTAAATCCGGACGGAGGAACACCTAATTATTCATTTCTTTGGTCTACTGGTGATACTATTGATAGAATAAAAGATAATCTTCATCCTGGGAAATATTATGTTAGTGTTTTCGACAATAATGGCTGCCAACTCGATACTTCTATTAATATTTCTGCATTAGGCCCAGATTGTATTCCAAATGTATTTACACCAAATAATAGCGGTACAAATAATGTATGGGAGTTAGAAAATGCTTTCCTATATAAAGAATCTACTATCACTATTTATGGAAGATTTGGTAAAAAGGTGTATGAATCAGTTGGGTATGACACCCCTTGGGATGGAACCAACAACAAGGGGAGAGCCGTTCCAGACGGAACGTATTTCTACATTATTAATTTAGGGAATGGGCACGATCCTATAAGAGGAACAGTTACTATTATCCGATAATTATAAAACTGGATAAGGTTGTCAAGATCATTTTTAAAAAATGTAAGATCTGCATGCCTTCTTTCACTATCTGAGATTTTGACGACTCTACTTTTAGTTTTTTGGAAAATTCTACACATGAGTTTACTTCCTCAGGAAGTTTTGAGGTAATGCTGGTTGCGGCAGATAACAATAATTCAAGACTGTATTCTTTTGAAACGCATAAGAAACATAAAATATAGAACAAAATTAAACTCACTTACCTATATTGGAATTAGTACCTCAACACATCATTAAATTAGTTTCTTTTTCAAAAACTTTGCTGTAAGCGATTTCTTATTTTTTATTAGCATTTCAGGAGTGCCTTCAAAAACAACTTTTCCGCCTTTATCACCACCTTCTGGGCCAAGGTCAATTACCCAATCGGCACATTTTATAACATCCATATTATGCTCAATGCAAATAATGGAGTGTCCTTTTTCAATAAGTGCATAAAAGGAGTTAAGTAGTTTGTTTATATCATGGAAATGCAAGCCAGTGGTTGGCTCATCAAAAATAAAAAGTACTTTTTCTGGGGTGTTTCCTTTCCCTAAGAAAGAGGCGAGTTTTATCCTTTGCGCTTCACCGCCACTTAGGGTGTTGGAGGATTGTCCCAAAGCCACATAATCCAAACCAACTTGCTGTAATGGGATTAATTTTAAAGCGATTCTATCTGCTTTATTCTCAGTAAAAAAATCAATGGCTTCTTCAATCGTAAGTTTCAAAATGTCTGCTATATTTTTATCATGGAATTTTATTTCCAAAATTTTATCTTTATACCTTTCTCCTTTACAATCCTCACAAAGCAGATGCACATCCGCCATAAATTGCATTTCAACTGTTATTTCTCCCTCTCCATGGCAATGTTCACATCTTCCACCATCTACATTAAAAGAAAAGAATCCACTTTTGTAATTCCTGCTTTTTGCCAGTGGCTGGTTTGCAAACAAATTCCGAATATCATCAAATGCTTTTATATAAGTTACCGGATTAGAACGAGAAGATTTTCCAATGGGATTTTGGTCGATAAACTCAATTTCTTTCAAACTTTCCGTATCCACAGAAATTTTATCAAAACTCCCCAATTTCTTGCCAAAAATTCCTAAATGATTAGAGATGGCAGGATATAGCACTTGCTTTATTAGGGAAGTTTTTCCTGAGCCACTAACCCCTGTAATTAAAGTGAGTCCATTTAATGGAAAATCAACATTCACATTTTGTAAATTGTTTTGCCGTATTCCTTCCATTCGAATTTTATTATTCAATATTCTTCTGTTCTCAGGCAGAGGAATTTGAAGTTTCCCACTCAAATATTTTGCGGTCAAACTATTTTTACTTTTTGCAATATCTTTTAACTTTCCTTGATAAACCAATTCTCCACCATTTCTTCCAGCATTCGGTCCAAGGTCAATTATTTGGTCGGCACTACCCATAACTTCCTCATCATGCTCCACCACAATTACAGTATTGTTTATATCCCTTAATTGATGTAAGACTGTAATTAATTTTTGCGTGTCGTTAGGATGTAAGCCAATGCTTGGCTCATCCAAAATATACATAGAGCCCACCAAACTACTTCCCAATGAAGTGGCTAAATTGATGCGTTGGGATTCCCCACCAGAAAGAGTATTTGAGGGGCGAGAAAGGGTAAGGTAAGAAAGTCCAACATTGTAAAGATATGCCAAACGATTCTTTATTTCAATAACTAATCTATCGGTAATTTCTTTGTCATGATTGTTTAGTTTTAGCTGATTAAAGAACTTTATTGCTTGCTCAATATTCATGCTTATAATATCATTAATTGATTTCTTGTTAATTTTCACATAATGCGCTTGTTTTCTTAGTCGTGAACCATTACATGCTGTGCATTTGGTTTTTCCTCTATATCTTGCAACTATTACTCTGTTTTGTATCTTGTATTTGTCGCTTTCCAATTTTGCAAAAAACTGATTTATTCCTTTGCATTTCTCTCTCCCATTCCACAAAATATCTAATTCTTCCTTTTTCAACTCATTATAAGCTCTGTGTATGGGAAAATCAAAATCACTTGATTTTAATATAAATCTATCTTTCCATTTTCCCAATTTCTCTCCTTTCCAGCAACTTATCGCCCCCTGATAAACCGAAAGTGTCTTGTTTGGCACTACCTTATTTTTATCCACACCTAACATACTTCCAAACCCTTCACATTGGGAGCAAGCACCATAAGGGTTATTGAAAGAAAATAAATGAATAGATGGTTTTTCAAACTCTATTCCATCCATCTCAAATTGGTTAGAAAAAGTATAATCTTTCCCCTCTATTTCTATTCTACAATCTCCATTCCCTTCATAAAATGCAGTTTGAATAGAATCTGAAATTCTATTTTTATTATCGTCATTATTATCGGTTATTATTCTATCAACTACAATAAAAACATCTTCCTGTTTTACTTTGAATTTTTGCTCAATTAATTGTTGGATTTTACTTATTTTTCCATTTATCCGAACCCTTGAAAACCCCTGTTGTTGCAATACGGAAAGAATCTCATTTCCATTTCTGCTACTTTTATAGTTTGCCAGAATAATACATTTGGTATTTTTAGGGAAATTAAGGATGAGGTCACATATATCACTTACACTATCTTTACATACCAGTTTCCCTGAAATAGGGGAGATTGTTTTACCAATCCGAGCAAATAAAAGGCGTAAATAATCATTAATTTCAGTAGTAGTTCCAACTGTAGATCTTGGATTTTTCGAAATTACTTTCTGTTCAATTGCGATGGCTGGGCAAATTCCTTTTATTTCATCTACATCTGGTTTTTGGAGTTTCCCTAAAAACTGTCTGGCATAAGAAGATAAACTTTCAATATATCTTCTTTGTCCCTCAGCAAAAAGGGTGTCGAAAGCCAAAGTAGATTTTCCAGAACCAGAAACCCCAGAAATCACCACCATTTTATTTTTTGGAATACTAAGCGAAATGTTTTTTAAGTTATGCAACTTTGCGCCCTTAATAATGATGTCTTTTTGTGTATTTTCTTCTACTTTTGTCATTCTGATTTTTACGGAATTGGCAAATTTAGACAATAAGCTTTGTATATTTCAAAAAGTTGTACTATATTTGAACTTTAATTCAAACCAATTTTAACTAAAAACAAGATTATAGAAGCATAACTACTTTATAAAATTTATTAACCAAAATAAAGTAGATATGTTATTGATTAATCTGTCCGATAGTGAATTAGTTGCCCTTTACCTAAAAGGAGATTCCAAAAGTTTTGAAGCCCTAATACAAAAGCACAATAATAAGATTTATGCTTTTATATTATCTAAAATCAGAAATAGAGATCTTGCAGAAGATATTTTCCAGGATACTTTTATTAGAGTAATTAATTCCCTGCAAAAAGGAAAATATAATGAAGAGGGCAAGTTCCTGCCTTGGGTAATGCGTATTGCTAACAACTTAGTAATTGATTATTTCCGTAAAAGTAAAAAAATGCGAGCTATTGCACCAACGGATGACTTTGATATTTTTGATATTCTGCAAGATGGCGAAAAAAATATAGAAGATAATTTAGTAAACAACCAAATTCATAAAGATTTAAGAAAACTAATTGAGCATTTACCGGAGGATCAGAAGGAAGTTTTGAAAATGCGTTATTATGCAGAGTTGAGCTTTAAAGAAATTTCAGAAAGTACAGGAGTAAGCATTAATACGGCTCTTGGAAGAATGCGTTATGCACTTATTAATTTGCGAAAACTTATTGATTCGCATCAAGTAGATTTGCAAATAAGCTAAAAAAAGCAAATACTATAAAATAATAAAAGCTGTTTTTCGTTAGTAAAGGGTATGAAACCAATACTTTATTTATATGAAAAACAACTTTACTCTTTTAAAAGTGTTAGACCAATTAGTCGAAAATGGAGGACTAATTCAGGTTAGTAACACTAAAATTTATTCAATAACCGGCAAAAAGCAAAGTCCTAAGAAGGAAACGATCAGCAATATAATTGCGTATGCTAAATCGGTTAGATGCTATAAAACCAAATCAATAGATAAGGTTCTATTAATGCTGAATTAAGTGGTTTTGGTCAGCAAAAAGAGTCAGGCAATTTGTCTGGCTCTTTTTATTTAATACATTTGAAGAATGAATAAAAATGAAAGAACAAAAAGGTTTGTGGCCTATTTTTCTAAAAATATGCCTGAGGCAAAAACGGAATTAGATTACAAAAATGCATTTGAACTTACAGTTGCAGTTATTCTTTCAGCACAATGTACTGATAAAAGAGTTAATATTATCACAAAACAATTATTTGAAGAAATACCAAATGCAGAGGTAATGTCTGTATCTTCAGTAGATGCAATTTTTGAGCTTATAAAATCCTGTTCTTATCCACGAAATAAAGCAAATTACTTATCCGGAATGTCCAAAATACTTATGAGTGATTTTAATGGAAAGATTCCACCCAATTTAAATGATTTACAAAAACTACCAGGTGTTGGTAGAAAAACAGCAAATGTAATTGGTTCAGTATATTTTGATATTCCTGCTATGCCTGTAGACACACATGTTTTTCGGGTTTCTGAACGAATTGGACTTACTTTAAATGCAAAAAACCCTTTGCAAGCTGAGTTACAGCTTTTAAAACTTTTCCCAAAGAACAAACTAAATTTAGCTCATCATTGGTTGATATTACATGGTAGATATGTGTGTAAGGCTAGAAAACCCGATTGTTTTATATGTGGAATTACAACTATTTGTAATTTTTACAAAAAAGAAAAGGCTGTTGAAAAATAGCCGACTTTATATTTTTTTATTGTAGTAATATTTTGCTAATTTGTATAAAATCAGAAAATATGGTGAATAAAGAAAAAGATGCAAAATTAAAAGCACTTGAGATTACTTTAGGCAAATTAGAGAAATCATATGGTAAAGGAGTAGTTATGAAGTTAGGTGATAAAGTAGAAGAAAAGATTGACGCAATTCCTTCTGGCTCAATTGGACTAGATTTAGCCTTAGGGGTTGGTGGTTATCCAAGAGGAAGGGTGGTTGAAATTTACGGACCTGAGTCTTCAGGAAAAACCACGCTTACAATTCATGCAATTGCAGAAGCACAAAAACAAGGTGGAGTGGCTGCTTTTATTGATGCTGAGCATGCTTTTGATGCTGTTTATGCATCAGCACTTGGGGTTGATATTGATAATTTATATATATCACAACCTGATAATGGAGAACAAGCTCTTGAAATAGCAGATCATCTTATTAGCTCAGGAGCTGTAGATTTAGTTGTAATAGATTCTGTAGCTGCTCTTACACCAA
>DASCPP010000012.1:0-26966 GCA_036012565.1 Flavobacteriales bacterium | reverse complement strand
ATTTCTTGTTCCGATATTTCCAAGCTGTCAATTTTTGCTTGGTTTAGAAGCAGTTTCTGATACAATAAATCTTCAATAATCCTACATTTTATCTCGCCTCCATTTGTATACCCTTGCGTTAAATATTGTTGGTATTGGGTCTCAATATCAGAGGTGAGAATAATTTCATTTCCAATTATTGCTTCTACGCCATCAATCACTTTTTGGCAGTAGATCTTACTGCTAAGAAGCAAAAGTGCTATAAGGATATGTTTTTTCATTGATGTATTTTAATTTTATTTGTTGAAATTGCTTTCTGATATAACTTATCTTCTAAATCTTTCAGAAACAACAATTTATTTCTATTTAAAATTATTTCTCTAATTTTTTCTTGCACCAAACTTAACGGACTTCTTCTGCCTTTTATTTGATATCCATGAATAAATAAAAAATATTTGCTACTATCAGCAGTATAGCTGTAATATTTATTATTACTTAGATAATAGGTTGAATTCTTCACTTCCATTGGCAACTTGTCGGCAAACTTAGAAAAATAAACCCATTTGGATTCGTCTAAATGATAGTCAGCAGCAAATTGTCTGCAATACTCTAGTAAATCTTCTTTATCTTCCTCTTTGTTTGAACGAAATAATTTGCGTAACAAATCTAATTTTGGAGCATCAAAAGCCGTTTTTACATATCTTCCTTTAAATATATTTTCTTTTAATTCCAACTCATCTAAATTCTTATCATAATAATTTTGAATTTCTGCTTTTGTAACAACAGTATCAAAATTTTGCTTTATCAACTCTTGCTGATAGGCATAAATAAGTAGTGAATTTTTATAATCGTCAATTCTATCTTCTACATCCTTGAGAGCATCCATCAGATTCATTTCGGCTTGCGCTACCAAAAGCTGTTTTTTTATCCAACTATCGATATAACTTTGTACAAATGCGGCACTATCGGTTTTATCCTCAGGAAGAGAGTTACTTATTTCAGAAAAATACAAATCTTTATCGTACAAACTAACCAACAACTTATCATCAGAAGACAAGCCATTGCAAGCCATAAAAAATAATGCAGTACAATAAAAGAAAAGATAGTGTTTCACTTTCAAAACCATTTACTTATTGGATTAAAGAATGGAGAACCTGAGTATTAACCCTTACCTGATACTTTTCTTCTAACTCATATAACCATTGCTTTTCCAAGAAATCCTGATAATCTGAAATAACTTTACCTTTTGTTTCTGAAAGCTCTTTTTGTTGTGGAGGAATTAATGCTAAAATATCTACAATGATTATAGAACCATCTTTGCCTTTAATATTTTTACTTATACCAATATTCATACCAGCTTCATCTACATAATCATTCTCATGTTTAGAATATTTTTTTCCTAAAATTTGAAGGTTTAATGGCGAGTCATAATTTACCTTTTTTAGCACATCTTCATCAGTCAAATACAGCATTCTGTGTCGTTTTTTTATTTGACGTAAAGTTTTTTTGGCTACTTCCTCGTCAATACAAGTATATATTTTTGCTTCCACCCTTTTTCCCCACATATAATTTTCTTTATTGTTGTTAAAGAATGTTTGTAATCCTAAAGTGTCCTTTATAGCTTTTGTCCAAACTTTATCATCCATTAAATCGAAAAGAAGAATCCCATCCGTATATTCTTGCAAAAGAGCTTTAAATTCTGGATACTTTTTCTCTAATCTGCTGTTTTCATAACTCAGACAACTCTCACTTACAAAAGCTTTATACAAGTCATTAAAATAAGTTTGATAATTATCTTTTACCTGCATTTGATTTGCCAGAATAAATGCAATAAAATCAGCTTGGGTATAATAATTTGCATCTAAAACAAACAAATTCCTTCTGAGTAAATTTGTTTTTTCGGAAGCCCATTTTCCTTTAGACAAACTCTCATCAATGTATTTTGAAATTTCGTTTAATCTGTTGCTGTATTGCTTAAAATTATACTCTTTTTTAATTTTACTAATTAGTGCCTTATCTCGCAAAGCATTTCTGGAATCTTGATTGACTTTCTTTTTTAAATTATCTTTTACATCCTCAAAGGTAGGAATAGGTTTTTTTTCTAAGAGCTTGACTACATGCCAACCGAAAGGAGTCTTAAAAACAGTACTAGTCTCACCGATAGTTTGTAATGAAAAGGAGGCATTCTCAAATTCCTTCACCATCTTTCCTACGCCAAACCAAGGGATATTCCCCCCTTTTACAGCTGTGGCTCTATCCTCTGAAAACTGTTTAGCTAAGTCGCTAAAATCCTCTCCATTTTTTAGTTTTGTGGCAATCTCCTCAATCTTAGTTTTACTAATATTAATCGCTTCCTCTGAAGCGTCTTTTGCTAATTTAAACATGATGTGTGCTACCTTCACCTCTCCAATTGCCTTCCTTTTATCATTCACTTTTATAAGATGATAACCATACTTTGTTCTAACTGGCTTAGATATTTTCCCTATTTCTGTATTATATGCCGCATTCTCGAAAGGATAAACCATCATAAAAACAGTAAAATAACCTAAACTTCCTCCATTATTTATAGCTGATTTGTCATCAGAATATTGCTTGGCTGCATGATAGAAGTCCATTCCTTTAAGGATTTTATTCCGAATATCTGTTGCTTTTTTATATGCTTTTAGTGTGTCGGTAGGAGTTGATTTCTCATCTATTGCAAATAAAATATGGCTTGCATTTACATCTTCTTGCATTCGCTCGTATGCCTCTTCTATTAATTTTTCATCAAATTGACTGTCACTCAAATAAGGCTTTGCCAATTGATTCCTGTACATGGCGAGTTCATTTACAAATGCAGTAATAGTATCGTATTTTAGCTCTTTTGCTTCTTTTACTTTCAAACGAAAATTAATAAATAGTTGCATATAGTCATTCAAATACTCCTTGGTAATGGTAGAATCATTGTGATTATTTTTTAAGAATATCGCTTTAAACTCATCAAGAGTGATGTTATCTTCTCCAACACTTAGAATTACTTCATTGTTTTGTGCAAAAGACAAAGAACAAAAAAGACCAATACAAAATACTAACACATTTTTTTTCATACTTATTTTATTTTTAAATTTATTTTCGACTATAATTTGGAGCTTCCCTTGTTATAGTTACATCATGAGGATGGCTTTCCGTAACTCCTGAGGCTGTAATTTTTATGAATCTAGCTTTTGCTAAATCTGTTATGTTTTTAGCGCCACAATAACCCATTCCAGCCCTTAATCCTCCAATCATTTGATGTATTACTTCTGATAAAGTACCTTTATAAGCTACTCTACCAACAATCCCTTCTGGCACTAATTTCTTTGGATCATTTTCAGTAGTTTGAAAATATCTGTCCTTTGAGCCATCCTGCATAGCATCCACTGAACCCATCCCGCGAAATGTTTTGAATTTTCTTCCCTCAAAAATAATAGTCTCACCAGGAGCTTCTTCCACTCCAGCAATTAAGGAGCCTAACATTACAGCACTAGAGCCTGCAACTAATGCTTTTACAATATCTCCAGAATACCTTATTCCTCCATCTGCAATTACAGGAATATTATTCTTTTTTGCTACCTCATTTACATCCAAAAGAGCAGTAAGTTGAGGAACCCCAATTCCTGCAATAATTCTTGTAGTACAAATTGAACCAGGACCAATTCCTACTTTTATGGCATCTGCACCAGCATCAATAAGATCTTTTGCCGCTTTTGCAGTAGCAATATTTCCTACCACAACATCCAATTTTGGGTAGTCCGATTTTATTTTCTTTAACAAATCAATTACTCCTTTTGAATGTCCATGAGCTGTATCAATAATAATTGCATCAACTGATACTTTTACTAATGCTGCAATCCTTTCAAAAACATCAGTAGTTACACCAACAGCCGCAACAACTCTTAATCTTCCATACTTATCTTTGCAAGCGTTAGGACGCATCCTGTTTTTAATAATGTCCTTAAAAGTAATTAGCCCAACTAGTTCATTATTTTTGTTTACTACTGGCAACTTTTCAATTTTGTTTTCTTGCAGAATGTGTTCCGCATTTTCTAAATCAGCAATTTCAGTAGTAATAATGTTATCAGTAGTCATGATTTGCTTAATCGGTAAGCTCAAATCTTTCTCGAATCTTAAATCTCTATTAGTTACTATGCCCACTAATTCATTTTTCTTATTTATAATTGGAATTCCTCCAATCTTAAATTCTTGCATGATATTCATAGCATCCCCTACCTTGGCTTCAACCAATAAAGTTATGGGATCTAAAATCATTCCACTTTCTGATCGTTTTACTTTTCTTACTTCATTTACCTGATTTTCGATACTCATGTTTTTGTGCAAAACACCAATACCACCTTCTTGGGCGATTGCGATAGCCATTCCTGCTTCTGTAACCGTATCCATTGCTGCAGAAACGATAGGAATATTTAACTTTATATTTTTGGTGAAATTTGTAGTTACACCCACAGTAGATGGCAATACTTCAGAATAATCTGGAACAACCAATACATCATCATAAGTAAGCCCTTCTGATATTTGTTTGTATTTTTCGGTCATATTCTGTTTTAAAAAATTGAGTGCAAAAATAAATAAAATATTAGTTCAGATTACAAAAAAAAGTCCCAAAAATGGGACTCTTATTTTTATATGATTTTTCTTATCTTATTAAACTTACAACATCTGTTTTTTCTGTAAGCATTCCTACTCCATTTATATATTGAACATGATAGACATAATTTCCATTCTGTGCAGGATTGCCTAAATAATTTCCATCCCATCCTTTGGAAGGATCGTTAGTTTGGAAAATTTCATGCCCCCATTTGTCAAAAATTGCAAAGGAATATCCAATCTCAGATACAAAAGAAGTTATTGGATGAAAAATTTCATTGTGTTCATCATCATTTGGCGTGAAAGTATTTGGAATAATTAGAATTGGAACTTGGGAAATACAACTTATATTAGATAAACTTCTTTCTACAAAACCATAAGGATTTGTATTTCCTTCCAAGGCCTCTACATAATAACAAAAACGACCATTCCCATCTGTAAATTCCACTACATCATCTAGATAAGAATAAGTATGACTTCCTCCTATGAAAGTAGCCAAAGCAATAGCAGAAAAATCTCCTCTATTTACCGAACGATAAAGATTGTACTGGACATCATTACCAAGCCAACCATCATAATTATTAAAGGTTAAATCATTAGTCATATCTTTATTTCCAATTGACTCTAATAATATGGATTGTGCAAAAGATGTATCTCCAGCAAATTGTATACTTCCTACAGAAAGCGTAATCCCACAGGTATCAACAGGATAAATCTGATAATTATAATAATGGGTAGAAGTACTTACTCCACCATCTGTATAACTGATATTTGGCTGTCCATTAAATGGAATATGGGCAATATCTACAAAATTATCTTCATCTCTTTTTGAGCGGAATACTCTATAATAATCAATCACAGCTGCATTATCAACATGACAATTTAGCTCAATAAAACCCGTTTCATGATTTACAGTTGCTTTTGTGATATAATTAAACTGAGGCTTTGGAAATAGATCCGCATTTATACTTATCACATTAGAATAGGAAGAGATAGTTGAATCGGAATTATAAGCCACTACAACCACATCATACACAGAGCCTGAAGCAATATTAGGTAAGGTATAATTATTCGAACCGATAGTAAATCTTTCTTCTGTATTTACAGTTCCTCCAGATTCCGTATTTTCTGTAATCATTACTTTGTAATGGCTTAAATTCCCCACCATGTTATTATAATCATTCCAATTGAAATAAATACTGTATTCGCATACATCTAAAACTGAAGACAAATAAATAGAGTTATGATTTAAGGATGTTCCACTTGCATTATAACAACTATCTAAAGCGCGAATTCTGAAAGTTTCCGATTTATCGTTTGCACTAGATGTATTATAAGTATAAGTTGTATTTGCGATACCATCTACAGTATCGATTGTAATCCAAGCACCAAACTCATCTAATATATATATTACATAAGCATCAACATCAGTAGAAGAGCTAGTCCAATTAATTTCAGATTTTCCTCCAGTAACTGTTACAACATCTATTACTGGTGTATTTGGACTAATTGTATCTTGTAAATTAGCGCCATCAATAGAAGAATTGGATACACATCCACTTGCATCATCTAAAGAAACATAAAATCCTTGATAAGAGTTACAAGTTTGTGCTGGAAACTGGAAATTAGTATCTGCCGTAGCCCCAACATTTGCCCATCCCCCACTTCCATCTGAAGCAAAAATGGTATAAATTCCTGCTGAAGTAGTAAGTGCTGGAATATGAATTTGATTCCAAAACAAATCTCCAATAGTTGAAGAAGCGATAGGAGTTACATCCAATTTTATGGTTTTTAAAGTATCAGAAGGATCGGATACTCCTGCACAATCTGATTCAGAAGTTAGGTAATAATAAACTGATGAATTATTTGCTCCAGCTCCACTATGAGTATATGTTTTACTCGGATAGACAACTGTGTCTAAAAGTGTAAAGGGGCCATTAGGAGTTCCGGAAGAATAAATATTATAAATAGTAGAAGATTGAGCAGTCAGCAAATGTTCCCAACTAAGCAATACATCTCCATTTGGATCTACTGAAACACACCTTATATCAGGTGGGTTATCAGTTGGGGCTGCCACTACTTCTACCGAAATTGTTGCAATAGCAATAGCAGGTGCTGGACAAAAATCATCATATACTTTAATTAAGAAAGTATATAGATTAGATGTTATATTACATCCTACATTGGAAGCGATATGAGCACAATTGGTTTGCCATTCAAAAATACCATCAACAGTGGTTGGTGCTGAGAAAGGCGGAACAAGTCCTACCCCATTATTAAAGGTTGCACAAGGAGGATTTAAACACAAAGAAGTATTAATATAATCAGAAGAAAACTGAGCACCAGAAACTTCCAATGTTAAATCCTGTGGGGAACCGTTAGCATAAATATCATTATCAGTTCCTGTAATATTAAAGGTTACAAGATCGCCTGCATACACAGTTGTGTTATATTGAGTCCCTCCATTAAAAGGAGGATTTACTACTGGTTTGTTATTCGGGGCACCACCAACCATACTTGGACAAGCAATAAGAATTACTTGTATCTCCCTAAATACTTCTGCTACTAACTGCCCACATTTATATGAGCTTACCTTTATACAGGTTACAAAGTTTCCTGATGTTACTGAATTATAAGAGATCTCCCCTGTTACAGGGTCTAATGTTGGATTTCCTGGTATTTGACTATTAATTGTATAAGGAGCCAAAAATGGAATAATACCTGGTGCTCCTGGAACATATCCGTTATCGATAGGGTCGCCCCAAGAATAAACGATTTCGTCTAGCTCAGGGTCAGAGGCATTATGGGAATATGAAAAAGGATAGCCAGTGCAAATAATTGTTTTTGGCTGTTCATTAAACTGAGGAGAAGAATCGAAACAAGGGGATGTATTCTCTGGAGTTGCATTTGGAGGAATAGTATAAGGATACATTATAGCCCTAAGGGTAAAACCATAAGTGTCAGGATTAAGAATATTCACAATAGCTGCATTCCTACAGCAACTACCCCAATAAAAATGCCATCCGGTAGCTGGTGGTATACCAGGTAAATTCACGGGTTGCGACTGATATATCCATTCTTCTACAGACCCTTGTTGAGGATTTAAACAATTCATTTGCGGATTTCCACTATTGGTAGGATCGCATGCTGGAGAAATATCTGTATTAGAAATCCAGTCTAACTGTATGGAAGAAATGATAGGATGATTTGTGGTTAAGTTTATCGGATTTGTACTTAAATTCACCCCATTACAGTCTCTATACACTTTCATGGTAAAAATATACATACCGGAAGTCGCTACTCCTGGCTTAATACATTCCCAAGTTACTTCCCCACCCATTAAATGGGAAGCTTTGGTTTGCGTGAAAGATAGTGTAAATAATAACAGAAGTAAAAGTGTTTTTTTCATCTTTATGCGATTTAATTTTTACAAATTTAGCAATAATTATGTTTCCTACAATGGTAGCCTGTAAATAACTTATTCACTCAACACCTTAATAAACGCTAAAAATTAGATAAGGTTTCTTGAATAAAATTAGTAATTCATTCATTAATAATCAAAATTATTTAGATTGTTTTTAACCCTTTTAAAGCCCTCAGTCAATTCTTCCATTATTTCTTGTACCGATTTTATCTCATTTATCTGTGCAGATACTTGCCCAATTTCTAATTCCCCCTCAATCAAATCGCCCTCAAAAATTCCTTTTTTTGCCCTACCTCTTCCAAGCAATATTTTCAACTCTTCTGGAGTTGATCCTTTTTTATAAGCATCAAATATTTTGGTATAAAAAGGATTCTTCAAAAGCCGAACGGGAGCCAATTCTTTTAAGGTAACAATAGTGTCATTTTCTACTGCATCAACAATTGCTTTTTTGAAATTAATATGGGCAGAACTCTCTTTGGATGCTGCAAACCTGCTTCCAATTTGTACTCCCTCTGCCCCCAATGCAAAAGCAGCTAATATAGCCTCTCCACTTCCAATTCCACCAGCTGCAATTATTGGAATATTAATTTCTTTTTTTACAAGTGGAATCAAGCATATTGTTGTTATTTCATCTTTTCCGTTATGTCCTCCCGCTTCAAATCCTTCTACTACAATAGCATCCACTCCTTCATTTACCGCTTTTTCGGCAAAACGCAAATTAGGCACTACATGTACTACTTTTATGCCTTTCTCTTTTAAAACAGAGGTGTATTTGGCAGGATTTCCAGCTGAAGTGAAAACAATTTTCACCTCTTGCTTTATAATAACATTAATGTGCTCTTCAATTTTTGGATAAAGAAGTGCCATATTTACACCGAAAGGTTTATCTGTGGCTTTTTTACATTTTGTGATATGCTCATCCAAAACATCAGGATACATTGATGCTGAGCCAATTAGCCCTAATCCTCCGGCATTACTTACAGCTGATGCCAACCTCCAACCACTACACCAAAGCATCCCGCCTTGAATGATTGGATATTTTATTCCAAAAAGTTCTTTTACTCTATTCATAAATATTTACATTTGTTGCGTTACGAAAATAGAAATAAAAGCGAATAAAGAAATGAAAAAAGATCAAGAAATTTTTGATTTAATACAGCAGGAACATCAGAGGCAAAAAAATGGGATTGAATTAATTGCCTCCGAAAACTTTGTAAGTGAGCAGGTAATGATGGCAATAGGCACATGCCTTACCAACAAATATGCGGAAGGATATCCAAAGAAGAGATATTATGGTGGCTGTGAAGTGGTAGATAAAGTAGAGCAGTTAGCTATTGATAGAGCAAAAGAATTATTTGGTGTGGAGTATGTAAATGTGCAGCCACATTCTGGTTCTCAGGCAAATGCTGCTGTAATGCTCGCTTGCCTTAATCCAGGAGATAAAATTTTGGGTTTTAACCTCTCGCATGGAGGGCATTTAACCCACGGCTCCCCAGTTAATTTTTCAGGTAAATTATATAGTACCTCTTTTTATAGTGTAGAAGAGGAAAGTGGCAAAGTAGATTACGAAAAATTAGAACAAGTAGCATTAGAGAAAAAACCAAAACTAATTATTTGTGGTGCATCTGCCTATTCACAGGATTGGGATTATAAAAGATTTAGAGAGATTGCAGATAAAGTTGATACATTACTTATGGCAGATATTGCACATCCTGCTGGGCTAATAGCAGCAAAATTATTGAACAACCCAGCTCCTCATTGCCACATACTTACCACAACTACGCATAAAACCCTTAGAGGGCCAAGAGGAGGAATGATTATGATGGGAAAAGATTTTGAAAATCCCTGGAGGATAACTACTCCAAAAGGGAAAGTCAGAATGATGTCTACAATACTGAATTCTGCCGTTTTCCCGGGTTCACAAGGCGGACCATTAGAACACGTAATTGCAGCAAAAGCAATAGCTTTTGGGGAAGCACTTCATCCATCATTCAAAGAATATAGCCAACAAGTAATTAAAAATGCACAATTGATGGCGCAATGCTTTATTGATAAAGGATATAAAGTAATTTCAGGAGGAACCCAGAATCATTGTATGCTAATTGATTTGAGAAGTAAAAATGTAACGGGAAAAGATGCTGAAAACGCATTGGTTAAAGCCGACATCACTCTCAACAAAAACATGGTTCCTTTTGATACACAATCGCCTTTTATCACATCCGGCATACGAATTGGCACACCAGCTATTACTACAAGGGGAATAAAAGAGGAAACTATTGCACAAATTGTTGATTTGATTGATGATGTAATCATGGATTTTGAGAACGAAACAACTATCAATTCCGTAAAACAGAAAGTAAATAATTTGATGAAAGAATATCCGATATTTGCTTATTAATTCACAATGTTTAATGGTAAAAAAGATTGACATAGAAAAAGAAAATAGGGAAATCCTAAACAAGTACAGGGCTTTGTTACGGGCTTGTAAGGATAAAACGAACACTACGGACAAAAAAGATATCCGCAAGGCATTCAACTTAGCTATGGAGGCCCATAAAAGAGTTCGTAGAAAATCGGGAGAACCATTTATTTACCATCCAATAGCGGTGGCACATATTGCTGCAAAGGAAATTGGTTTAGGAACCACATCTATTATTTGTGCTCTTATGCATGATGTGGTTGAAGATACGGATTATACTCTGGAAGATATCGATCGTATTTTTGGAAGTAAAGTAGCAAGGATTATTGATGGGCTTACCAAAATTGAGGATATGTTTGACAAAAATCTTTCCTTGCAACAAGAAAATTTTAGAAAGATGTTACTCACTCTTTCGGATGATGTAAGAGTGATACTGATAAAATTGGCTGATCGATTACATAATATGCGCACATTGGGTGCAATGACAAAACCTAAACAGCTAAAAATTGCATCCGAAACACTTTATCTTTATGCCCCTCTTGCCCATCGATTAGGGCTTTATTCCATTAAAACAGAGCTAGAAGATTTAGGATTAAAATTTACAAAATCTGAAGTTTATAAAGCCATCTCCTTAAACTTAAATGAGACTAAAAAAGAAAGAACAAAATACATTAATAAGTTTATCCAGCCCATTAAGGAGACTTTAAAAGAAGAAAAAATAAAGTGCAGTATAAAGGGACGGCCAAAGTCCATTTTTTCTATCCGCAATAAAATGAAACAGCAACATTTAAAGTTTGATGAAGTTTTCGATTTGTTTGCCATACGTATTATAATTGACTCCAAGCCAGAAAAAGAGAAAGCCGATTGTTGGAAAGTTTATTCAGTAGTTTCAGATTATTATAAACCAAACCCTGACCGATTGAGAGACTGGATATCAACCCCAAAAACCAATGGCTATGAATCCTTACATACTACCGTAATGGGACATGATGGAAAATGGGTGGAAGTGCAGATAAGAAGCAAAAGAATGGATGAGATTGCCGAGCAAGGATATGCTGCACATTGGAAATATAAGAATAATGATACAAATGCAAAGGATAGTAGTTTAGATGGTTGGATAAACAAAATAAGAGATTTATTGGAAAATCCAGAATCGAATGCAGTTGATTTTATTGACGATTTTAAACTCAATCTTTTCTCTGGTGAAATTTATGTTTTCACCCCTGCTGGCGATTTAAAAACATTACCTAAGAGTGCTACCGCACTTGATTTTGCATTTGAGATTCATACTGAAGTAGGTAGAACTTGTTTGGGTGTGAAAGTAAATGGAAAATTGGTACCACTAAGTCATGTACTAAAAAGTGGCGATCAAGTAGAAGTGATTACTTCCAAAAAACAAATTCCTAAAAAAGGTTGGTTACAATTTGTAGTTACCGCAAGAGCAAAATCTAAAATAAAAACTTCCCTTAAAGAAGACAAAAAGTTAATTGGAAAAGAAGGAAGGGAAAAGTTAGAAAGAAAACTAAAACAGCTGAAAATAAAATTGGATGAAAAAGTAGAAACAGAATTGGTTAGATATTTCCAGATTGGTGATAGCTTAGAACTGTTTTATAGAATTGGAACAGGAGTTATAAGTAATAATGAGTTAATAGATTTTGCAAGATCTAGAACTATTGGCTGGTATACTTCTATTAAAAATAAGATAAAAAGGAGCCCGAAATCAAAAACAATACAGCAAGAAGATAAAACTATTGTTTTCGGAGAAAATGATGAGGTTTTTAATTATATATTATCCAAATGTTGCAATCCAATTCCTGGAGATGAAATATTTGGTTTTACTACTGTGGAAGAAGGTGTAAAAGTACACCGAGCAACTTGCCCTAATGCCATTGAGATGCGTTCCAACTATGATTACCGCCTCCTTATTGCAAGGTGGGTAAGTAAGGATAGCATAAACTTTACTGCCTACCTTACTATCAAGGGAATTGATAGAATTGGACTGATGAATAATGTTACAAAAGTGATTTCATCCCAAATGAATGTGAATATGAAAGCGGTAAATATAAAAAGTAATGATGGGCTGTTTGAGGGCAAAATTACTTTGAAGATTCACAATGTTAGTTTCCTTAATTCTTTAATAAAAAAATTGAAGAACATTGATGGGTTGCAGACTATTGAAAGAAGTTATAAACTTGACTAATTTTTTAATGCAAAGCGTTATAAATTTATTATTTTTGGAACTTTCATTTTGAAAATGCCAAAAGAAAAAACCATAGATATTGTTTCTCAGATATTCACTGAATATTTGATGGAAAACAAGCACAGAAAAACCCCTGAACGATACGCTATCCTAAATGAAATTTACGCTCATGAAGGTCATTTTGATATTGAATCAATGTATATTCAAATGAAAAATAAAAATTATAGGGTAAGTCGTGCCACTCTGTATAATACACTTGATTTATTAATAGCTTCCCGTTTAATCAGAAGGCACCAATTCGGAAAAGCACAGGCTCAATACGAAAAATCCTTTCATAATAAACAGCACGATCATTTGGTGTGCAACTCTTGCCAAGAAGTTTTAGAATTTTGCGATCCAAGAATTCAGGAAATAAAGAATTTTATTGAAGAAAATTTACATTTTAAAATTAATCGACACGCACTTAACTTTTATGGCATTTGCCAAAAGTGTCAAGAGAAACAAAAAAACAAAAAATAATTATGGCAGTAGATGTTCTTTTAGGACTACAATGGGGAGATGAAGGAAAAGGAAAAATTGTAGATGTACTCACTACAAATTATGATATTATCGCACGCTTTCAAGGGGGGCCAAATGCAGGACACACCCTAGAATTTGATGGAATAAAACATGTATTACACACTATCCCTTCAGGTATTTTTCATAAAGGAACAATAAACATTATCGGAAATGGAGTAGTGATTGACCCCATTATTTTTGAAAACGAAATAAAGGAGATCGATAAATTGAATGTAGAAATGTCTGAGCTTTTTATATCGAAAAGAGCACATCTAATTTTGCCAACCCATAAGCTTTTGGATGCTGCAAGTGAGAAGGCAAAAGGAAAAAATAAAATTGGATCTACTCTTAAAGGAATAGGACCGACTTATATGGATAAAACTGGAAGAAACGGACTTAGAGTTGGAGATATTTCGGTAAGTAATTTTAAAGAAAGATACGAAAAGCTAAAACACAAGCACATCCAAATTCTTAACTTTTACGATTTTGAATATGATTTAAGTGAGCTAGAATCAAAATGGTTTGCATCTTTGGATACAATCAGAAAATTTGAGCATATTGAGAGTGAACACTATTTGCATAATGCCATAAAAGAAGGAAAAAATATTTTGGCAGAAGGAGCGCAAGGCACCTTATTAGATATCGATTTTGGATCTTATCCCTTTGTTACTTCTTCCAATACTATAGCGGCTGGCGCTTGCACTGGTTTGGGAATTGCTCCAAATAAAATGGAGGATGTTTTCGGAATTTTCAAGGCATACTGCACAAGAGTTGGAAGTGGCCCTTTCCCTACCGAACTTTTTGATGAAGCGGGGGCACATATGGGAAAAGTGGGAAATGAATTTGGCGCTACAACAGGCCGAGCAAGAAGGTGTGGTTGGATAGATTTACCGGCTCTTAAATACGCAATTAATATAAATGGCGTTACTAAACTCATGATGATGAAGGGAGATGTACTTTCTGGGATTGATAAGATAAAAGTTTGTACCCATTATAATTTTAATGGACAGAAAATTGACTATTTTCCATTTGAATCCAATGATGGACTAACACCTGTTTTTCAGGAATTGGAAGGATGGAAAGAAGATTTGATGAATTTGGAAAAACTGGAAGATGCTCCACAAGCTCTCCATGATTACATCTCTTATTTGGAGAGGGAATTAGAAACGCCAATTACTATTGTATCGGTGGGACCTGACAGAAAACAAACTTTTTTCAAATAGTTGAAAAAAATCCTTTTTATACTGCCACTCTTTTTGTGCAGTTTTTTCATAACTAATGCACAAAAGCAAATTGAGATTATTCATGCGGATGATTTTATTTTCAATAACAACAAACATCCAGATTACGGAAAATTAATTGGGAATGTATCTTTCAAACATGAAGGAGCAATAATGCAATGCGATAGTGCTTATCAGTATAAAAACAATAGAATGGATGCCTTTGGGCATATCAAAATAAATCAAGGGGACACCCTTAAATTATATGGGAAACAACTTATTTATGATGGAAATATTAGTAAAGCTATTATTAAGTATAATGTAAAATTGGTAGACAAACACATGCAACTTACTACTGAGCAAATCTATTATGATTTAGCGAAAGACATAGCTAGTTATCCAACAAAAGGAGAAATAAAAGATGGGAATAACAATTTAGTTTCAGACAAAGGAAGTTATCATTCCAATCTCCATTTGTTTTATTTTAAGGGGAATGTAGAGGTGATTAACAAAGATTATATCATGAGAACCGATACAATGTTGTACAACTCTAAAACGAAAGTTAGTTTCTTTCAAGGGCCGACAACCATCACATCAGAGGAGAATATAATTTATTGTGAAAATGGCTGGTGCAATACAGAAAGTAATATTTCTCAGTTTCAGAAAAATGCAAGTATCACACATCAGGATTTTATTTTAAAAGGAGATAGTATTTATTATGATAGAAATAATGGTTACGGGAAAGCCATCCGTAATATCAACCTAATTGATACAGTTAATAATTTATTTATTAGTGGTGATTTGGGTAAGTATTTTGAAGAAACAGGAAATGCCATAGTTACCAAAAATACCCTTTTGAATTTAATAACTGAACAAGACACCCTCTTTGTGCATGCCGATACCTTAAAAAGCACAAAAACAGAAAACAAAAGAGAGATAACTGCCTATAATAATGTAAAGTGCTACAAAACCGATATGCAAGCCAAATGTGATTCTCTTTCCTATAATCTGCAGGACTCTACCATTGAACTCTTTAGAAACCCCATAATTTGGAGCGATAAGTTTCAAATTACTGCCGATAGCATTCTCCTTTTGGTAAGTCGCGGAAAAATAAAAAGAATGTTTTTACAGCAAAACCCAATGATAATTTCTAAAGAAGATCCCCTGCATTACAACCAGATAAAAGGAAAAATAATGACTGGATTTTTTAAGAAAAATAAATTACACAAGATAGTGGTTATTGGAAATGGGCAAACCATCTTCTTAGCACAAAACAACAATAAAAAAAATATTGGTATTAACACAACTGACTGCTCTGATATTACACTATTTTTTAAGGAAAATGAATTGGATGGCATTAACTTCCATACTAAACCAGCCGCCATTATGCACCCCATGGATAAAATTGAGGAAAAAGACAAACTCTTAAAGGGGTTCTTGTGGAGAGGTACTGAACAACCAAAAAAGAAAGCTGATATTTTTAATGAATAATCTTAAAAGAAGTTCTTCTATTTATTCTTCTTCCATTTTCTGATTCGTTTGGCGCAAGAGGTTTGCTTTCCCCATAGCCTTTATAGCTTAATCTATTTTCAGCAATGTTGTTTTGTGTAAGGTAATTATATACCGCAATAGCTCTATTTTTTGATAGAATCTGATTTTCTTTTGCTTTCCCTACATTATCGGTATGTCCCTCTATTACTATTTTAATTTTCGGATTTTTATTTAAGTAATCAATAAGAGTATTAAGTTCCGTAAAAGATATTTCATCCAGATCATAGGAATTGTTTGCAAACTGCACATTTCTTAGGATGACCTCTTCTCCTTGTTTTTGAGTGATTATTTCTAATTCTAAATCGGAAATTTTAGTGGCTTGTTTTTCTTTTGGCAAGTCAAACCAAAAAATATCTTCCAATCCGTATCCGCTTTTATCGGATGCATAATAAGCTGTTTTTCCATCAGTTGCAACGATCAACGAATTTTCTACTTTATGTGTATTTATTGGATAACCCATATTTTCTGGCATGCTCCATTTTTGCTCTACATCTATTCTTCTGCTTACAAACAAATCAAAATCACCCAGACCAATATGCCCATCAGAAGCAAAGTAAAGTGTAAGATTGTCAGCATGCAAAAAAGGAGACATTTCATTGTATTGCGTATTGATTGTTGAGCCAGCATTAAAAGGTCTTCCAAAACCATTTTCGCTTATCTCAGAAATCCAAATGTCCTTTCCGCCAAAACCTCCCATGCGATTGCTTACAAAATACAAATACTTCCCATCGGGAGAAAAACAACCTTGAGTATCCCAATTTTTACTATTCACGCTTTCCATATTAAAAGCTTTCTCTTTTTCGGAAAGCTGGAGATACAAATCACAACTTCCTTTACTATCATCCCTATTGCATGCGGTAAAAACCAAAAACCTTCCATCAGACGAGATAGAAATTGCACCCTCATTAAAGGGGGTATTGATGCTGTTCATACTTTTTACTTTTTGCCAATTGTTTTCCTCATCCTTCTGGGAATAAAAGAAATCTTCTTGCAAATCCATTTCTCCTTTTACTTTTCTTGTTATCACAAATTGCTTGCCATCAGCCGAGATAAAAGGCAAATATTCTGCCATTTCAGAGTTGATATTCTTACCAATATTTTTTGGGTTGAAGTCCACAGGATTACTTATTGCTCCAATAGCAAACATACAATCCTGAATATGTTTCATCGCCTTTTTGTAAAAGGCGGCTTCTTTACTTTGGAAAGCTACAAATCTCTTAAAATGATACATAGCATTAGAGTACAAACCATTTTCAAAATATAAACCGCCTATTTTCTGCCACCATAATTGGTCGATAGGATTATCCTTCTCAAAACCTCTATAATAATTCTTAACTGCTAATTCAATATCTCCTTCTTCTTCATAAATTTTACCAAGTAATTGATAAGGTTTTTCCCAATCTACATTCTTCTGGATACACTTTCCAATGCTTTTTTTAGCTTTCTCTATATCTCCTTTATTGAAATAAGAGACGGCTTTATCGTAAGAGTTATAATCCTTTTTCTGAGAGAAAACAAGAGTTGGGATTATTAGTAATAGGAAAAGTATGTTTCTCATTTTACGGAAGATTCATGTATTTATGGCTTTGCAAGGAAACCTGCCAATCTATATTTTCCATAACAAAATCTGTAATCAGAGGCAGCACTTCATCTCTTTTGCCCCATTCGGGCTGCAGATACAATTTGCAAGAGGGAGAAACAAATTGTTTCTGCTGCTCAGCCCATTTCAAATCGTGTTTGTTTTGCACAATTATCTTTAACTCATTTGCCAATGGTTTTATTTCATCAAGGGGTTTCTGATTCTTTTTTGGCGAAAGACAAATCCAATCAAAACTTCCATTCATTGGATAAGTCCCAGAAGTTTCCAAATGCACTTGCAATCCTTTCTTTTTTAAGGATTTTGTTAAAAAATTCATATTCCACATCAATGGCTCTCCTCCTGTAATTACTACCGTATTTATTTTTGTTTCATCAATCTGTTTTACAATATCCTCTGCTTTAGTAAGCGGATGCAAATTGGCATCCCAACTTTCCTTTACATCACACCAATGACAACCCACATCACAACCGCCAATTCGTAAAAAATAAGCAGATTTTCCTGTATGAAAACCCTCCCCCTGAATGCTATAAAAGGCTTCCATTAAAGGTAAAAGTGTTCCTGCTTCTATTAGAAAATCCTCTGCAACATTCATAAAATTTAGGTTTTACTTTTTGCAGCAATGAGCGTATTTTTAAGAAGCATAGCAATGGTCATGGGACCAACACCACCAGGAACGGGAGTAATAAAAGAGCATTTATCTTTCACTGATTCAAAAGCGACATCACCCAAAAGTTTCCAGCCACTTTTTGTTTTATCGGACTTTACTCTTGTAATACCTACATCAATAATACAAACACCATTCTTTACCATATCTGATGTAACAAATTCAGCTTTACCTAAGGCTACTATTAAGATGTCAGCAGTTTCTGTAATTTCTTTCAGATTTTGAGTCCTACTATGAGTTAAAGTTACCGTGCAATTTCCGGGATAACTTTTTTGTGCCATCAAAATACTCATGGGTAAACCAACAATATTACTTCTGCCTACAATTACGCAATGTTTCCCTACAGTTTCTACTTTATGTCTCTCCAATAGTTCTAAAATTCCAGCAGGAGTCGCTGGTAAAAATGTTGGCGAATTCAAGGTCATTCTACCAATATTAGAAGGATGAAAACCATCTACATCCTTCTTAGGAGAAATCTCTTCAGTTACCTTCATTTCATCAATATGCTTTGGCAATGGAAGCTGTACAATTAAGCCATCTATATCCGAATTATTATTGATTTTTTCAATTTCAAGAAGTAATTCATCTTCTGAAACATCACTATCAAAACGAATCAAAGTAGAGTCAATACCTGCCCTTTCACAAGCTTTTACTTTAGCATTTACATAGGTTTCACTTGCTCCATCAGATCCTACTAAAATTGCAGCTAAATGCGGTTTTTTACCACCTTTAGTAACTAGAGTAGTCACCTCAATTGCGATTTCTTCTTTTATATCATTAGCTGTTTTTTTTCCGTCAAGTAATTGCATAATTATAATATCACATCTTAGGCATACCGCCTTTTCCTTGCATCATTTGCATTATTTGTTTTCCACCACCTCCTTGCATCATCTTCATCATTTTTCCCATTTGGCCGAATTGCTTAATCAATTGGTTTACATCAACAACTGAAGTTCCGCTACCATCAGCAATTCTTTTCTTTCTACTACCGTTAAGTAATTTAGGGTTTTTACGTTCTTGCTTGGTCATAGAGTGGATAATAGATTCAATTCCTTTAAAAGCATCATCATCAATATCTACATCCTTAACAGCTTTCCCTATTCCAGGAATCATCCCCGCCAAATCCTTTATATTTCCCATCTTTTTTACTTGTTGAATTTGTTTTAAAAAATCATCAAAATCAAATTGATCTTTAGCAATTTTCTTCTGCACTTTCCTAGCTTCATCCTCATCAAATTGTTGTTGTGCACGTTCTACCAAAGAGATAACATCTCCCATTCCTAAGATACGACTTGCCATTCTATCGGGATGGAATTCATCCAATCCATCCATTTTTTCAGAGGTCCCAATAAATTTAATGGGTTTATCTACAACCGAGCGAATAGTTAAGGCCGCTCCTCCTCTAGTGTCCCCATCAAGTTTAGTAAGCACTACGCCATCATAATTTAGTTTATCGTTAAATACTTTTGCAGTATTCACCGCATCTTGCCCTGTCATCGAATCCACCACAAACAAAGTTTCATTAGGATTAGTTGCTGATTTTATTGCAGCAATCTCAGTCATCATTTTTTCATCCACGGCTAATCGCCCTGCCGTATCTACTATTACTACATTATGTCCATTGGCTTTAGCATGCTTTATTGCATTTCTGGAAATTTCAACTGGATTTTTACTTTCTCGGTCTTGAAAAACTTCTACTCCAACTTGCTCGGCCAACACAACAATCTGATCAATTGCAGCAGGACGGTACACATCACAAGCAACTAAAAGGGGGCGTTTGTTTTTTTTACTTTTCAATAATAATGCTAATTTTCCGGCAAAAGTTGTTTTACCACTTCCTTGCAAACCAGATATTAGAATTATAGTTGGCGAACCTTTTAAATTAATTTCTGACTGCTCGCTTCCCATCAATTTCGCTAGCTCATCTTGCATTATTTTGATTAAGAGATGACCAGGATTAATAGCGGTAAGCACTTTTTGCCCCATTGCTTTTTCTTTTACTTTAGCTGTAAAAGATTTTGCAGTTTTAAAATCCACATCAGCAGACAAAAGTGCCTTACGGATTTCTTTCATTGTTTGGGCTACATTAATTTCGGAAATACTGCCTTGCCCTTTTAATACTTTAAACGCCTTATCTAGTTTCTCTGATAAATTCTCAAACATTTCTTTAAGCTTTACTATATTATACAAATATAGTTTTTAATCACTAAACAACTACTCAATACAAATCAAAATGAAAAATTTTACCTTACCTCTGCTCCTACTTGCTCTTTAAAGGACTTCATTAATTTATCCATTACCTTATCCACATATTTATCGGTTAATGTTTTACTATCATCAGCCATTGTGAATGATAAGGCATAAGATTTCTTACCCTCAGGAAGTTTCACTCCTTCATACACATCAAAAAGATTAACTGTCTTTAAGATTTTATTATTTGCTTGTTTGGCAATTTTACTTAATTCGTCAAAAGAAACTGATTTATCAACTAATAAAGAAAGGTCCCTTCTTACCTTTGGGAATCTTGAGACTTCTTGGTATTTTATTTTAGTATATCCTGCTAATTCTAAAACTAAATCCCAATTGAAATCAGCAGCATAAACATCAGATTTAACATTAAATGCTTTGCAAAGATTTTTATCTAGTTTTCCAAAACAAACTAATCTATTTTTTTTGAACTTATACATCAATCCATCAACAAAACCGTGCGTACAAATTGCCTCTGATTTTAACTTCTTAACTCCCAATCTACTGAGGACATGCTCCACTTTTTCTTTAATGAAATAAAAATCTGCTTTATCAGATGAAGTATTCCAATTTTCAGATTCAACTTTACCGCTAACTAAAATTTGCAAGTGCTGATTCTCTTTATATCCTTCTTCTGTTTTATGATATGTTTTACCGAACTCATAAAACTTAACATCAGTATTTTTTCTGTTTTGATTGTAAGCAATATTCTCTAATCCGCTAAACTTTAAAGATTGACGCATTACATTTACATCCTGTGAGAAAGGGTTGAGAAGCTCAACATTTTGTGATGTATCTAATTCAGGAATAATAGCCGTGTAATCACCTTTAGTTAAGGAATTATTCATTACCTCATTGAATCCATTTGTAGATAATAAATCAGAAATAGTGTTTCTTAAATTCTCAGGGTTTACACTATCAGAATAAGAAATTGTAGTATTTAATTTAGTTGGCATTGCAACCGTATTAAAGCCATAAATTCTTAGAATTTCCTCAATTACATCTACTTCCCTTTGTACATCTGCACGAAAAGGAGGAATCAATAAACTTAAACCATCCTTAGTAGTATTAGTGATTTCAATTTCTAAATCAGTAAGAATTGACTTCACTACCCCCCTGTCAATCACTTCACCAATAAGCGCATCCATTTTAGCATAATTCAAATCAACCTTAAAATGCTCAATTTTACTTGGATAGATATCTGTAATTTCAGATGCGATTTTACCTCCTGCTATTTCAGTAATAAGTAATACTACACGCTTTAAAGCGTAAACAGTTATATTTGGGTCACAACCTCTTTCAAAACGGAAAGAAGCATCCGTACTCAGGTTATGTCTTTTTGCTGTTTTTCTAATACTTACCGGATTAAAATAAGCAGATTCCAAAAAGATGTCCTTTGTATTCTTAGTAACTCCAGCATGCAAACCACCAAATACTCCCGCAATGCACATTGGTTTTTTTACATTACATATCATTAAATCAGTAACTGAAAGCTTCCTTTCTATTTTATCCAAAGCGATAAACTTGGTATTGTTTTTTAAAGTAGTAACAACTATTTTATTTCCTTCAATTTTTGCAATATCAAAAGCGTGTAATGGTTGTCCTGTTTCATGCAATACATAATTAGTAGCATCTACAATATTATTGATGGGTGTTAAACCAATCGCTTTTAATCTATTTTGCAACCAATCAGGAGAATCAGCAACTGTTACTCCGCTAATACTTATTCCTGAATACCTTAGACATAAATCTGTATTTTTCACTTCAACAGCAATAGTTTTACTGGTATTAGCTATTTTAAAATTCTCTACTGATGGGCGACACATATTTAGTTTCTCTCCTTTATGATTGAGTACCGTAAGCAAATCACGAGCTACCCCAATATGACCCATAGCATCCGAACGATTGGGTGTAAGTCCAATTTCAAAAACAATATCTGATTCCAATTTAAAATACTTCCCAGCAGGAGTTCCTACTTTGGCTTTGGCATTCAATACCATAATTCCCTTATGCCCTTTTCCTAAACCCAACTCATCCTCAGCACAAATCATTCCCATTGAAACTTCTCCTCTTATCTTTCCTTTTTTAATTTTAAAAGATTCGTTACCATCATAAAGCAAAGTGCCAATAGTGGCGACTGGGACTTTTTGGCCTACAGCTACATTGGGGGCACCACAAACAATTTGTAAATCGTCATCTGCTCCAACATCAACAGTTGTTAGGCTTAATCTGTCGGCATTAGGATGCTGCACTTTAGTTATAACCTCTCCAATCACAACTCCTTTTAAGCCCCCTTTTATGCTTTCTACCTCCTGAGTACCTTCTACTTCTAAACCAATATCGGTTAAAAGCTGAGCTATCTCATTAGGAGATTGTTTTAAAAGTAAATACTGATTAAGCCAATTATATGATATTTTCATCTAACTATTGTAATGTAGACAAAAATAGAAAATTGAATAACAAAAAATTAATTTTGATTAAAACTTTCTTAACTTCTCAGAATTAAACATAAACGGGAGCAAGTCTGTCACTGAATTTGCAATCAGTACTTCATCATTAGTGGGATGTAAAAGCAGTCGTATATTTTGTCCTTGTTTTTGCTGGTATTCTGCCATTACTTGACGGCATGCCCCACATGGGCTAACCACATCATCAATTTCAAAAGTTTTGGACTTTGCGGAAATAGCAATGGTTTTAATAGCGACTTCTGGATATTTTGCGCCAGCATAAAACAGAGCTACTCTTTCGGCACATAGCCCCGAAGGATAAGCCACATTTTCCTGATTACTTCCATTAATAATCTCTCCATTTTCTAGCAAAACACTTGCCCCAACCAAAAAACCAGAATAAGGGGCGTAAGCATTGGAATATGCATTTTTTGCTTTTTCAATTAGTTCTTGTTCTGAAATATCTAGTTCGTTAAAATTTGCTTTTACAAAGGTTATCTCTATTTTTTTTTCTTTCATAATATGTTAAAAATCATAAGATAATTTTCCTTCAAAAATAAACAAAGTTTCAGGATTATTGGCATAAAACTCTTGCTGAATTCTATATGCTATTTCAGCATCCAAATCTTTTGTAATAGGATGAGAAATGCCAAAAGCATATCGTAATTTATCTACTAGTATACTTTCAATATTTAGGAAATATTCTATTGCAAATGATGGTTCTAATTTTGTTTTTCTAATATTGTATGCTACTACCGATTTTTGTCTAAAAAGTGATGAATATCCTTCAAAATTCCCTTGAGTTTGCCATCTCGCTCTTAGATCAAGCAAGAATCTTTTTTTGAGTTTATCTTTATAATAAACATCTGAGTAGAACCTATTTTTTTGAGCTAATACAAATCTCTTATTCCAATCATTCGAGAAGCGATAACCAACAGCAAAACTAAAATGTTTGTTGTATTTTCTTTTAATTCTTATATCAGTAAAAAGTTTAGATTTTACGGAAGAATTCTCTCTAAAACGAGCTCCTTGTTTTACTATTAAATCTGTTTTTTTAATTAACTTCTTTGAGGCAGAAACAGATGTCCACGTTTGAAAATCATTTTCCTGAGCTATAGAAAAGAAAGGTAAAAATAAAAGTATAAAGATTTTATTTAGAGTCGTCCTCATAATAGAAAATACGAATGTTAGCTATATCACGCAAAAAATCAATTCTTCTTATTTCATATCTGATGATATCAATACCCGTCCTTTCTTTTAGATCTGCAAGAAGTTCCGTTTTATTCTCTGGTTTTATGAGTTCAATTTTTTCGTAAATAATATTCTTTCTGGTTTCGTGTTTCAGAAGCCAAAGCCGCTCCATCCCAAAGGTGACAAATACAATTAGTAAATTGGCAAAAACCAGCTCAGCATAACTAATTTTTTTGTTTGCTAATGCATTCACTACCGATATTCCAATTACTAAGAAAAGATAAGTCATCTCTTTGATAGCAATAGGATCAGTTCGGTAGCGAATAATACCAAATATTGCAAAAAGCCCTAAAGCAAATCCTAATTGAAGTTTTACATTGTCAAGTAAAAAACAAAGTAAAAATACAGTTAAGCTTATTAGTAAATAAGTAAAAAGATAATCCTTATTCTTTGTTATAGGATAATAAATACACCGTACAATTAAAAGTACAACTCCTAAATTGAAAGTTCCTTTTATAAGAAGCTTAAGAAAATCCTCAGAATCCCAAACGGGTGTACCTAAAAACTCTAAACTATCTAGCAAGATCAGTAATAATTCCATTATACTTGTTTTAATTTATTAATAAAAAGTTGTTTCTTCTTAAATCTGTTTTGCTTTATATTTTGCCATAATTGCATTGTTGAAATACAATATTTACTCAAACGCATGGGCAAGATACTCATTTCTTTTGCAATACGCATAAAATCAGATTTTCTGCTCATTCTTTCTTGCTTTACTTCAGCAATTACAATATCTCTCAAATCTCCTGATTCTTTTTCATTTTCAAACGATAAATTTATATCAATGGTAAGTCGTTCCTTTTGTGTTTTATGCACAAATGTAAGTCGGCTAAAATTAATCCATTGCTTTGCACTAACTTCTAGTTTCTTACCTATTATTTTTTCAATGTATTCTTTTTGTTCAGAGGAAAGCTTTTCAGAGATTTTTGCAGCTCTCATCCTTTTTTTAATGGTCTTACCTTTATTATTTTTAAGTTTTATCTCCAGAAAAGTAAGGCCACTACCTACATATTCTCTAAAACGAATCTTATTTCTGTTTACCCTGCTATTATGATGATCGATATAGAATTTTCTGTCTTCTGTATCAAAATAAAGAGATTTATATGTTTGAATTCTTTCGTCATTTACTTCCAAAACTTTATAGAATGCCTGCATCTTTTCTAAGAGTTTCTCCAAATTAATTACCCTAAAAACAAATTTAGTATCGGTTCTATTCATTAGTTTCACTTCACCCATTTCAGATAATGAGATAGGTGTGAAATCAGAAAGGTTTAGTATAGACTTCACTTATTGATTCTTTTCAATTACAAAATCATCAACCTTGTTGGTAGAGTTGTTCGATTTAATTTCAATATGGTGAAAAACAGGATAATCATAAGTAGTGTTCATATCAGAACTATCAGCATAAGTATAAATGGTATATTTTCCTTTTCGTAAAAACTCAAAACGATACCTTCCATTATAATCTGTTTCAAATTCATCATCATAAATAGCTGTTTCATCATCAGAATAAATAATAAAAACATCCTTACCCGCATCTAGCTGATAATATAATGTGTCAATTTGTCCTTGAGTTGTTTGATAGGTGTGAATCTTATATGCTTTCCCTTCAATTACTGAAGTGCCTCCTTCTCCTGATTCTTTTTCACAGGATGTAAATCCGATTACAATAACTAATAAAATTACTATTCTTTTCATATTTATTGTTTTATAATTTTAATCACTTTTTGATTTGATTTTATAAAATATACTCCAGCATTCCAATTAGAAATATCGACTGAAATAGTATTATCTACATAATCGCTAAACACCTCTTGCCCTATTAGGTTATGAATGCTCAAATCACCATCTGCTCCCAGAATATAAATTCTATTATTGGAAGGGTTAGGATAAACACGCATTTTACTACTAATATTCATATTAGTAATTCCAGAAATATTCTGATTATTTGCTTCATAAGTTTCTCCTTGATGAATAAAAGTTCCCGTTCCATTTGGAACTCTAGCATAAGCCACATCATTTGGCATATTTACAAAATGAACTGCATCAATTATAGTTCCATTTGGATCAGTAAGATATACCTCCTCTTGATCAGCAGAAAGACGATAGGTAGTATGCAATCCTGCTTGTGTGTTTCCAGCCGTATCACACCAAATTATCAAATAATCATTCGGAGAAATACTAACATTAGGAAAAGACCATTTTGTCAAATCATTCTCAGAATCAGAAAGATAATAACCAGTTAAATTGAGTGAGAAATTATTACCATTGTAAAGTTCTACCCAATCATCATATTCCCCACTTTGATCAGCTATGGCGCTAATATTAGAGGCCATAATCTCATTGATTACTAAATTATCAACCACCGCTAACTGATGAAATTCTTTTTCCGCTCTTTCAGGAGAGAAAATACCAGCATCATTATTCTCAGCATAAATATAGTATTGTACATCTCTTGCATCTACATCAATTGCAGCACTATATAAACCAGTTCCATTATCAACCATGGCGGTTTTTGTAAATGCATCATGAAATTTAAATCGATAGCCTAAAAATACATCTGTTGCATTTGTAACTTGGGCAGAAATAGTTACACTAGTATGAGGTGTTGGATTAGATGGACTTGAAGTAATATTACCGATTGTAGGAGGTATTGCTGTAAACTCTGGAAGAGATTGAATATATGAAATTCTTGCCCCCATTAATTCTGTAATTCCTACAATACTATTTTGTGTACCAACAGAAGAATTTATATTGGATATAAATTCTGCATGTGAATAAAA
>DASCPP010000011.1:0-18638 GCA_036012565.1 Flavobacteriales bacterium | reverse complement strand
TACAAAACCATTTAGATCCAGCATTATAGCATCATCAACCCCTGCATGATTGGCTTCAATTTTTGCTAATATGTTATTTATTAGGTTTGCATGATGGATTTTTGAATCTAAACAAAGTGGTGAATTCCTACGAATACTTGAAGTCACTAATTTCAATTCTTTCCCTGAATAAATGGATGGCTTCCACTCTGCTAAAACAATTAAGGTGCAACCAAATTGATTTAATTTAGGATTCATGCCTGAAGTAATCTTTTCTCCTCTTGTTAGGGTTAACCTAATATGCGTATCATCTTTCATTCCATTAGCCTCCAAAGTAGAAAAAACAGCATTTTTCACCTCCTTAAGAGAAGGGATATTTGCAAAATCCATACTTTTTGCCGATTCCATTAATCTACTTAAGTGTTGTTCAAAACAAAAGATTCTTCCATTATACACTCTTATTCCTTCCCAAACGGCATCACCCCCTTGTAATGAACTATCAAATACCGAAACTTTTGCTTGATCTCTATGAAGTAATTCTCCATTAATCCATACTTTAATATCTTTATTTCTTTTGTCAAATTGTTGTATCATAATTGTATTGATTTAGCAGTTAGAAATTCATAATAAGATAAACACTCTTCTGCCAGTTCTGCATTGCTATCCGTAAGTGTGATTTCTTTTTCAGTACAAGGTAGGAATCCAGTAGAGTTATGAATGTTTTTATACCAATAGCTAGCCCAAACACCATCTTCTTTTCTTGCTCCTTTTCCCCATTTTAACATACGCTCATCAAAGGGAATACCTAATAGAGAGCATAGTTTTTTAAGCAACTGTTTTGGGTTTTGTAATAAATATTTTGAATCCAATACGATTGGAGTTTTTCCTCTTTCTTCAAGCGCTAAATATAACTCGTATTGTTGCTTTACACCAATATCCTTCATAGTAGGATTCGAGATAACTTTGGAATAGGAAAAAATAATTTCTTGAGGGTTTCTGATAAAAATAATATTCATGACTTCTGATAAAAATTCAGTATCAATTCCAATCAAAAAATGAGTCATTAATTTATGAAACAATAACTTTTCGCTTTTTTGAAGAATTACTTCTCGTACTACCTTCTCTCCATCATTTTCTAAAGTTTTCAGCACTTGTTCTCTTGCTGGGTGTATTGCACCACTTACTTTGAGATAATGAGCATACAAAGGTTCATCAAAAACTTTAGTATCCTCTCTTTGAGCAAAAGCATACATAAGTGCTGTTGACACATTTCTTGGGCAGGACCATAAACAAATTGACTTATTCATTCAGCCAAAAATAAAAAAAAGGAAGACGAACGCTTCCTTTTTTAACTTAATTATTAAGTGTAATTTATTTCCCTTTTGTTTCTTCTTCCATCATTTTTAAATAAATATCCATTGCTGTTTCACTCATCCCTGTAAAAGAAAATCCTCCATCATGGAATAGATTCTGCATGGTTACTTTTCTTGTATAATCAGAAAATAATGAAATACAGTAATCTGCACACTCATCAGAAGATGCGTTTCCTAATGGGGATAAATCATTTGCAAACCTATAAAAGCCATCAAAACCTGCCACTCCACTACCAGCAGTAGTATCAGTTGGCGATTGTGAAATAGTATTGACTCTTACTTTATTTCTTAAACCATAATGATAGCCGAAACTTCTAGCTATTGATTCTAGCATTGCTTTATTGTCTGCCATATCATTATAAGTATGAAATACCCTTTGTGCAGCAATGTAAGATAGGCCTACAACAGAACCCCACTCATTCAAAGCGTCTAATTCCCAAGCAGCTTGCATAGTTTTATGAAAAGAGAGAGCGGATACATCATAACCTTTCATGTTCCAATCGTAATTTTGTTCATAATATTTTCTCCCTTTACGCACATTTACTGACATGCCAATAGAATGCAATACAAAATCAATCTTCCCACCTAACTCTTCCATTGCACATTCATATAATGCTTTTAAATCTTCCATAGATGTTGCATCAGCAGGAATAACTTTGGATCCCATTTTTTCTGACAGTTCATTAATAGTTCCCATTCTAAGAGCAATTGGCGCATTGGTTAATACAAAATTAGCTCCCTCTGCATGTGCATGTTCTGCTACTTTCCAGGCGATAGATTTACTATCTAATGCGCCAAAAATAATCCCTCTTTTCCCTTTTAAAATATTGTTTGCCATTTTGTATTACTTTATTTGCAAATATATACTTATTGATTTAATAATTCACCTGCATTTTTAATAGCAGTTGCAGTAATTTTTTCGCCGCTCAGCAGTTTAGCCAATTCATTTATTCTATCTTCTGTTTTTAATTCTTTGATTAGCGTGTTAGTTGTACCTGCTTTTATCTCCTTATAAATCAAGTAATGTTGATTTCCTTTTGCAGCAATCTGTGGTAAATGGGTAACTGCAATTAATTGTTTTTGCTCGCCTATTTTTTTCATCATCTCCCCCATCAAATTAGCAATTTCACCAGATACACCACTATCAATTTCATCAAAAATAAGCGTTTCAGTATTTTGGTATTTTGCCGATATATATTTAATAGCAAGCATCAATCGTGATAGTTCTCCTCCAGAGATAATACTACTTAATTTTTCTGCTTTTATTCCTTTGTTTGCCGAAAACAAAAATACCACTTCATCTTCTCCATTAATACTTAAAATATCCAACTCTTTTATTTCAATACTAAAAACAGCAAATGGCATCCCTAATCTTTTCAGAATAGATTTAATTTGATTTTCAATATCTGGGATGGTGCTTTTTCTGTTTTTTGATATTCTTTTGGCTAATACCCTTATTTTCTGTTCTTTTATGATTACTTCATTTTTTAGGTTCTCTATCTCAGTATCATAATTTGATAATTGATTTAATCGATTCTGTAAATCCTCTTTTAACTCAACAAGTTCAGAAAGCAGATTTTTCCTATGCTTTAAAAGTAAAGAATTGAATATATCTAATCTGGCATTTAATTGATTCAGTCTATCCGGATTAGAAACGGATTGTTCTTTCAAAGAGAAAAGATCGGTACTAATATCTTTTAATTCAATAACTGTTTTCTCAAATCGTTCATTTATCTCAAACAGCTTTTTATTAAAATCTGAGATTTCAGATAAGTCCCTTACAATTTCAGAAAGTAAATCTAAAGCGCCATTTTCTTTTTCCAAAAAGTTTACTCCCTTATCTAATACATTCGCAATTTGTTCCGCATTATTAAGCATTGCCAACTCATCCTCAACTTCCTGCATTTCTCCTTCTTGTAAATTTGCATTCTCTAATTCATCCAACTGAAAGGTGAGAAATTCTAATTCTGATAAGGATACTTCTCCTTTCTCATTTAGTGATTTTAATTGTCTTTTTAGTTGTAAGAACTTTGAATATTCATCCTTATATTCTTGTAAAAGCGTATTATGCCTACAAAACTGATCGAGTAACAAAAGTTGATTATTTGTATCCTTTAAGGTAAGGGATTGGTGCTGAGAATAAACCTCAATAATCCCTTGGCAAAAAGATTTCAAGATGGAAAGTTTTACTGGCGTATCATTGATAAAAGCCCTGCTTTTTCCTGAAGGTGTGATTTCTCTTCTTAGAATTGTTTCCTTCTCAAAATCAAGATTGTTCTCCTGAAAAAAAGATTTGTATCTATTTTCTTTAATCTTGAATTTTCCTTCAATGATGCATTTTATTTGCGGATTATTCAAAATAGAGGTATCGGTTCTTTGTCCTAAAATTAAGGAAAGCCCGCCAAGCATAATCGATTTTCCTGCTCCTGTTTCTCCCGAAATTACATTAAATCCATCCTGGAATTGAACAGAAAATTCATCAATAAGCGCATAGTTTTTTATAAAAAGGGTTTCTAGCATTTATTTACCTTCACTTTGCGCGGTTATGGCTTGATATTTAGTAGAATTAGCAGGATCAATTTCAGTTAAAAGTTTGACAATTCTTGCCTGCTCATTTGGGAAAGCCTCTGAGTAAATCTTAATGATTTCATCCGCTTTTGCATCAAAGAAAATTTTCAATATAAAAGCTGAAGGGTTATCTCTATAAACTCCTCTTAGTTCTTCCAAAGCTTCTGTAATATCATATCGTCCATCCTCTGTTTTTTCTGATAACATATCCATCCCTGCTCTATGATACCTATAATAACAATTGTGAATTTCTTCATAGCGTGTATCTAATAAATCATGAACAAGCCAGTATCTGTTTTTATCACTCTCAAATGCTTTCCAACCGGTTTCTCTGGCATTTTGTGCATTATTCACAATATTTTGTGCTTTAATGTAATAGGGTGCGCCACCATATTCTGAGAAAGCATCAAAGTCAAGACCTAAAACGATATAAACATAGTAAGCTAAAACAGAAGTTAAATTAGAAAGATGGGTATTTTCATTAAATTCTAAGGATTGGTATTCTAAATAGCGAAAGCGGAAATTGTTATCCAAATAATTAAGCATTGTCGATTTGTAGGAAGTGCCATAAATTGGACGTGTACTCTGAATTTGAATAGATGCTTTGTATTCATCATTCGAAACTTTTTCCTTAATGTTTATCAAAAAAGTGCATTCTATTCTTTCTTCATTTTTCACGCTTGCATCCGTCCATTTAGTATTATTCACAAACTCATAAATAGCAGTTTGCAGAGTTTGGAAGACCTTTCTGTCAGAGGTTTGAATTTGAGAAGCATTTACCTGAACATTACAGAAAAGCTCTTGTGCATTAACACCATGAGAAACCCACATTAAAATAATAAACAAGATTTTTTTCATGATATTTTTAGTATTATTTTACTGATAATGTCTTTTGCTACTTCTCTTTTATGTTTTAACTCAAATTCTTCTATTTTATTATCTTTTTCAATAATAGTGATTTTATTAGAATCATAGCCAAATCCTGCACCTTTTTCATTTAAAGAATTTAAAACAATCATGTCCAGATTTTTATTGATTAATTTCTCTTTTGCATTTTCAAGTTCATTCTCAGTTTCTAATGCAAAGCCCACCAAAATTTGGTTTTCTTTTTTTTCTTGACTTATCTCCAATAAAATATCGTTTGTTTTAGTAAGTGATATATCCCAATTTCCATTTGATTTTTTCACTTTTTGACTTGCTATATTTTCTATTTTATAATCAGAAACAGCAGCAGAGAAGATAGCAATATCAGCATCTTCAAAATGGTCTTTTACACTCCTTTGCATATCCTTAGCAGTTTTTACATTAATTTGCAATACATTAGAATTTTCTACCTTTAAATCGGAAGGGCCCATAATAAGGGTAACCTCTGCTCCCATTTTAGCTGCTTGCATTGCTAAATGGTAACCCATTTTACCAGAAGAATGATTACCAATAAAGCGAACAGGGTCAATTGGCTCGTAAGTTGGGCCAGCAGTAATCAGTACTTTTTTTCTCGAAAGAGGTAAATCGGCACTTAAATCTTTTTTGATAAAATCAATAATGTCTTCCGGCTCAGCCATTCGACCCTTTCCCACTAATCCACTAGCCAATTCCCCAAAAGTTGGGGCAATAAATTTGTTTCCAAAACTTATTAATTTTTCAATATTCTGCTTTGTGCTAGAGTGCTTATACATATCTAAATCCATAGCTGGTGCAAAATAAACCGGGCATTTGGCAGAAAGATAAGTGGCTAGTAAAAGACTATCACATTCTCCTGCTACCATTTTTGCCATGGTTTTGGCTGTAACTGGTGCAATAAGAAGCAAATCAGCCCATTGTGCTAAATCGACATGACTAATCCAATCTTTTGTATCACCCTCTACCATCTTTGTTAGTACAGTGTTTTCTGATAAAGTAGAAAGGGTAAGTGGCGTTACGAAATCTAATGATGCATCTGTTTGAATTACTTTTACAAGTGCTCCTGCCTTTTTAAATTCTCGAACAATAAAAGCAGATTTGTAAGCTGCAATACTAGCAGTAACTCCTAATATTACATTTTTGCTTTTAAGCATCTTTTTCTTCTTCTGGTTTGCTTGTTGTATCTTCTTCCTCTTTCTTTTCAACTTCTCTTATATAAACCTCATCTTCCAACAATTCTTTTACTGCAATTGCCCAAGGTTTTGGAAGTCGTTCATAGAACTTTGACACTTCAATTTGTTCTGAGTTTTCAAAAACCTCTTCCAATTCTTCAGAATAGGTTGCAAATTCTTCTAATTTAGCTAAAAGTTCTACTTTCATTTTTTCGTTAATTTGCTCACTTCTTTTTGCTAAGATGGATAAAGATCGATACACATTGCCCGTTTTTTCAACAATATCCTTTACATCTCTTGTAATTGTTGTTTGCTCTGCTCCTGTTTTCTTGAATTCCATAATTTTAAGTTTGTTTAATGGTTTCTATTAGTTTTAATGTTTTTTGTTCTGTATTTTTAGCTTGTTTTAAAAAATTACTTTCTGGATATTTTTCTAAAAATTCTTGGTAAGCATCTATTGTATTTTCTAATCGTTCTTGTTTTTTGGTGCTAATACTGTTTTTTGCTAATAGGAAAGAGGCTTCTGTAATAAGGAAATAGATTTCTTCTTCATATTTACTTCCTGGAAAATCAACTAATACATTTTTGAGTGCAATAATTGCCGATTTATGATATTCAGTTATGTAATATTGTTTGGCATTATAAAATGCTTTTTTTGCTAATTTCTCTCTTAATTCGTCAATCAGATTATTACACTCTTTTACCCTTTCGCTTTTTGGATAAAGATTGGTAAAAAGTTGCAACTGATTGATTGCTTTATAAGTATTTTTACTATCTAATTTATAAATGGGAGATTCTAAATAATAACAATAGGCAGTCATGTATTGGCACTCCTCAGTATGCCTACCGCTTGGAAAAGTTTGCGCATAAGTATCGAACAAATAACTTGCCATCAGATGCTCACCTAATGAGTAATGACAATAAGCATAATAATAATTTACTTCTTCTGCTTTTGCTGAGCCTCTGAAAGCTGTGGAAAGTTCTTCTAGGAGTGGCAATGCTCGATTAAAATCATCTTTTTCATAATAGGCTACTGCCTTTTCAAATTTCAAATTAAGGTCAGTACTTTTGAGTATTTTCTGATACTTACTGCAAGAAGCAAGAAGTAATAAAAATAATATGGGAATAAGTATTTTTTTCATTATTAAATTTAAGAGGCCGCAAAAATAAAACTAATAAATGGTCTTTGCAAAATTATTTTTCAAATAGCTATATTCTTATTTGCATTGCATAATAAAACAAGAAATATTTAATATTATTGCAACTATGGATATATTCGAAAAAATAAGGAATAACAGAGGCCCGTTGGGACAACACGCTAAGAAAGCGCATGGCTATATTGCTTTCCCAATATTGGAAGGAGAAATTTCAAATAAAATGATTTTTCGTGGAAAAGAAGTGCTGGTTTGGAGTATTAACAATTATATTGGATTGAGTAATCATCCTGAGGTTAGAAAAGTGGATGAAGAAAGTGCAAAAAATTATGGATTGGGTACGCCAATGGGAGCGAGAATGATGTCTGGAAATACTAATCTTCATGAAGATTTAGAAAACCAACTTTCTTCTTTTATGCAAAAGGAAGATACAATTCTATTAAATTTTGGCTATCAAGGAATGGTTTCTGCCATTGATGCTTTGGTAGACAGGTATGATGTGATTATTTACGATAGTGAGGCTCACGCCTGTATTTTAGATGGGGTTCGCCTGCATTTAGGAAAACGATTTGTTTACAATCATAATGATATGCAAGGACTGGAAAAACAATTGCAAAGAGCAGAAAAAATAGCAAGTAAGAATGATGGTGGCATATTAGTTATTACAGAAGGTGTTTTTGGCATGTCGGGTGATTTGGGTAATCTGAAAAAAATAACTGGCCTAAAGAAAAAATATGACTTCCGCCTATTTGTAGATGATGCACATGGTTTTGGAACAATAGGAAAAACAGGAATAGGATGTGGAGAACAACTCGGCTGTCAAGATGAAATTGATGTATTGTTTGGAACTTTTGCAAAATCAATGGCAAGTATTGGTGCGTTTATCTCATCTACTGCTGATATAGTAGAATTTTTAAGATATAATATGCGTTCGCAAGTTTTTGCAAAATCATTACCAATGCCACTTGTGGAAGGTGCAATTAAAAGATTAGAATTACTTATCAGCCAACCAGAGTTAAAAGCAAAACTTTGGAAGATTGCTAATGCTTTGCAGAATGGATTGAGGGATGCTGGTTTTAATTTAGGAAACACACAATCGGCTATTACCCCAATTTATTTAAATGGAGGCCTGGCAGAAGCCACTAATTTAAGCTATGATTTAAGAGAAAATTATGGTGTTTTTTGTTCGGTTGTAACTTACCCTGTAGTAGCAAAAGACATCATTTTGTTACGACTGATACCAACTGCTACGCACACATTAGAAGATGTAGAACTTACGATAAATGCTTTTAAATCGATAAAAGACAAACTAAGCAGTGGAGAGTATGCATCCGAAATGATGGATTTTAATGATTAATAAATCTTTTAAGATTATTGTAAGTTTCATCAGTAACCCCAACAAGTGGAGGCCTTAAAATATTCTTGCAAATTCCCATAATATTTAATGTTGCTTTTATTCCAGCAGGATTTCCATCTTTGTAAAGGGGTTCATAAATAGGGCTTAACTTTTCGTGCAATTGATTTACTTTTTCAATATCTCCTTTTAATCCAGTTCTAACCATATCAGAGAAAATTTGTGGATGCGATTGCCCTATAACTGAAATTACACCATCCCCTCCCATTCCTATCATTTTTGAGGTTAAGCCATCATCCCCTGATAAAACCAAAAAGTCTTTTGGTCTCCCTTTTATAATATTCTCAATTTGTTCTAGATTTTCTGAGGCCTCTTTTATTGCAACTATATTCTCAAAATCATTAGCTAATCTTAGAGTAGTTTCAGCAGAAATATTTGAGGCGGTACGCCCTGGAACATTGTATAAAATTATAGGCAGGGGACTTGCATCTGAAAGCATTTTATAATGTAAATAGATTCCTTCTTGTGTGGGCTTGTTGTAATAAGGAGAAACAGATAGAATAGCATCTATCCCATCAAAATTTGTGTTTTTTAATTCTTTTACTAAAGCAAAAGTGTTATTCCCGCCAACACCTTGAACAATTGGTAATCTGCCAGCATTTATTTTTTTACAAAAAGCAACCACTTCTTTTTTCTCCTGTTTAGTAAGAGTAGCGCTTTCTCCAGTTGTTCCTAACATCACTAAAAAATCTACTCCTCCAATAATGGTATAGTTTATAAGCTTTTCCAAACTAGTAAAATCAATGGAGAAATCTTCATTAAATGGAGTAACTAGTGCTATTCCCGTACCTTTTATTTTGTTCATTTATTAATCAGATTTAAATAGTGCTTGATTTCTTCCATTAAACGTTCTTCTCCTTTCTCTTTTTCTAGTTTTATCATTAAGTCATAAATTTCATACCCATCCTCAAATTGCCCAACCTTAAAATGCGCTAAAGAACTTGCTACCAAATACTTAATAGGTATGCAATTACTATCAGATAAGTTGATAAGAATATCATATTCTTTTTTTACAAAATTTTCTATAATGTAATTTTGTGGTTTGTAGTACCAATTCAAATCCTTCAGATAAAAAAAATCATAATTTAGTTTAGGAATATGACAATTATCTAATCTCTTTTTATTTACATAACCTAATGCCTTTACATCTTTCTTTAAATCAAAAAAATATTTAACAAATGGCTCAATTTTCTTAATTTGTTTAACATTGGTCGCCTCATATAATATACCAATGGACTTTGCTTTTTCCAGGTTACTTACCTCTTTTAATCGTTTGTTTGCTCTCAAATCTCTTTGGAAAACCCACTTGCCTATCTTATGTTTAAAATCTTCAATAAATTGCATTAATTCAATTTCGCTAAAAATTCTTCTTCAGTTACTAGAGATATATCCAAATCTTCTGCTTTTTGTTTTTTTCTTGGCCCCATATTTTCACCAGTCAAAACAAAAGTAGTGTTTTTTGATATTGAACTTACATTCTTTCCTCCATGTTCTTCAATCATTCTTTTTAGTTCTGCTCTGCTATATTGACTAAAAACACCTGACACAACAATCTTCATGCCTTCTAATTTGTTTGACAATGATATTTCCTTAATAGTAGATATAAACTGTAATCCAATCGCTTTTAATTCACTTATTGATTGAATATTCTTCTTAGAAGAGGAATATTCAACTACACTTTCTGCAATCTTATTACCAATTTCATCCACAGCTATTAAATCCTCAATATTAGCAATCATTAATGCATCAATATTTTTAAAATGTTTTGCTAGAATTTTAGCGACTGTTTCTCCAACATACCTAATCCCAAGTCCAAACAAAACTTTCTCAAAAGGATTTTTTTTTGATTTCTCGATTCCTAGTAAAAGATTATCGGTAGATTTTTCTACTTTCTTCCCTAGAGTAAGCAAATCTTTTCTATTGAGATTATACAAATCATGAATCTCTTTTATAAAACCTTTTTTTATTAAAAGCTCAATTGTTTCCCCTCCAAGCCCATCAATATCCATTGCTTTTCTGCTAATAAAATGCTCAAATTTCCCTTTTATCTGTGTCGGACAATTGTAAGCATTCGGACAATAATGCTTAGCATCTCCTTCTTTTCTTATAAGTTCAGTATTACAAGAAGGGCAATGCGTAATATACTGAGTCTGTTTAGAAAATAAATTTCTATCTTTTAAGTCTACTCCAACAACTTTTGGAATTATTTCTCCTCCTTTCTCGATAAATACTTTATCTCCTTCTCTGATGTCTAGCTTTGAAATTTGGTCAGCATTATGCAAAGAAGCTCTTTTAACAGTTGTTCCAGCTAATTGAACTGGCTCTAAATTTGCAACTGGAGTAATGGCCCCTGTCCTACCAACTTGATAGGTAATTTGGTTTAAAATAGTTACAACCTGTTCTGCTTTAAACTTATAAGATATTGCCCATCTAGGTGATTTGGCTGTAAAGCCCATCTCCTCCTGCATGTTAATATCATTAACTTTAATAACAATTCCATCAATCTCATATGGCAAATCGTACCGCTTTTTTTTCCATTTATTAATAAAACTAAAAACATCACTTATTGATTCATGTTTTTCAATCTCATTTGGGATTTTAAAACCCCACTCTTTTGCTTCTTGTAGATTCTCGTAATGTTTGTTTGTCGGCAGATTCTCACCTAAAAGATAAAATAAATAACAATCCAATGGACGATTAGCAACTTCAGTAGCATCTAATAACTTTAAACTTGAAGATGCTGTATTCCTAGTATTTGAATAAGGTTCTAATCCATCTTCTACTCTTACTTTATTCAGTTGTTCTAAGCCAGTAATTGGCAAGAATATCTCACCTCTTATTTCAAAATTTACTGGGTAATCTCCTTTTAATTTCAAAGGAATACTTTTTATAGTACGTGCATTTGCAGTAACATCATCCCCTTGAGTACCATCACCCCTTGTAAGAGCTTGTACTAACTCACCATTCTCATAAGTTAAACTAACGGAAACTCCATCATATTTTAACTCACATACATATTCAAAATCCTGATCAGTATGTTTTCGCAATCTAGCATCAAAATCATGTAAATCTTCTTCAGAATATGTATTACCCAAAGATAACATTCTGTATTTGTGAGGAATAGTTGCAAAGCCATCACTCACACTGCCACCAACTCTTTGTGTCGGAGAATTTACATCATTCAATTCAGGATGCTTTGATTCTAATTCTTGTAATTCTTTCAGGAGTCTATCAAACTCAAAATCTGAGATATTTGGAGTATCTAAAACATAATATGCATGATTATGTTCAGTCAACTCCTTCCTTAAGAAAGCTATTCTCTCCTTCTTATTCATCTATTTCATTCCACAAACATTCATAAGTGCAATACCTACATCAGTATTCATTTCTCTGTGAATTGCAGTATCAATTATATGCATTACTCCTTCAAAAGTTGCAGATATTGTTGCATTCTTAACATGTCCACCAAATGATCTACACTCCTCATCTGCTACATTTATGTGTATATGAGCAAACGGCTTACTATCTTTCATAGTAATATTTCCTGTAGTTTGCAGAATCTCCAGATTACCTTCAAAACTTTTAAAAACATATTCTTTTTTACTGAGAACAATGTAACCCATCTCTATTCTGCTACAAGCCCCAATTCCGTTAATAGTAGCATGATTTACATTCATTTCTGCAGCAATTTTCTCAATAGAACTCATTAATTCATCTCCTGTTTCTAATCTGAAAATTATTTTATCTTTAAATCTTCTATATTCCATTTTTTAAAAAATTAATATCAATCAAAAATAACTATTTCTTTACAGCTCTTATCATTCTTTCCTTATCATTTACATCTTTTTTCAACTCAATATGAACAAAACCGGTTTGAGATAAGATTGACATTATTTCATTCCCAAATTGCTCATTAATTTCAAAAAATAATTTCCCATTAACATTAAGACTTTTAAATGCTAATTCAGCAATCTTTTTGTAAAAAACAAGTGGATTATCATCCTCAACAAAAAGTGCCAAACTAGGTTCAAACTCAAGAACATTATCCTTCATTTTTACTTTCTCAGAATTTAATACATAAGGAGGGTTACTCACAATAAGATCTACTTTTGGCAAAATATCCAATTTCAAAATATCTTCTTGTATAAAATCAATTTTAACCTGATTTCTTTTGGCATTCTCTTTGGCAATTATAAGTGCCTCAACAGAAACATCCATTGCAGATATTTTAGCATTTGAGTTTTTAGCTAATGAAATAGAAATACAACCACTACCCGTACCAATATCTAACGCACTTTCAAAATCCTCTTGAAGAATCCAATCAACCAACTCTTCAGTCTCTGGTCTAGGGATTAAAGTATGTTTGTTTACTTTAAACTCTAGCCCGTAGAACTCCGTTTCACCTAGGATATACTGAAGTGGCTTATTGATTTTTAAGTCTTTTATTATTTTATGTAATTCTGTCACAACCTCACTACTTAACTCCTGATTAGAATTTATAATACAATCAGAACGATTAAAATCTAAAAGATGATTAATTGTTATATATGCCCAAGAAGTGATTTCTCTTTGTTCAGCAATCCCTAAAAGCTCTCTCTTAAAAAACGGTAAAATATTGCTGACCTTTTCCATGCTACAAATGTATTCATTTTGCTATTTTTGAAGTATGCAAAATGAAGAGTTTTTCATGCAAAGATGTATTGACTTAGCACAGAAAGGAAAAGGTCGTGTTGCTCCGAATCCTGTGGTTGGTTCTGTAATTGTTTATAATGGAAAAGTTATTGGAGAAGGATATCATGAAAGATTCGGATCACATCATGCAGAAGTAAATGCAATAAATAATGTAAAAGACAAATCTCTTTTATCAAAATGTACTTTATATGTAAGCTTAGAACCTTGCTCCCATTTCGGGAAAACTCCACCATGTTCAGATTTAATTATTAAACACAAAATACCAGAAGTTGTAATTGGATGTATAGATACTTATTCAGAAGTATCTGGGACTGGAATTGAGAAGATGAGAAATGCTGGAATTGATGTGGAAATTGGAATAATGGGAAAAAGAAGTAGAGAACTGAATAAGAGGTTCTTTACATTTCATGAGAAAAAAAGACCTTACATCATATTAAAATGGGCGAAAAGTAAAGATGGATTTATTGCTCCAAAAGACCAAAAAGAACCTTTTTGGATGACTTCAAAAGAATCTAAGAAATTAGTACATAAATGGAGGTCAGAAGAAGATGCGATTTTAATAGGCAGGATTACTGCTGAGAAAGATAATCCTTCTCTAACAGTTCGTGAGATAAAAGGAGATAATCCAATTCGAATTGTGATTGACAAAGATTTAAAACTTTCTGAAAATCTTAACTTATTTAATTCTGAATCTAAAACGATTATATTCAATAAAATAAAATCGTATAATACATCTTATAGTAATTACATAAAAATTAATTTTAATAATCTGATTAATAATATATTAGAAGAATTATATAAACAAAACATTCAATCAATAATAATTGAAGGGGGAACTAAAACTCTGCAATCATTTATTAATGATAACCTGTGGGATGAAGCGAGAATTTTTACAGCAAACAAAAAATTAGTTGATGGGGTAAAGGTCCCAACTATTGAAGGAAAAATTATTTCAGAAAAAAAAATTGGAGTAGATAAATTAAGAATTATAATAAAATAGATGATTGCTTTAATCTTTACTATCATTCTGACGACTCTTCTATTCCTAGTGTTTAAGGAATATGAAAGACGGAATATCAACACCCACCAAGCCATCACTTCCAACTATTTAACAGCTGCACTTTTAACACTTCTTATAGGAGGGAATAATTACAATCCTATTATGATAGTTAATACAGATTGGTTCTTGCCCACAATAGCATTAGGAGTGTTCTTTATTGTTATGTTTAATATCATGGCCCTTACTACTCAGAGATTGGGCATCTCCATTGGATCCATGGCTTCTAAAATGTCACTTATCATCCCGGTAATTGGAGCTATTATTTTTCAAAATGCAACTCTTGATTTTTATAAAGTAATAGGAATAATTATTGCGGTTATTGCCGTCTATCTTACTTTTAAAAAAAGTGGTACTAATACTAAGAATTTGGTATTAGCTATTACGTTATTTATTGGTGCCGGAATTCTAGATATGTGGCTCGATTTGATCCGAAATAATTACCTTTCCTCTAATATTGAATTTAATCAATTTATTTTTACTGTTTTTTTTACGGCTTTCAGTATTGGATTAATTAAAATAATTTGGATACGAAAAAAGATTCTAAGAAGAAATCTATTTGCAGGCGCTATACTTGGTTTGCCAAACTATTTTAGTATTTATTTTGTGTTAATCGCATTGGATAATTTGGGAGGAATTGTTGTTTTTCCAATACTTAATATTGGCGTAGTACTATCTTCTTCCATAATCTCTTGGTTATTTTATAAAGAAAAAATGAGTAAAACCAATTGGATTGGCGTAATCTTAGCATGTGTATCCATTGTAATTATTATGTGGAATTAATGTTATTCTCTGACACTTACAAAGAAATAAAGTCTGCTACAAAAAAAATCTATAAGGAAAAGGGTAGTAAATTTATAGCTTATGCATTTACTGTTTATTCTGAAGATGAAGTAAAAGAAAAATTAGAAGAAATAAAAAGAATAGAACATTCAGCCAGGCATCATTGTTATGCGTATATCTTGCATTCTGATAAATCAGCGCAAAGAACAAATGATGATGGAGAACCCTCTTCTACTGCAGGAAAACCTATTTTAGGAAGGATTTTAGCAAGCGATTTAACTAATATTTTAATTATAGTAGTGCGTTATTTCGGGGGAATAAAACTAGGAGTCCCGGGCTTGATTCGTTCTTACAAAACAGTAGCAGCTGATGCAATAACTAATGCAACCATAATTACAAAAACCATAAAAGAATATTATGAGGTAAGATTCAAATATCCTCAAATGAATGACGTAATGCGACTTGTAAAAGAATCTGATTTAGAAGTTGTAGATACTGACTTACAAATAGATTGTAGACTTATATTTGCAGTCCCAAAAAGTAAAGAAGAAATGGTTATAGAAACATTTAAGAAAAACCATGAACTAAGCATCAAGTTTGTAAAAACTATATGAGAAGATTAGTAAAACACCACATCTAAGGCATTACCATTTACTTGAATTGATCCAACAAAACTTCCTGTCCAAGCTTCATATTTTAAAATTAATCCACTTTGATTTGCATCATTGGTATATAAATATTCCACATTAGTACTATCATTAATTGACTCAGTATTAATTGTGATAAAACTTGCATCAATACCTGAAATATGTAAAATAGGGTAAATGGTTAAATCCGTAATATAAATTCCATCTGTTGAAGAGAAAAAAATTCTTGATTTAGATTCATTTATAGCTAAATTATCAGCATTATAAATGCTTGTTAAATCTTTGTCATCATTAATTACATTACTCCAAGGCGCAATCTTATACATGGTCGACTGTCTATTTTGGGATGGATCTTGTGAATTATAGACCCCTTTACAAAGTACCCATAAATGATTAGCACTAAAAACAGCAGAATTAGGATTATAACCAACATCTAACTTTGCAGAAAAATCATTGATTGCTACCCCAGATTGAAAATAATCAATTGAAACTATCGAGCTGTCTCTATCTGAGAAAGCATCCCCTCCTCCATTTAATACAAAAGCCCTGAACCAACTCCCTACAATATTTGCTGGCCTTGAAGAGTCTCCTGTTTCAATGTGCCCTAAAACTTCTAGTTTGGACAGATCAACCATTTTAACAGAAGAAGCACCTTTATCCACCACATACAGTCTATTTTCATCTATTTTTCTACAACTCACTGGATTAGAGAATCCACTTATAGTTCCCTCACTGCCGAAAGTTTCCATATTGGCAATGTAGAGTTTATCACCAATAATATAGGCCTGTTTTCCACTTATATGCAAACTTTTTGGCTGAATAATCTCCGTATTATTTACTTTCTTATAGATATTTTCTGTTACAATTCTGAGCGTATCAACTGCTAAATAATTATAAAAATAAATCCCTTGGTCAGTGAGAATATACATCCCTTCTCCATAATCTTTTGGAAGAATTACCTCCAATTCTTTTTCTTCTTTTTTACATGCAGAAATAATTACCAATAAAACAAGAAAGTATTTGAAGATATTCATTCTAAAATTTTTAGCAAATATAAAAAAAAGGAAAGCAAAATACTCTCACTTATTTTAATAAGATTTACTTATATAAAATTTCTTCTTATTCTTAATATATAAGCCAGAAGGTAATTGTACTTTTTGATTCATCCTTCTCCCAGAGAGATCATAAATTATTTCATTCTTGTATGAATCTAATAACATTGATTCATGAATAGATGTTGTATTATTTCTTATATCAAATACAATCGTCCCTGGAGAAATACCACAATAAAAAGAGTGAATTAAAGAATTATTTTGATTGTAAATATTAATAGACCCATAAGTAGAATAATCTGTTGAACTTGCATATAATAAATTATTAATTTTATCATAAGACAAATCATAAAAGTTTTGATTTAATCCTAATGATGTTCCTGTACTAGGCAATGAAAGCACATCCCATTCGTAAAGTAATGTATCACCCGAGATCTGATAATTTATTTTACCGTCCCTAAAACATGATGTTCCACAACCTGTAGGCACTGAGGCTAAATTAATAGTAGAGACAGAGTTTGTTAACATACTCAATTGTGATATAGATGAGCCAGACCAATCTTTATTATTTATAGTATAAATATTATCTCCTTCTTTCATCATATTATCTGGATTAATACCGTCTGGTCCAAGATTTATTTCATTTAAATATGAGAATGTATTAAGATCTAAGACTCCAATAATTCCTTTCTCATTACCCCATTCATAGGCATTATTTATTGTAACATATGCCTTGTTATCATCAATAATTAGATTCTGTGTCGCCCATTTAGGCCCTGTGAAAGTATCTAGTTCTAGATATAAACTCAAATCTGAGGTATTATATATTTGCAGATATGAATTAAAAAATATTGGCAAAAAAGTAGTGTTGTCATAATCTCCTCTAGAAATAATAATCTTATCATTCCAAATAGCTAAATTACGTATCCCATCAATCTGCTGAGAAGCCATTAAATTATAATTATTCTTATCATATTTATGTAGCATATTATCTGCTGCAACATAAAAATAATCATTATCAATAACTAAATCAGAGGCAAATCTTGCTCCATCTATAGTATCTATAGTCAAATAATTTTGTGTATTTGGGTTATATGCCCCTATTGTTACAGGTTCAATAGACTGATTTAAACCATAATCGAAATAACCTTCATTTAAAACAAAAACTTGATGCACATAATCTTGTGCAAATACTGTTTGCATCATCATTAACGATAGTAAGAATAAAATTCTTTTCATAATCTTTTTTTAAAATTAATAATTAATAAATATGTCCAACTTCCATATCTTATCCAGAGATAATAAAAATATGTATGAGCTAGTAGGTCTTCTGACTTGGTCCTTTTTGGATTGGCCTTCCCATCAATAAGATAGTGGCACATGCAGTATCCAAAAAATAGAGGACTTTACAGCTTCTGGTAAAGTTGAGGATTCTCACCCCATTCCCTTTTACACTATTTTTTTTTAGTGTACTAAATATCAAAAATATAAATTTAATTTTTAAAATATTGTATGGATTCTGAAATTCACCCAAATTTATTGACAACTTTTAAACAATGGTATCTAAAAGAAAAATATAGTAAAGACATTAAAAAAACTAATAGACTAGCTACCTTTAAAAATAGAATTAGTAAGTATCAATACCTTATCTAGTTCTTGCTTATTTAGTCCTAAATCTTCTGTAAAATAAGTAATTAGTTTTTCGGTTGGCATATTTCCTGTAAGTTTTTCTTTAGCCATTGGGCATCCGCCATAGCCTTTTATAGCGCTATCAAATCTTCTGCAGCCATTTTGGTAAGCAGAATCTACTTTCTCCTCCCAAGTATCAGGGGTTGTATGAAAATGAG
>DASCPP010000010.1:0-5236 GCA_036012565.1 Flavobacteriales bacterium | reverse complement strand
GTAATAGTGGCCTAAATACGATTATGGTTAGCCCATCCACTACTACTGTTTATAGTTTAGTGAATATTACGGATGCCAACAATTGCTTTAATACAGCTAGTGATTCTGTAACTATTAATGTGAACGAGAAAGTAAATGCAATGATAAGTGGAGGAGGTGACATTTGTAATGATGGCAGCCAAGCAACTATTGATATTATTACAAATGATTCTACCATTGTAAATGTAACTTACACAAATGGATCTGATACAATGACTCTTTATGGGGTAGGACCTTTTGAAATTATCACAAATCAGGAGGGTGTTTATATGATTACAGATGTAGTAGATATTTATGGCTGTATAGGAACTTATTCAGGAAATGCTACCATTACAGTTAATCCTTTGCCTTTGGCTGAATTCTCTTTCTTCCCGCAACCAACTGATTTAGATAATCCTCATATCACTTTTACTAATCTCTCGTTTGGACACACCTCTGCGATTTGGGATTTTGGAGATGGATCTACTCTAAATGATACAATAAGTAGCTTGCTTCATACCTACAATGACACAGGGAATTATAAGGTAAATTTGGCAGTAAGTAATGAGTTTGGCTGCACAGATACTATTGCCTATACAATTAGAATTGATCCTATTTTTATCATTTATATTCCAGATGCTTTTACACCAAATGGAGATAATATCAATGATGCCTTCGGACCTTCTGTTTATGGTATAAGTGAATTTGAAATGAAAATCTACAATAGATGGGGGGAAACTATTTATCAAACCACGGAGAAAGATAAACCATGGGATGGTACAACAAATAATACTGAATCTCAACAAGGAGTTTATACGTATTCTATTGTAGCTACTGACCTAAAAGACAAGCCACACAAATTTGTTGGTGCCTTTAAACTTCTTAGATAAATGAAGCTTATTGGCCTAATTTCCGATACACATGGTTTTCTAGATTCAAAATTTGAAACTCATCTTAGAAAGTGTGATGAAATATGGCATGCAGGAGATATTGGTAGTATGAAAGTCGCTGAAAGATTGAGAGAAATAGCGCCATTAAAGGCTGTATTTGGAAATATTGATAATCATAGAATACGGCTGGAGTTCCCTGAAAATTTAAGATTTATGTCTGAGGGAGTAGATGTTTTTATTACACATATTGGAGGTTATCCTGGTAAATATTATAAGAGACTAAAGAATAAGCTGAAAATAAACCCTCCTAATCTATTTATCTGTGGGCATTCGCATATCTTAAAAGTGATGAACGATAAAAAATTAGGAATTCTGCATATGAACCCTGGAGCTGCCGGAAATTCTGGCTTACATCAAGTAAAAACCATGCTCCGCTTTAAAATTGATGGAAAGAATATTTCTAACCTTGAAATTGTAGAATTAGAAAGAGAAAGAAATTAACGAATTCTATCAGCAGATTTTACTAATTTCTCATCCTTTCTGATTAAATAGTTGGCTAAAATAATCAGAGAATAAGGAATAATAAATAAGAGCAATCCAATAGCAAAGTTCAATTCTCCTCTTTGAAATATAATAATGATAAAGGCAATAGAAATAAAAAGCTTGCTAATTTGATTAATGATGATTTGTCGGTTTCTATTTTTAAACTGAAAAATAGAAAATATGTTAAGTCCTACAGAAAGAAAGATAAAAAGCCGAGGATAAGAGAATGTATCTGTAAGGAAAATATAGTTGTCGCTATTATAAATCCTGACGTGAAGAACGGGGAAATAGAAAATAATTATAAGCGAACATAGAGCCGATAAAAGAAGAATTAAGCTTTGAATTCTTTGAATCATAAATGATAGATTTTAAGAACAAAAATAATTAAAAATAAAGCGAAAAGTGTAGTTTGTAAAATTATTTGTATTATTGCACTATCTTTTCGTAAGCACAATTCAATATTTACATGTTTCCACTTCACAACTTAACATGACGATGAGTCAATTTATCACAAAACAATTTTATTAAAAAATGTACAAACTAGAAGATTTAAACAAAAAGAAGGTTTCTGATTTAAAAGAAATTGCAAAAGAGTTAAATATTCCTAAAGCAGAAAAATTATTGAAACCGGATTTAGTTTACCAAATTCTCGATTTTCAATCTGTACTTCCTGCAAGCAATACGCCTGAACCTAAAAAACAGATGAACCAGAAACAACAAAAAAAGTTTAACCCAAAAAATCCTAAAACAGAAAAAAAAGATTTTCCAAAGAAAAAAGAAGATTCAAAAGCTTCAAAACCACAACATTCTCCAAAAGAAAATCAGCACAGGAAACCATTTCAGTCAAAACCGGAACACAAACAACCACAACATCATCCAAAGCAGCATCAAAATCCGAATCCGAATCAAGAGAAAAAAGGATACAATTATAATTATGATTTTGATGGGATAATTGTAGCAGAAGGTGTATTAGAAATTATGCCTGATGGATATGGATTTATGCGATCATCTGACTATCACTATCTTACCTCCCCAGATGATGTATATATTTCACAATCACAAATAAAACTTTTTGGACTAAAAACCGGAGACACCATAAGAGGAGCAGTTCGCCCACCAAAAGAAGGAGAAAAATATTTTCCACTTATAAAAGTGGAAACGATTAATGGCAGAAATCCAAATGTAGTGCGTGATAGAGTACCTTTTGAACACTTAACTCCTTTATTTCCTTTCGAAAAATTTACTTTAACCAATAATGGACATAGTAATTTATCCACTAGAATATTGGATATTTTCACCCCTATTGGAAAGGGGCAAAGAGGGCTACTTGTATCTCAACCAAAAACAGGAAAAACAGTTTTACTAAAAGACATTGCCAATGCCATTGCCGATAATCATCCAGAAGTATATATGATTATTTTACTTATTGACGAACGCCCTGAAGAGGTAACCGATATGGAGAGAAGCGTAAATGCAGAAGTAATTGCATCTACTTTTGATGAACCAGCAGAAAGGCACGTAAAAGTAGCTAATATTGTACTCGATAAAGCCAAAAGAATGGTGGAATGCGGACATGATGTTGTTATTTTGTTGGACTCTATTACCAGATTAGCAAGGGCGTACAATACGGTTCAACCAGCTTCTGGTAAAGTATTAAGTGGTGGTGTAGATGCTAATGCATTGCACAAACCAAAACGATTTTTTGGGGCAGCCCGAAAAATTGAAAATGGTGGCTCGCTTACAATTTTAGCAACAGCACTTACAGAAACAGGAAGTAAAATGGATGAAGTTATTTTTGAAGAATTTAAAGGAACGGGGAATATGGAACTGCAATTGGATAGAAGAATCTCAAACAGAAGAATCTATCCTGCTGTTGATTTGGTTTCCTCATCTACTAGAAAAGAAGACTTATTATTGGACAAAGATGATATACAAAGGATTTGGGTGCTAAGAAATTACTTAGCAGATATGAATCCTGTGGAAGCCATTGAGTTTATGAAAGAAAGAATCCTTAGAACAAAAGATAATAAGGAGTTTTTGCTTACCATGAATAAGTAATCTAGCAATTACTAAAAAGATACTACAATAATTAAGCCCTCAAAAGAGGGCTTTTTTATTTCATTATGCTAATAATTGCCGATTTATCTAAGGTAAGCTGGGTAATAACAGGATACTTTGTTTTACTATCTACTAACTCAATTCGGCTAGTGTTAGGAGGAGATGTACCCAAACTAATGGCTTTTATCTCAATGATGTTTTCTCCTTCTTTTAGTTTGTATTTTATTTTTTTTCTTTTTCTTTTTGTAGTGTAATCGTATAAAATTATTTCATCATTTATTTTTAACCTTATTCTATCTCCATCCTCCTCATTAGCATCCCAAATAAATAATTTCAGATTATCATTCTCCCATTTTACTACAAAATCCTCTCCATCTTTTAATTGTTTAGTCTTTAAAACAGTAGCCCTTTTTTCTTCAAACTTTTCTATTTTCTTTTTTACCTTCTTTATTTTTTTCTCAAGTTTCTCTTTTTCCATAAGAAGAATTTTACCACTCGCGCAGGTATCATTATTGATAAAAAAGCCCACAAAATCACCTTCCAGGCGTTTGTTTCCTAACCTTCCTTTAAAAGAAAGATTAGCGTGAATAAAACAGAAAGTGCTTAAATCTGCTTCCGAGCTTGTACTGAGTATTTGAGTTTCTTGCAATTGGAAAGATTTATCCTTTTTGAAATAAATACCACTTAAATTACTTTTGGTTTCATCAGGATTCCCAATATTGGTAAGGGAATAACCGTCTACAACCCCATTCTCCTCATTAAAATGTATACTAAAACTAATAGAAGAATTATTTGATAAAAATAGTGTGCCTAAGTAGTTGTATTCCATCACTTGAGAAGCACATTTGTTGCAAATAAAAAAAATAACTATAAAAAATATATTTCTCATTTTATAAAACTATGTGGAAATTAATTTCTCTAACTTCATTCCATCAAAAGTTCCAGAACTCATCATAAGTAAATTCTGATTATTCCAATTTAGAGAATTTAGATATTTTTCTAATTCTTTCGAGTCTATAAAAACTAATAAATCTTCACGACCAAAAGCATTAAACACTTGCTCTTTGGTAATGGGTTCTAATTTTTTATGTGCAATAGCTTCTGGGCTAAAATATACAATAGCCGTATCTGGCGCATCCATGCAACCTTTATATTGCTTTAAAAACTCTTCATTCAAACTGCTGAAAGTATGGAGTTCAATACAGGCTACTAATTTTCTATCTTTAAATTGTTTTTTCATAGCAGATGAAGTAGCTTTTAGTTTAGAAGGAGAATGAGCAAAATCTTTATAAATAGCAGAGGTTGAAGTTCTTTTTACTAATTCTAATCTATTAGAAGCCCCTTTAAAAGTTGCTATTTTATGATAAAAATTGGCATCTGATACTCCTAGTTCATTGCACACTAATTTCGCAGCATTTATGTTCTGCAAGTTATGATCTCCAAAGATGAATAAATCCGTTCCTTCAACTGAAGTCACACCATTATTTATTTTATGTTTTGGTGTTGAGTATGGAATTAATTTGCATTTAGTTTCTTCTCGTGCAAGTTTGCAAAGATCCTCATCCTCTGAGCAGTAAATTAAAGTGTCTTCTATCATCTCTTTAAAAACCCGAAACTGATCAACATACATCTCAAAAGTTGGAAATACATTAATATGATCCCAAGCAATACCACTAAGCACTGCAATATGTGGCTGATACAAATGAAACTTTGGTCTCCTATCAATC
>DASCPP010000009.1:0-11277 GCA_036012565.1 Flavobacteriales bacterium | reverse complement strand
TCTACACTGCTGATCTAGAACAGTTTGTTGGTCAGTATACTAAAGAAGTAAGCTTATCTACTTATCCGAAAGGAGTATATTTCTTAGAGATTACAACTGATAAAGGTGTAATTAACAAGAAGTTGATTCTTCAATAAGAAGTTAGTAAATTATAAACTAGAAAGGGACCCATGCATGGGTCCCTTTTGAGTAGGCTAATCTAGTAAAATGTAATCCTCTCATTCCGACTTTAAAATAAATATTTGTAGTTTATCTTTTATTTTGTTTATAAAACTACTTCATGTATTTCCTCATTTCAATAGCTGGAGGTATGAGTTATTTTCCGATACAGAATTTACTAAAGATATTCCCGAGTAAATCATCAATAGTAACTTCACCAGTTATTAAACCCAAATGATGAAGCGCTTGCCTAATATTTATAGCCAACAGATCGCCACTAATTCCATTGTTTAACCCTTCCATTACTGCAATAATTTCTACTAGTGTTTTACTCAATTCTTCTTTATGGCGACTATTGCTAATTATCGTTTCATCTGAGGATAAATTTGTGTCAATAATACTTATAAGGGTTTTTGTTAAATCCTCGATTCCATCTTTATTTTTGGCAGAAATAAATAGATAATTTTTCTTTTTCAGAGTTTCACAGATATTTGGATTCAAATCCGTTTTATTCACTACAACAATCATTTTATTTTGTAGCTTTTTAATTTTTCCAATCTCTTTTTCTTGGGCTTTAAAATCAGTTGTAGCATCTAACAAATAAATTATAACTTTCGCCTTTTCTGCCTTTTCAAGTGCTTTTTGGATTCCTATTTTCTCGATTGTGTCCTTTGTATCTCTAAGTCCTGCCGTATCGATAAATCGAAACTGCATGCCCTCAATATTTATTACATCTTCAATGGTATCTCTGGTTGTTCCGGCAATTTCTGAAACAATCGCCCTATCTTCATTTACTAGCACGTTAAGTAATGTTGATTTTCCTACATTTGGAGCACCCAATATGGTAACAGGAATCCCATTTTTTATCACATTTCCTAGATGAAAGGAGTCAATCAATTTTGTTAATTTTTCCTTTATTAATAAAAGCAATTGGTTAAACTGCTCTCTATTTGCAAACTCCACATCTTCTTCCGAAAAGTCTAATTCCAATTCAATTAAAGCGGCAAAATTAATAAGATGTTCTCTTAATATTTTTAAATCATTCGAAAAACCACCTCTCATTTGATTTATTGCAATCTGGTGTGCTTTTTTGCTTTCTGATGCAATTAAATCTGCCACTGCTTCTGCTTGCGAAAGGTCCATTTTTCCATTGGTAAAAGCCCTTAAAGTAAACTCACCCGGATTTGCCATTCGCGATCCATTCTCTATGAGTAATTGTAAGATTTTCTGCTGAATAAAAACAGAACTATGGCAAGAAATCTCAATTACATCTTCCCCTGTAAAGGAATGCGGATTTCGAAAAATACTAAGCAAAACCTCATCAATAACATCTACCTTATCGTTTATAGTACCAAAATGAATTGTGTGTGATTTTACATCTGCTATATTCTTTGAAAATACTTTCTTACAAATATTAATTGCCTCACTTCCAGAAACACGAATGATAGCAATCGCTCCCAATCCACTTCCTGTAGCTAATGCACAAATCGTATCTTTTTTTTTGTAATTTTTCATTTAATAATTAGCTGTTAACAAAAAAGAAATCCATACCTTTTTGTAAAATCCCGACAATATCCAGAATCCCAAGAGCAATTAATCCAATTATAATTAACACTATGAAAAGTATTTTTCTTATTATTTTCATTCTGCAAAAGTATTTAAAATCCTTTGTAAAATGCTTTAATGTTCTAATTTTGCACACCAAATAAAATAAACAATGAGTGTATTAGTAAATAAAGATTCAAAAGTTATCATTCAAGGATTTACAGGAGGTGAGGGAACTTTCCATGCTGAGCAAATGATTGACTATGGAACTAATGTAGTAGGTGGAGTAACTCCAGGAAAAGGAGGGCAAACTCATTTAGGAAAGCCAGTTTTTAATACTATTGAGGATGCGGTAAAGGAAGTTGATGCCAATATCACTCTTATTTTTGTGCCACCAGCATTTGCAGCTGATGCAGTGATGGAAGCAGCCCAAGCCGGCATTAAAGTTATCATATGTATTACAGAAGGTATTCCTACAAAAGATATGATAATGGTGAAAGAATACTTATCAGATAAAGATAGTATTTTGGTAGGACCAAATTGCCCAGGAGTAATTACGCCAGAGGAAGCAAAATGTGGCATTATGCCAGGATTTGTTTTCAAAAAAGGAAGAATAGGTGTAGTCTCAAAATCAGGGACTTTAACTTATGAAGCAGCTGACCAAGTAGTAAAAGCAGGATTGGGTGTTTCCACTGCAATAGGAGTAGGAGGTGACCCTATAATAGGCACAACCATATTAGATGCTGTAAAACTATTTATGAATGATGATCAAACTGATGGCATTGTAATGATTGGAGAAATTGGTGGACAATTAGAAGTGGATGCTGCTAAGTGGATTCAGAAAAATGGAACAAAACCAGTTGTTGGCTTTATTGCTGGGCAAACTGCACCTAAAGGCAGAACAATGGGACATGCAGGCGCAATTGTTGGTGGAAAAGACGATACAGCAGAAGCTAAAATGAGAATCTTAAGCCAGTGTGGTGTGCATGTAGTAGAATCTCCAGCTAATATTGGCGCTAAAATAGCGGAGCTTGTTGGAGTAAGCGTTTAAAAGTGGATTAAAAATATTTTTTTAGTTTACTTAAGTCTTTTTGTTCTAATAATAGGTAATAACCTTAATAGTTTTACTTTTTTAAAATAAAAACTAGAGTTGCTAACAATAAATATTAGCATTAACAAATGACAAATCAACAAATTTTCATAATAATTGGAAGAGGTAATCGTCCCATACTTATTGATGTAACTTACAAAAAAAATAAGAAGGGGAAAAGGGTGGTTGTATTCTCGCATGGTTTTAAGGGCTTCAAAGATTGGGGGGCATTTAACCAAATTGCAGAAACATTTGCTGAAAACAATTTTGTATTTGTAAAATTTAATTTTTCGCATAATGGAACAACTAGTTCTGATCCTATTGAGTTTGTAGATTTGAAGGCATTTGGAAATAACAATTTCTGCAAGGAATTAGATGATTTGGGCTTTGTTCTGGATTGGGTAGAGGAGAACTTTAACCCCAAAGAAATCTCTCTTTTTGGCCATAGCAGGGGAGGAGGGATTTCCATGCTGAAAACAGCAGAGGAAAATAGAATCAGTAAAGTGGTTAGCTGGGCTTCTCCATCCGATTTTACAAATAAAATGCCAAAGGAAAGAATAGCTCTTTGGGAAGAAAAAGGGGTGGCTTTTGTATACAATGGACGTACTAAACAGAACATGCCAATGTACTTTCAATTTTATGAAAACTGCATTGCAAATAAAGACCGAATTGATATTAAAAAAGCAGTAGAAGGTATAAAAATCCCACAGCTTATTATTCATGGTAGTGAGGATCCAACAGTAAAATTGAGAGAAGCAAAAAATCTACAAAAATGGAATCCTGATTCTCAATTGCACATTATTAAAGGAGCTGACCATGTTTTAGGCGCTTTCCACCCTTATGATTTAGAGAAATATCCTCCCACTCTGCAAGAGGCAATTGATGTTACTATTGACTTTTTAAAAAAGTAAACGAGCAGAAGGTGTTTCCGTTTGATTTGCAAAATCCTTATCTAAATATTTGTAATATCCGGCAATGGCTATCATAGCTGCATTATCAGTGCAGTATTCAAACTTTGGAATAAATAGCTTATAATTTTCTTTTCTAGCCAATACTTTTAACTGATTTCTTAAATAAGAATTTGCTGATACGCCACCTGCAATTGCAATTTGTGTAATCCCTGTTTGTTTTATGGCTTTTGTTAATTTATCAATTAGAATTATAACTATGGCATGCTGAATAGAAGCACATAAATCTTCTTTATTTTCTGCTATGAAATTCGGGTTTTCCTTTATTTCGGCTTGTGTGGTATAAAGTATGGATGTTTTCAGACCGCTAAAGCTAAAATCCAAATCTTTTATTTTTGGCTTACCGAAAGTAAAAGCGTGGATATTACCACCCTTTGCATATTTATCGATTAGCGGTCCGCCTGGGTAGGGAAATCCTAATATTTTTGCAGATTTATCGAACGCCTCACCAGCAGCATCATCTAATGTGGTGCCAATTACCTGCATCTTTGATGGGCTATCAATCTTTACTATTTGTGTATGTCCACCAGAAACCGTTAAGCATAAAAAAGGAAAGCTAGGTATCTGTTTCCCTTTATCAATAAAATGAGCTAAAATATGCGCCTGCATATGATTTACAGCAATAAATGGAATATCCATCCCCATTGCAAAGGATTTTGCAAAAGAGCTACCTACCAAAAGGGAACCCAAAAGCCCTGGACCTTTTGTAAAAGCAATGGCATCAATATCTTGTTTTCTGATTTTGGCTCTTTTTATGGCAGTATCCACCACTGGAATAATATTTTGCTGATGTGCACGAGAGGCCAATTCAGGAACAACCCCACCATATTGCTGATGTATTTCTTGATTAGCTACCACATTCGATAATGTTTTTTTATCTTCTAAAATTGCAGCAGCAGTATCATCACAAGAGGATTCAATTGCTAGAATAATTGTTTTTTTACTCATCTAACTTTTTGAAGGAATGCCCCATCTTATCTCTTTTGGTTTTCAGATAAAACTCATTATGCTCATTCGACTTAATTTCCAATGGTATATTTTCTACAATCTCAATTCCATAGCCCATAAGTCCAACCCTTTTTTTAGGATTATTGGAGAGTAATCTTATTTTTGAAACGCCAATATATCTTAAAATTTGGGCGCCAATTCCATAATCTCTATCATCTGCATTAAAGCCAAGTTCAAGGTTTGCTTCCACTGTGTCTTTGCCTTTTTCTTGCAATTCGTATGCTTTTAGTTTGTTGAGTAGGCCAATTCCTCTTCCTTCCTGATTCATATATACCAAAACACCTCTTTCTTTCTCTTCAATTTGCGAAAGAGAAGCTTGTAATTGAGGACCACAATCACATCTGCAGGAACTAAAAATATCTCCTGTCATACAAGAAGAATGCACCCTTACCAAAATGGGTTCATCTTTATCCCACTCTCCTTTTATAAGAACAAGGTGCAGTTGTCCATTGGTTATTTGCTTAAAGGCCTTCATATTAAAATTACCAAAATTGGTAGGCAAATGCACAGACGCCTCTTCAATAATTAAGGTTTCATTCTGGATTCGATATTCAATTAAATCTTTGATTGTAATAAATTTTAAATCAAACTTTTTAGCAATTTCAAAAAGTTCAGGGGTTCTTGCCATTGAACCATCTTCATTCAGAATTTCTACAATTACACCAGCCGATTGCAAACCAGCAAGACGAGCTAAATCAATAGCGGCTTCTGTATGTCCAGCACGTCTTAATACCCCTCCTTCTCTGGCTTTTAAGGGAAAAATATGTCCAGGTCTTCCCAATTCCTCTTTTCTGGTATTTGTGGTTACTAATGCTTTTATGGTTTTTGCTCTGTCAGACGCCGAAATTCCTGTTGTACAACCATGCCCAATTAAATCAACTGAAATGGTAAAGGGTGTTTCGTAGGCAGCAGTATTTTTTCCAATCATTAAATCAAGTCCTAATTGCTCGCATCTATCTTCAATTAAAGGGACACAAATAAGCCCTTTACCATGAGTTGCCATAAAATTTACCATCTCAGGAGTTACCATTTCGGCAGCAGCTACAAAGTCCCCCTCATTTTCTCTGTTTTCATCATCTACTACAATAATGATTTTACCTTTTTTTATATCCTCAATTGCTTGTTTTATGGTATTAAATTTCATCCTGTTTTCTTTTTGTTGGTTCCCAAACTCCTTTTTTGTTTTCGGTTAGATAATCAATCATTCCAATCAGTAGTGCCAGGTTCATGGAGTAAAAATGTGTAATAAAACGCAAAATTATAATATGTATTCCGATTTTCCTTAATAAGAGGTCAATAAATGGAAGAATAAATAATATAAGTTGTGCAAAGAAAGTGGTTTTATAAAAAATACTATCTAAGATTAAGGAATAATTTGCCAGAAAAATAAGAAGTAATAGTATAGGACCGAACCATCTTATAGCCTTATGAGATATAAAAATGAATCCTAATTTGGTGAAAGGTTTTAGCAGTAATTTTCTAAAATGAAAAAGATTGATAAAATTACCCATGGAGATTCTTTTTTTTCTTCTAAACTCTTCTGAAAGTTGATTAGAAACATCTTCATAAACAATGGCCTGCAAATCATTTATTGCGCCATATCCGTTTTGTAAAATATTCATGCAAACATAAAAGTCATCTACTAAAAAGTTCTCAGGAATTGGAGTAAATAAAGATTTTCGGATAGCAAAGCAACCGCCAAACGGTCCCATAAGCATCCCCCATAATTTACTCTCCGCATGTTTGAATCTTACTTCCCAGCTAATGTAGGTTTTTTCTTGGAATGAAATTCCACTTTTCTTTATTCCAACATTTACCATATTGGTATCTACAAGTCCAATATCAAGATTTTTAAAGTGTCGAACAAGAGATGAAATGGTATTGTTACTAAAAATTATATTGGCATCAGTAAGAATAAGGATTTCGTTTTTAGCTTGCTTTACCAGTTTGTTTACTACGCCTGACTTTCCTGTTCTTTCCTCAAAAATTATTGTATTGATAAAAGGAAATCCCACTTCTAGATCTTTGATGATTTGATTTGTATTGTCGTTTGAACAATCCGAGCCAATAATAATTTCCATTTTGCTGTTCGGAAAATTACTGTTTATTATACTCATTACTTTTTCTTTTATCACGGCTTGTTCATTATAAGCTGCAATGAGTATGGATACAGAAGGCATTATCTCTATTTCATTATAGAGATTGGAATTTAGTTTTTTGTTTTTACTAAATAAAATAATAGCAACAGGAAACAGAAAACAGGTGTAAGTCAATAGAAAAAAGCAAATCCAAAACAGATATGTCATGAGTTTTGGATTTTGTTTAAGAAAGCGGATAAATTGAGTCCTATTGTTTCTGAGCTGTAATTTTCTTGAATATTTAGCTTGGCATTTTCGCCAATTTTTTTGCTTTCCAAAGGATTGTTAAAACACCAAAATATCTGATTTGTAAACTGCTCAGCAGTATCAGCAATTAAAATATCTTTTTTATTTTGATAATTAATTCCAGACGCACCAATAGTTGTGCTAATGATGGTTTTTCCAAGTGCCATTGCTTCCAGAATTTTAATTCTGATACCACTTCCGATCCAAAGTGGTACAATCATCAAATTATATTTTTTCATGAATGCTTTTGCATTTTCTACTTCTCCATCAATCATTATATTTTCACCGCTTAAATCATTAAAATAATCTGGCATGCCTCTACCAGCTAAGTGTAAAATGACTTCTTTTTTTTGCTGATTTATAAGAGGAAATACTTTATTTAAAAACCAATTTACTCCATCAATATTTGCTCTCCAATCCATAGATCCAATGTGAAAAATAGTATTTTTTTCTGTGGAAACTATTTCATAATTTTTTGTATCAATGGCAAATGGTATAGTGCTAATGTTCTTTGCGCTTTGTTTCTTCATCCAATTCTCATCCAATACACTAATACAAATTATCCCATCCATTTTTAAGGCTATGGCTTTTTCGTAATTAGATAGTTTTTTTTGCAACAAATTCAGATAGCATTTCTTTAGTAGATTATTTGTTTGTTTTGCCAATCCTTTCCAGATATCAGATTCTATATTATGTGCTCTTAGCACAATTTTAGCATTTGAATTCTTTGAAATCATTTCAAAATAGGGACATACATATAACCCTTCTAAAAGGACAATATCAAAACTATTTTCTTTTATGAGTTCTTTTAATCTTTTAGCAAAACTATTGGAGTAAAAACGATTGGTATTGTAGGAACTTTTAGAAAATAAATTTTGGAAAGCAGGAAGTATTTTCACATTAGTATCAATAAAAATATGCTCAAAATCAGTATTGCTTAAGTATTGAGAAGGAATATCCTTGGCATCATGTTTTGGCGTGCTAATTGCCATTACCTTTAACTTATGGCCTTTGTTTATTAATGCATCTGAAATATGATTTACAGCCAAAGCATAGCCGTCTTTTTTAGGAAAGGGCGGTTTGCTACATATTTGTAAAATATTCATTGCTTAATAAACAGTTTGCTTATTGGATTAGTATATCTACCAATATTAGACAGTGTTATATTTCTACTTGTTTTATAAATAAGAAATATTGCTATTGGTAGAAAAACAAAATTTGCGAGCCACATTCCTTCTGATGGTGTAAGTGTTGACTCTTTGGCAGCTTTCTCCCCAGTAATATTTATAACATGATAAAAGACAAAAAAGAAAACCGAAACCATTACTGGCATGCCAAATCCTCCTTTACGAATAATGGTTCCAAGAGGTGCACCAATCAAAAATAAAATAATACAAGCAATAGCCAATGCTATTTTTCTATGCCATTCAATTTTGTGTTTTCTTATTATATAATTCCTGTATTCTATGTCATCTTTATTGGAACTTACAATTGATTTTATGGCTCTTAGTTTATTAAGAGTGTAATCGTATATTTTCGCATTTTGAAGATTTTTAGAAGTAGATTTTGTTGCAGTAAATTCAGTATTAGTTTGATTAAAACCAGCAAAATTATATTTTTCTAAAACATTTTTATTTATCAACTCTGTTCTTTGGCTTAGTTTACTATTCAAAGAATCGATTGCATTACTGAGTTGCTGATTGTTTAACATGGCATAATGCCCTTTGTAAAGCTCAGCACTTGTGCGCCTAAAATCAAATGCAGATAGATCAAAAAGGATAATATCTTCTTTAAATTTGGTGGTTCGGTGTGGGGTTTTGTGCTTTCCTCTTTTCTCTTTTTCTTGCAGATAACTATAGCCATCCAATAATTTAAAATTCAAAAATCTTTCATCTTTGCTAAGCTTCATACTGCCTGATTTTGCAATAATTATATTATCATTTCCATTTTTGTTTGTATGATTGTAAATAATGATATTTTTGAGTGTTTGTCCATCATCACTTTTTTCTTCCACCTTAATGCTATATCCTTCAATACCATTGTAAAAAACACCTGCTTTTATGTTCAGTGCCGGTTTCTGTTTTTGTATGGAATATAGTAAACTGCCACTTTTTAAATTGGCAATTGGCATTACATAATTAGAGAACATAAAAGAGCAAATACTTACAAAAAACACAAAAACGATTAAGGGATTCATTATTCTTCTTAGTGACATCCCTGCCGATTTCATGGCTATTAATTCTGATTTTTCACCTAATGCACCAAAGGTCATTACTGATGCTAGCAGAATTGATATGGGTAAGGCAAGAGGAACAAAGCGTACAGACGCAAAAAATAAAAGCTCGATAATTTCACTTATTTCCAACCCTTTTCCGACCAAATCATCAATCCATTTCCACAAAAATTGCATTAACAGTAGGAAAATAGTAATGAAGAAAGTGGCCACAAAAGGACCTATAAACGATCTAATTATGAAAAGATATATTTTTTTCATTCAGAAGATTTTGAAAATAATCTTAAGAACCTAAGGCATGCTTCAAACTCTCTACCTGCGTATCCCACAGCAATGTATTTTCCTCTTGTTCTTTTTCATCTTCAGCAAAATCGGTAACAATTAGGGAGACATCATTTGTTAAATCATCTACTTGAATGGTAAATTCAAAATAACTATCATCTTTTTCATTGTCCAGCCAATGAAAACGAACAAATTGATTTTCTTTTTTCTTTAATAATTTTGCTGTTTGCTCACTTCCGTCCCAAAAAAAAGTATAAATATCCTGCCTAATGTGCACATCATCTGCAAACCATTCTGAAAGCCCACTAGGGTTACTTAACCTTTTGTAAAGAATATTGATAGAGGAGTGGATAGGATATTCTAATTGATATTTTATTAGTTCAGACATTCGTCTTTTTTTTTTGTTTTTGTTAATTTTGTGTCTTAATTTTTTTTGGCAATATATAAATAAATCAACTAAAATATGACCTTAGTGCAAACATTTGAAAAACAAGGAAATTTCTTATTCAAATACAGAGGGCAATTCCCAGTTATTATATTTCTATTAGCTATCCCATTTATTGGTATTACCGACTATGCTTCTATTTCAGAAGTTAACGAAAGATATTATACTATTATTTCATTGTTTTTGTCTTTTGTAGGGCTTCTTATTCGCTTTTACACAATAGGAACTACTCCACACGGAACATCAGGTAGAAATACCAAACAACAAGTTGCAGAAGTATTAAACTCAACAGGTATTTACGCAACACTAAGACATCCCTTGTATTTGGGTAATTACCTGATTTGGATTGGAATTGCAACTTATGTTTTTAACCCTTTATTTATTCTGATTATTTCCCTTATTTTTTGGCTTTATTATGAGAGAATAATGTTTGCAGAAGAGCGATTTTTAGAAAAGAAATTTGGAGATGAATACCTAGATTGGTCCAATAAAATCCCCGCTTTTATTCCTAATTTTGCTAACTATAAAACATCCTCCATCCCTTTTTCCATTAAAACTGTTTTAAGGAGGGAGTATTCGGGTGTATTAGCCACTATTATTGGCTTCTGCTTTGTTGAAATGTTGCGAAATTATTTAATAGGAGAGGAGTTAATTTCTCATAACTTAATTTGTGTTTTAATAGCAACTTTAACAATATGTTTACTTTTGAGAACATTAAAGAGAAACACACAAATTCTTCATGAGAAAGACAGGGATTAAATTATTAATGAAAAATTTTAGCAAAGGTGTTTATATGTTATATTTGCCGACTATTTTGGCGTGGTAGCTCAGGTGGTTAGAGCGCAGGATTCATAACCCTGAGGTCGGCAGTTCAAATCTGCCTCACGCTACAAAAAAAAAAGCCCTCCATTTCTGGAAGGCTTTTTTATTTAGAAAAGAATTAACTTTTACTCTACAATTAATTTTCGTGTAATAGTTGCTTTGTCCGATTTTATATTCATAATATAAACACCATTACTTAAAGTTGTTGTATTTATTTTTATGGCATTTGCATTCACTTCTTTGCTATAAACAATTTGCCCGTTAATATTGTAAATTTCAATTATATTAATTTTTGCAGCATAACTCACTACATTTACTTTTGCAGTAGTTGGGTTAGGATA
>DASCPP010000008.1:0-11419 GCA_036012565.1 Flavobacteriales bacterium | reverse complement strand
AGATAAATACAAAATATTGGGTAGCCATACTGCCAAAGCCGGGGAGAGATTGCCATTTGTGGCATAAGTTGTGGAAATTTGCATAAATAAAATGTAGGAAAAGCTAATAAGTAGTCCTGCGCCCAAATGCAGACCAATTCCCCCTCTTGATTTTCGGCTTGCTACTGCCACCCCAATTACCGTGAGTATGATGGAAGCAAAAGGGAAAGCCATGCGTTTGTGTTTTTCAACTTTGTGATAGACGATATTTGCTGTTCCTTTTAGCTGTTCTGCTTTTATGTATTTGTTTAGTTCAAAAAGGTTCATGGTTTCTACTTTACTAAGGCGAGTTTTAAAATCAGATGGTTTCAAATTGATGAGGGTATCCAATCGTTCCCCTTTACTTAGTTTTTCTGCCTCCTCTAAAAATTCCCTGATTTGCCATCTGTTTACTTGCCACCTTCCTGATGTACTATCCCACTTAATGTAATTTGCATTTAGTTTAGATTGGAGTTTTCCATCTTTTATATTTTCCAATGCAAATTTGTAGGCGATATCCTTTGTGCTATTGTAGCTTTCCATATAGGCGTATTGTCCTTTTTGAAGTTGCAGATGTATATTTTTTCCTCTAAAACGAAATTTATTTTTGATGTATTTGTTTTCAAAATCAATTCTTACTTTATTGGCAGGAGGAATCACAAAATTTCCCAATACAAAGGATGCAGAAGCAAGAAAAACAGCCGTAACAAGATAAGGAAGCAGTAATCTCCAAAAACTCATTCCACTATTTAGGATGGCAATTATTTCGGTATTGTTTGCCATTTTTGAGGTAAAAAAGATAACGGCAATAAAAATAAAAAGCGGACTAAAAAGGTTAGCAAAAAATGGAATAAAGTTTAGATAATAATCAAATATAATGGCTTTTAGTGGTGCTTCACTTTCCATGAAATCATCAATTTTTTCTGAGATATCAAAAACAATTACAATTACCAAAATAAGGGAAATGGAAAAGAAGAAAGTGCCAAAAAACTTCTTTATGATATACCAATCTAGTTTTTTCATTTTACAAACGAATATCTAATTTTTTTACCATCTTATTCTTCCAAGGAGCAAAAGTACCATTTTTTATTTCCTCTCTTGCTTTTTGCATTAACCACAGATAAAAACGAATATTGTGCAAAGTTGCGATTTGCTTACCTAAAAGTTCACCACTTGCAAACAAATGCCTGAGATATGCTTTTGTGTAGGTTTTGTCTACATAAGATGTTCCGTTTTCATCTAATATTGAAAAATCATTCTCCCACTTTTTATTTTTTATATTAATTGTCCCTTTTGAGGTGAAAAGCATTCCGTTTCGAGCATTTCTACTTGGCATCACGCAATCGAACATATCAACTCCCAAAGCAATACTCTCCAACAAATTAGTAGGCGTGCCAACTCCCATCAAATATCTTGGTTTGTTTTTTGGTAGAATACTACAAACCACATCTGTCATTTCGTAAAGTAAATCGTGTGGCTCGCCAACTGAAAGTCCGCCAATGGCATTTCCTTCTCTTTCAAAGGATGCAATTTTCTCAGCCGATTGCTCCCTTAAATCTTTATACACACTTCCTTGCACAATAGGAAAAAAACTTTGTTCAAATCCATACAATCCTTTAGTTTCATCAAAGCGATTACAACATCTTTTGAGCCAACGGTGAGTCAAATGCAAGGAGTCTTTGGCATAATCGTATTTGCATGGGTAAGGTGTGCATTCATCAAAAGCCATGATAATATCTGCTCCAATTTTTCTTTGGATATCAATAGCGTATTCAGGAGAAAAAAACTGATAAGAGCCATCAATGTGCGATTGGAACTTTACACCCTCTTCCGTAATTTTTCTATTTTCTGCTAAGGAATAAACTTGGTATCCACCACTATCGGTAAGAAGGGGTTTGTCCCAGCCAATGAATTTGTGCAAACCGCCCGCCTTTTCAATGGTGTCTAACTTTGGGCGCAAATACAAATGATAAGTGTTTCCAAGAATAATTTGTGCTTTTGTATCTTCTACAAGCTCGTGCTGATGAACCCCTTTTATAGTACCAGCAGTACCCACCGGCATAAAGATGGGCGTTTGAATTTTTCCGTGAGCCGTTTGAATTTCTCCAAGCCGAGCATTTGATGCTTTATCTGTTTTCAGTAAATCAAATTTCATGGTGACAAATATAAGTTTTACTATTTGCCTTTTTTTCCGCAAATAAATTATTTTTGTGCTAATGGAACTTTTTACACAAATTCTCTTTTATATTTTTGTTTTTTCATTAATTATTCAGCTTTTTTATGTGCTGTATTTTTTTGTACGTCTAGTTGTTTATAAACTATCAGAAACAACTTTTAATGAACCAATATCCGTAATTGTATGTGCCAAAAATGAAGCAGAAAATATTACCGAATTTCTACCGAAAATATTAGAACAAGAATACACAGATTTTGAAGTTGTGCTAGTGGATGACCAATCCAAGGACAATACAGAATATGTGCTAAAAGAATTGAAAGCAAAGTATCAAAACTTAAAAATTGTAAAGATTGAAGAGCATGTAAAACATAGGGTTGGCAAAAAGTTTGCACTTACTTTGGGGATAAAAGCTGCAAAGCATGAATATTTGCTTTTAACGGATGCTGATTGCATACCGTCATCTAGAAACTGGCTGAGTAAAATGGTCAGTAATTTCGAAAAGAAGCAAATTGTATTGGGCTATGGGGCTTATAAAAAGGAAAAAGGCCTCTTAAATGCTCTGATCCGTTTTGATGGCTTTAATGTGGCTTTGCAGTATTTTTCTTTTGCATTGTCATCTTTGCCTTATATGGGTGTTGGGCGGAATTTAGCTTACAAAAAATCTGTTTTTTTTAACAATAAAGGTTTTGCTTCTCATATTTTTCTTCCATCTGGTGATGATGATTTGTTTATACAAGAAGTAGCTACAAAACAAAATATTGCTATTGAAATTGATGAGGATAGTCATACAATCTCCGAAACAAAACAAAGCTGGAAAGAGTGGATTTTTCAGAGAAGAAGGCATATTACTACCTCAGAGAAATACAAATTTATTTTCAAGTTTTTACTAGGGATTTGGCCTCTTTCACAACTTTTGTTTTGGTTGTCATTTACCATATTAATCTTTTTTGAAAGTACATTGCTAGTTGTTTTGCCTCTATTTATTTTTAGAACTTTAATGTTTTATGTTCTCTATTTGCCACTAATGAAAAAGCTAAAATTATCCGATTTACTTATTTGGTATCCACTACTGGAAATCCTGCATATTGTTATACAAGGAATTTTTGTATTATTGAACTCCTTTAAAAAACCAACAAGATGGTAATAGGTAAAGAACTTTCAGAAAAAGGCAAACGAGATTTACTCCTAATAAATCGTGCACTTGATACTGGAGATACCAAAGCTTATAATGAATTGATGCGGCTTTACCGGGATCCTCTTTATTTTATGCTTTTCGAAAAAGTTGGGAATGAGGATATTGCTAAAGATTTGACCATTGAAGCCCTTGGTAAGGCTTTTAAAAAACTCCACCTTTATGTTCCTAATTATGTATTTAGCACTTGGCTGTTTACCATTGCCAAAAATAATTGTATTGACTATTTAAGAAAACGAAAATTGCCTACTATTTCGATTGATAAATTCATGGTGAATGATAAAGGGGAAAAACAAAGTTTTGACATTCCTTCCGATTCACCAAATCCTGAGCAATTGATGGTAAAAAAGCAGAGAATCCAAATACTAAGACAGATAGTTGAGCAGCTAAAACCAAACTATAGAACTCTTGTGAAGCTTAGATATTTTAAGGAGTTTACTTATGATGAAATAGCAATAGAATTAGATATTCCACTAGGGACAGTAAAGGCACAACTGCACAGAAGTCGTGAACAGCTCTTTAAAATTATGTCAGGGCATAAAGGTAAGTTTTAAATGCAAATTATTCACAAGTATTTTCCTGATTTATCGGAAAAACAAATCAAACAATTTACTGCATTACAAGAATTATACGAGCATTGGAATTCTCAGATAAATGTAATTTCTAGAAGAACTATTTCTGAACTTTATTTACATCATGTATTACATTCACTCTCTATTGCTAAAGTGATAGCATTTGAAAAAGGAACTAAGATTTTAGATATAGGGACGGGTGGTGGTTTCCCAGGTATTCCATTGGCTATGTTATTTCCTCAAGCTGATTTTCTTCTTGTTGATAGTATTGGAAAGAAAATAAAAGTGGTAGATGAAGTAATTAGTGCTATAGGTTTATCTAATGTTCGCACTATGCACGAAAGATCTGAAAAAATTAATGAAAAATTTGATTTTGTAGTGAGCCGTGCTGTTACCAATATGACTGACTTTAAAAAATGGGTTAAAGGTAAATTCAATAAAAAACACAGTAATAAATTAAAGAATGGAATCCTTTATTTAAAAGGGGGTGATTTATCTGAAGAGTTAAGAGGAATTTCTCACACTAAATATGATATCTCAGATTTCTTTACTGAGGACTTTTTTGAAACTAAGAAGGTAATTTATATAGGGTATTAGTAGTAGCCCTTCCATTTAATACAATGTCTTATATCACATTCTGGATTTGTCATGTCTTCTTTTTATCTAGGGATTACATGAAAATGCACTAACCAGAACGACAAGATTAATTGCGAATTTTCTTCTCTACAGTGCCATCATCAAAGAAGTAAATTAATAATTGATTATTAGTTAACTTACTTTCTCTTCCAAGTATGTCAGTAATTCTCAATAGTTTCTTTTTAGTATCTTCTTCAGAAATAGTGCTAACGGTACCATATACTAATCTTATTCCAATTGGCCTGTGGTCAGAGATATTATTGTCATATTGATTCCAAGAATTCATATAATCATCAATTTTAATAGTTGAGATATAAGAGTTCGGATTCTGAAAATCATTAAAGAGTTCGTTAGTAATCAAGATATGATCCAAATGAGAAGGCCAAGAAGGGTAAGACCAATTATTATTGCTTGCATTTGCAATTTGCATGTCTGTAAATAGATAATTACTTGGGTCAGTTATTATATCCTGAAATACATTATGAGAAGGAGAATCCGTTAAATCATCATTTAAATCCCCAACTATGATTACATTTTTATTTACTAGATTATTATCAATATATTGTTTCAAATAATAAACAGCCATATATCTTCTCATCTCTTCATCAGATGGATCGTTTGAATCTAGATTTCCATCTCCACAGCATTTTAAATGATTGTTAATTATAAAGTATTGATTATTGTTATAAGTTACATCTAACACTTGCGGGCTTCTAGGAAAAGCGTTCCAATAAGGTTGAGATGTGTAAATCTCATATTTTGCATTTACCTGTATAGTATTTGTGTTGTATACATAACCCAAACCACCGTAATAAGTGCTTTTAAAGTGGCATTCATATCCAGGGATATTTGCAACTACTTGCTTTAAAAGTGTAGTATCATCAATTTCTTGCAAAGCGTAAATATCAGCCTCTAAGTTTGTAAGGATGGTCTCAACATAATTGGCTGTTGTTTGTCCGTTTTTAGGAAACCATTCAATATTCCAGCTCACTACTTCAAAAGTAGTGTCTGTACCAAAACTTAGGTTATTTAAATTTTGGGCAGATAGAAAATGACCACTAAGAAGTATTATTATAAGTATTTTTCTCATGAGATGATTTTTGCTAACTCTCTTTCAAAAATTCTTTTAATACCAGTGGAGAGGGTTTTGGTATAATAATCAGTTGTTAAATATTCTAGCTCATTCTTTATTTCAGGATATTTTTTAGCCATTTCAATTATAAACAAGCCTGCATAATGTCTTGTAGCTGGCTTTTTGTGTACATCCTCCCATACTTGCATGCAGATATCAAAAAAGAGGCCTTCGTTCTTCTCTGAAAGATTCATCATTCGAACAATTCTGATAAGTTCTCTTTGATATCCGTCTGTTTTTCCGTTTATACTTTTAATGATTTTAGTAAGATGTTTCTTTATTCTCTTATCATCTTTTTTCATGAGATGATTCACAACCCATGCAGAACGCCATGAGGATGGCTTTACATTATCTTGCATATGTTTTAATAAAAAGGGGAAATTCTTGTAATAAAAACCATTATGAAACAAATCTGTAACCATGTCTCTATTAAGATTCTTACCAAGCGATTCTAATATCTTATCTGACATACTACTTATTTTTTCTGACAGAAATAAAGTATTTCATCTTTAGGTAAAGCATATCGCTCTACTAACTCAGGGCTAAGTTCATTAATAAAATTACTCTCAGTTACTTTAAAGCCTGCTGCAGCAAGTTTCTTCCCATAATCTAAGCCATATTGGCGAACATGATCATCTTGTCCATAAAGCCGTTCTCTTTCCTTTGGGTCAGTAATACTTTTGTCTTCCTCAGTATTAGGGTTATTACTATCAATTGGCACTTGAAAGATTCCCCATCCTCCTGGCTTCATTATTCTAAAAAACTCGGTCATTACCTGATGATCATCCTCTACATGCTCTAATACATGATTACAAATTACCACATCAAAAGAGTTTTCATCAAAAGGAATATCATGCACATCAAATTTTACATCAGCCCAAGGTGAAATCAAATCTCCAGTAGTATAATCTAAGTTTTTCATTGCCTTAAATAGTTTGATAAAACAGTATTCAGGTGCAATATGTAAAAACTTTAAGTTGTCTATAAAGAAGTTTGTTTTTTCTTTCATAAAAAGCCACATCAATCGGTGTCTTTCCAAACTCATACTATCTGGGGCAATTGCATTTTCTCTTGATTTTAACCTTCCATAAGGTAATAATTTACGATAAGTTTTCCCATTTATTGGATCTTCAAATCGGTTACCTCTTAAAAACAAAGAAAAGACTTTTAAAAATAAATGGCTTACATGCTGTAAATAATGCCTAGGAATCAATCTTGTAGCTAGTGATATAATGAGTTTCATTTTTTAAAATTTAGCTTGCCAAAAATAAGAAAAGCAAATCATTCTTTCTCTTTAAAATATTTAAAACCCATACGAGCAAGCATTTTTTTTTCAAAATTCCAGAAAAATTCGAATTGTCCAAAAAGCGCGCCTATTATTATAATTAAAACCTGATAAGTAGGAAAGATTATTCCAATTCTTATAGGAACATATAGCCACGTACTCATACTTTCAGAGTTAGCATCTGCTAGGTTAAGAAGTGGTTTGGCAACCCACAAAGCAATAGATCCTGTAATTGAGAATACAAGGAAAATAATAACTAACTGCAGATTAGATGTAATGCCCCACTTTGCTTTTAATTTTTTCATCCAATTCATGTCAGCAAAAATAGATTTTTAATTATTATTCGAATCTTGTTTGTATTAGAAAAAATATTAAATTTGCAGCCAAATTAAATTAAGATAAAAAGTCATGCCAAAAAGAACATTTCAACCATCTAACAGAAAAAGAAAGAATAAACACGGTTTTATGGAGCGTATGTCCTCCAAAGATGGACAAAAGATAATATCAAGAAGAAAAGCAAAAGGTAGAAAACGATTAACGGTTTCTGATGAAATGGGTCATAAATAATTGTCCGCTTTTAACTATATGAAAGGTGTTGTTTTTATTAGCAACACCTTTTTTTTGAGATTTTTTTAATCTTAATAAGATGTTGATAGAAAGTAAAAGTAAAATAATATCATAAAATCAAATAGTGTAAATTCGCCTCAGTCAATCAGAAAATAAATGCCAAAAAACAACAAATTAAAATCAGTACTAATTATAGGGAGTGGCCCTATTGTAATTGGGCAAGCTTGTGAGTTTGATTATTCAGGATCTCAAGCAGCAAGATCTTTAAGAGAAGAAGGAATTGAGGTGTCTTTAATTAATTCTAACCCAGCAACTATTATGACAGATAAAGTAGTTGCTGATAATGTGTATCTAAAACCTCTTACTATTGCATCAATCATTGAAATTTTAGAAGAAAGAAATATTGATGCTGTTTTGCCAACAATGGGCGGGCAAACTGCCTTAAACTTATGTATTGAAGTAGATGAAAAAGGAATTTGGGAGAAGTATGGTGTTGAAATTATTGGTGTTGATATTGATGCGATAAATATTACTGAAGATAGAGAGCAATTTCGTAAGTTAATGGGAGAAATTGATATTCCTGTTGCACCAGCCCGTATTGCTACATCTTTTTTGGAAGGAAAAGAAATTGCACAAGAGTTAGGTTTCCCACTAGTGATTCGCCCTTCATTTACGCTTGGAGGAAGTGGGGCTTCCTTTGTGCACACCAAAGAAGAATTTGAGGATTTACTATCAAAAGGATTACATGCTTCACCAATTCATGAGGTATTGATTGATAAAGCAGTACTAGGTTGGAAAGAGTATGAGTTAGAGCTTTTGCGTGATGATAATGATAATGTAATTATTATTTGTAATATCGAGAATCTTGATCCTATGGGAATTCATACAGGAGATTCAATTACTATTGCGCCATCCATGACTCTTGCTGATACAACATATCAGAAAATGCGTGATATGGCAATAAAGATGATGCACTCAATTGGTGAATTTGCTGGAGGATGTAATGTGCAATTTGCCGTAAATCCTGATGAGTCAGAAGATATTATTGCTATTGAGATTAACCCAAGGGTTTCTCGTTCTTCTGCTTTAGCATCAAAAGCAACTGGTTATCCAATTGCAAAAATTGCATCAAAATTAGCTATTGGTTACACCCTTGATGAATTAGATAATCAGATTACAAAAACAACATCTGCTTGTTTTGAACCAACATTAGATTATGTGGTAGTAAAAATCCCAAGATGGAATTTTGATAAATTTAAAGGTTCAGATATTGAGCTTGGCTTACAAATGAAATCAGTAGGTGAGGTAATGAGTATTGGACGTTCATTTCAAGAGGCACTTCAGAAAGCATGCCAGTCTTTAGAGATTGGACGTAATGGATTAGGTGCAGATGGAAAAGGGAAAACAGATCAGGATGTCATTTTGTATGAGTTAAAACATGCAAGTGGAGATAGAATATTTAGAGTATATGATGCAATAAGAATTGGTATTCCCACAAAGAAAATCCATGAAATTACAAAAATTAATTATTGGTTTTTACATCAGATTGAAGAGCTTGTAGTACTCGAAAAAGAAATAGAAAAATATACGATTGATACTATCCCAACTGATTTACTTCTAGAAGCGAAAATGAAGGGTTATGCGGATAGACAAATAGCACATTTAGTAAGATGTCTGGAGAGTGCAGTATACGATAAAAGAAATACGGAGAATATTAAGCGTGTATATAAACTAGTGGATACTTGTGCTGCCGAGTTTAAAGCAGAAACACCATATTATTACTCAACTTTTGAAATGCCAAAAGAGGAAAATGGTGTACAGTTTGCTGAGAATGAGAGTGAAGTAACAGATAGGAAGAAGATTATTGTTCTTGGCTCAGGCCCTAATAGAATTGGACAAGGAATTGAGTTTGATTATTCATGCGTACATGGAGTATTGGCAGCAAAAGAATGTGGTTATGAAACAATCATGATTAATTGTAATCCGGAAACGGTTTCTACTGATTTTGATACTGCTGATAAACTTTATTTTGAGCCTGTTTTTTGGGAACATATTTATGATATTATTCGCTATGAAAACCCTGAAGGAGTTATTGTTCAGTTAGGAGGGCAAACAGCTCTTAAATTGGCTGAAAAACTTGAGCGTTATGGTATTAAAATTATGGGGACTTCTTACAATGCATTGGATGTAGCAGAGGATAGGGGAAGATTCTCTGTGCTTTTAGAAGAAAATAATATTCCTTTCCCAAGATTTGCTGTTGCAGAAACGGCTGAGCAGGCATTAGAAATATCTAAAGATTTAGATTTTCCAATCTTAGTTAGACCATCTTATGTACTTGGAGGACAAGGAATGAAAATTGTAATTAATGAGGAGGAGTTAGAGCATCATATTGTAAATTTGCTAAAGGATATTCCTGGGAATAGAGTACTTCTGGACCATTATTTGGATAAAGCAATTGAAGCTGAGGCTGATGCAATTTGTGATGGAGAGAATGTTTATATTATTGGAATGATGGAGCATATCGAACCTTGTGGTATTCATTCAGGTGACTCATATGCTGTATTGCCTACTTTTGATTTAAGTGACAATGTTCGTCAGCAAATGATAGATATTACTAATAAAATTGCTGTTGCGCTTGAGACAGTTGGTTTAATAAATATTCAGTTTGCTATAAAAGATGAGGTTGTCTATGTAATTGAAGCAAACCCAAGAGCTTCAAGAACTGTGCCGTTTATTGCAAAATCATATGATGAGTCTTACACGAACTATGCTACAAAAGTTATGCTTGGAGAAAAGAAAGTGACGGACTTTAATTTTAGCCCTACTAAGAATGGATATGCAATAAAAGTTCCTGTTTTCTCGTTTGATAAATTCCCTAATGTGAATAAAGAATTAGGACCAGAAATGAAATCGACAGGAGAGGCCATTTATTTTATTGATGATTTAAAGGATGATTACTTTACCAAAGTATATTCTGAACGAAACTTATATTTAAGTAAATAATATGTTAGTAGGCTTAGTAAAATTTATGTTTTGGTTTTTCTTAATTTCTTATTTGTTAAGGATTTTAGCTAGAATATTTGCACCAATTTTACTGAAACGTTTCGCTAATAAAATGCAAGATCGTTTTCAGCAGCAATATGGTCAGCAACATCAAAACCCGCAAAACCCAACACAAGAAGAAGGAAAAGTAACGCTTGAAAAAACAAAACCTTCAACACAAACAAAATCGGATGAAGTAGGAGATTATGTTGATTTTGAGGAAGTTGATGAATAAAAAACTCTTATGATAAACTTTAAAAAACTAAGCCCACATCTGATCGTGATGTTATTGTTTGTGGGTATTTCTTTTACTTATTTTTCTCCCGTTTTAGAAGGTAAGCGTTTAGATACGCCAGACATTAAGAATCATAAGGGCATGAGTAAGGAGGTAGTTGATTTTCGTGAGACAACAGGAGAAGAAGCTCTTTGGACAAATTCTATGTTCTCAGGAATGCCAGCTTATCAAATTTCTACAAAGTCGAATGCTAATTTAATTCAATATGTAGTTAAAACTATTTCTTTAGGAATGCCAAGGCCAGCTAATTTATTGTTTTTGTATTTACTAGGCTTTTATATCCTACTATTATCGCTAAAAGTGGATTATCGACTATCTGCTGTAGGAGCAATAGCTTTTGCATTCTCTTCATATTTCTTTATTATTATTCAGGCAGGGCATATGACCAAAGCACACGCAATTGCATATGTACCAATGGTAGTTGCAGCAGTGCTTTATACTTATAGAAGAAAAATGTTGCTTGGAGGTGTTTTAACTGCTTTAACAGTAGCATTGGAGCTTTAT
>DASCPP010000007.1:0-5152 GCA_036012565.1 Flavobacteriales bacterium | reverse complement strand
TTTCTAAGAATTCTTCTCATTATTTTACCAGATCGCGTTTTAGGTAAGCCGCTTACAAACTGAATTTTATCAGCTTTTGCGATAGGGCCAACTTCTTTTGTTACCAAATCATTTATTTCTATTCTTAAAGCATCTTCATTTTCAGGTTTGTTATGACAAATCACATACGCATACACTCCGTTTCCTTTTATTGGATGAGGATAACCAACAATTGCCGTTTCACACACATTTTCATGCTCATCCATAGCACTTTCAATTTCGGCAGTTCCTAAATTATGACCTGAAACAATAAGTACATCATCAACTCTTCCAGTTATTCGGTACATTCCGTTTTCATCACGCAAACAACCGTCACCAGTAAAATATTTGTTAGGGAAAGTTGAGAAATAAGTCTCTTTAAATCTTTGATGGTCGCCATAAATTGTTCTTGCTATTGAGGGCCAAGGAAACTTCATACACAATCTTCCTTCCACTGAATTTCCTTCAATTTCACTTCCTTTTTCATCTATTAAACAGGGTTGTATTCCAGGGAGTGGTAATGTAGCAAAAGTTGGTTTTGATGGAGTAACTCCAGCTAAATTTGAAATCATAATTCCACCTGTTTCTGTTTGCCACCAAGTGTCAACAATTGGACAATTTCCTTTCCCAATCTCTTTATCGTACCAATGCCAAGCATCTTCATTTATTGGCTCTCCAACCGTCCCCAAAACTTTTAATGAGGATAAATTATAAGGATTTACAAATTCCATTCCTTTTGCTTCTAATGCACGAATTGCAGTTGGTGCAGTATAGAAAATATTGACCTTGTTTTCTTCTGCAATTTGCCAAAAACGTCCAGCATCAGGATAAGATGGAACTCCTTCAAACATCATTGTTGTTGCCCCTGCTAAAAGAGGCCCATATACAATATATGAATGTCCTGTAATCCAACCAATATCAGCAGTACACCAATAAATATCTCCATCATTATACTGAAATACATTTCTGAAAGAAAACTCTGTATAAACCATGTATCCAGCAGTAGAGTGTTGTATCCCTTTTGGTTTACCAGTAGAACCTGAAGTGTATAAAATAAAGAGTGGATCTTCTGCATCCATAATCTCAACAGGGCAATCAGAATCTGCTTTTTTCATCTCATCATGCCACCAAATATCTCTTCCATTTTGCATTCTAATATTACTTTTGGTTCTTTCTAAAACAATGCATCTTTCAATGGAAGGAGTACTTTTCATGGCTTCATCAGAAATATCTTTTAAGGGGGTAATCTTTGCTCCTCTAAATCCACCATCAGCAGTAACTAAAATATTGCAAGAAGCATCATTTATCCTGTCAGAAAGTGATTTTGCTGAAAAACCGGCAAAAACAACTGAGTGAATAGCCCCAATTCTGGCACAAGCTAAAACTGCAATTGCAAGCTCTGGTACCATTGGCATATAAAGGCAAATTCTATCTCCTTTTTTTGCGCCATTATTTTTTAATACATTGGAAAATCTACAAACCTCTGAGTGTAGTTCTTTGTAAGAAAGACATATACTTTTTTCTGATGGTTCATTTGGTATCCATTTTATTGCTATTTGATCCTCTCTTTTTTCTAAATGCCGATCCAGACAATTTTCAGTAATATTTAGTTTTCCTCCTTCAAACCATTTTATTTCCGGCTTGTTAAAATCCCAATTAAGCACATTATCCCATTTCTTTTGCCAAGTGAAATTGTTGGCTTTTTCTTCCCAAAACTCTAAAGGATTTTGGATGCTTTTTTCGTATTCAACTTTATATTCTTTAAAGGTTGTAATCTTATTTCCCATATTCGTAATTCAAATTTTTCCAAAGATAAAAAAACAATTTATACTGAAAAAGAGTAGTATTTAATACGAATTTGTAAATTAGCCGCTTAATTAAAAAATGAGAAAAATGAGAAAAATTCTACTAAGTATAAGTATGCTTTTTGCAATGAGTGCAAATGCTCAATTATTGGATTGTGCAGAATTATTTATTTCAGAATATGTAGAAGGCCCTGCAAATAATAATGCAATTGAAATTTATAACCCTACAAATGCCTCAATTGACTTAGCAGGGTATTCTATAAACAGATATGGAAATGGGGCTACATCAGGGCCTGATACTTGGCCTTTAAGTGGTAACCTTGTTCCTGGACAAGCTATTGCAATTGGAAACGGGCAATTAGATTCTGTTTGGGTTTCTACTTATTGGTCTGTACCGGTTGACCCTGTTTTTTATGCTGCCTGTGATTTGCATGGAAGCGGCATTTATCCAACTCCTTTTTATTTTAATGGAGATGATGCTATGACTTTAGAAAACGATGGAAATATTATTGATATTTTTGGCAAAGTAGGTGAAGACCCAGGTAATGCGTGGACTGATGATGCCTCAGCAGGATACACCGATGCAAACGGAGGGACTTGGTGGAGCAAAAGACAAACATTAGTTAGGAAAGCATCTGTGAAAAAAGGTGTAACTATGAATCCTATTGTTTTTAATCCTACTTTGGAATATGATTCTTTGCCAGACGGGACTTATTCAGGAATGGGAACACATACCTGTGATTGTAGTATTAGTACAATAAATGAGAAAGATGATGTCTCTTATATAATGTATCCTAATCCTGTAAATATTGGAGGTGTAGTAGTTATTAGCTCAAATACAAACATTAAAAAGATTGAATTGTTAAATGTATTGGGAGAAGTTGTTTTATTTTCATCAGACAATATAATTTCAACCAATATCTTATCTAAAGGAACGTATATTGTAAATATCCAATTTACTGATGGGGAAATAGCTCAAAACAAATTAGTTATTAAATAAATATACTGATGTTCCCATCAGTATTCTTGTCAATAAATTATGAGAAAGATTATAATTTTAGGTTTTGCTGTAATTTCAAGTCTCGCAGCTGATGCGCAAACTACTTTAAGCGGGAAAATAACAGATTTAAATACCGGAGAAGCACTTATTGGAGCAACTATCATTTATGGAAAGGGGAAAGGAACTGCAACTGACATAGATGGAAATTATTCTATTTCTATTCAAGAAGGAGAACGAAATTTAAAAATATCTTATGTGGGATATCAAACAATAAGTAAGATCGTATCTATTATTGGAAAAACAAAAATTTTGAATTTCAAACTAAAAACCATCTTGCTAAATGAGGTGCAAGTAGTGGCTGATATTGCAAGAGATAGGGAAACACCAGTAGCCTTTTCAACTATTCCCATGAAAAAGATAAATGAGGAATTAGCCTCTCAAGATATTCCTATGGTGCTGAATTCAACTCCAGGAGTTTACGCTACTCAAAGTGGTGGTGGGGATGGAGATGCCCGAATTACCATTAGAGGATTTAACCAAAGAAATGTGGCAGTAATGATTGATGGAATTCCGGTAAATGATATGGAAAATGGCTGGGTGTATTGGAGTAACTGGTTTGGATTGGATGCAATAACCTCTAACATACAAGTGCAAAGAGGATTGGGAGCATCAAAAATTGCTATTCCATCAGTTGGAGGAACCATGAATATTTTAACAAGAGGAATTGGAAATAAAGCGGGAGGAACCATAAAACAATCAGTTGGTTCTTTTGGCAGATTAAGAACATCTCTTGGTTATAATTCTGGAAGGTTAGAAAATGGATGGGGATATACTTTGGCTGGCTCTTATAAAAAAGGAAATGGGTTTGTGGATGAAACTTGGAGTGAGGGCTTCTTTTATTATGCAAAAATACAGAAAGAAATAGGAAATCATATTCTCAGTTTATCAGCTATGGGAGCACCACAAAAACACGGACAAAGATCTTATAAAAGTGATATTGCAACTTATGATGCCGATTACGCACAATCTCTAGGAGACACATCTGATCTTTCCGGCAGAACAATAAACAAAGGAATTGCTTACAACAAGCATTGGGGCTATTTGGATAGATGGACTATCAATAGTAATGGCGATACAATTCACAATCGAGAAACTTTAAATACAAAACAAAATTATTACCATAAACCTCAGTTTTCATTAAGAGATTTCTGGACTGTTAATGATAAATTTTATGTTTCAAATATTTTTTATGCTTCTATTGGGCATGGAGGTGGAACAGGTTTAAGTGGAAATACAAACAATTATGATACAGATGGGCAATACAATTTGCAAGAGGCCTACAACACAAATGTAAACACGGAAGGAATATTTAATAGTATAGACCCTCTTTATTCTGAAACAGAAACAAAAGCAAGTACTTATTTAAGAAGTTCAATTAATAATCATTATTGGTATGGCGGATTATCTACTCTTAATTATCAGGCATCTGATAAAGTTTCACTTTCAGGAGGATTGGATATGCGCTATTATAAAGGAGAGCATTATCGTGAAATTTATGATTTATTAGGAGCTGACTATGCTATTGATGATGCAAATAAACTACAACCTTCTAAGATAAAAAGAGAAGAGAGTGTAGTGGGGTATCATAATGATGGAATAGTAAAATGGTCAGGTGTTTTTTCTCAAATGGAATACAGCAATGGAATGTTAAGTGCATTTTTTAATATTTCTGGCTCTAATTCTGCTTATAAACGAATCGATTATTTTAAAAAGAAAGACTTAGTTTTAAACGACACTACTTATGTGGAAGCCTTAGGAACTTCAATGAATGTAATTGATAATAAAGCAGTCATGATTGAGGATACAATTTGGCATAACGGGAACTTCTATACAAGAAACTCTGAAGAAGCAAAATTGGCTGAAACCAATTGGAAATGGATTAGAGGCTATACGATAAAGGCGGGAGCAAATGTAAATTTGGATGAATACAATAATGTGTTTTTTAATGTGGGTTATATATCTAAAGCACCAAGATTTAATAATGTATATGATTATAGCAATCAACTTTTTAGAGATATTCGCAATGAACAAGTAAAGGCAGTTGAAGGAGGTTATTCATATCGTTCCTCTTTACTTTCTGCTAATGTAAATGGCTATTATACTATCTGGGAAAACAAACCTGCAAATGGTGGAGTGACAGTAATGGTAGATGATGTGCCATTTAAAGCAAATATAAATGGGATGAATGCTTTACATAAAGGAGTGGAAATGGATTTTGCTTTGAAAATTAATCATCAATTTAGCATAGAAGGATTGCTTTCATTGGGTG
>DASCPP010000006.1:0-14522 GCA_036012565.1 Flavobacteriales bacterium | reverse complement strand
CAAACTTTCCATCTACTATACAAGGAATAGGTAAAACATTATTTCTTGTATTACTTGGATTAGTTGCAGCAAGTGTTGGTGGTTATTTACTGATTGTGTTAAAGTTAAATATGTGGATTGTTCTTCCTATTGTAATTATTTTAGCAGTATTATTAATGAAGTTTGCAACTCCAAATGAGATTAAAGATAATCTTAATAAACAATTTTCAATTTTATCGGACAAACATAATTGGATAATGACTATTATCTACACAATGACTTTTGGTTCATTCATTGGCTTTTCAGCAGCATTCCCAAAATTATGTCAGGATATTTTTGTTTATATTAATCCTAATGACCCTACATTTATTAATCCAAATGCACCTAATTTTATGCTTTGGGTGTTTATTGGCCCTGCTTTAGGAGCATTAGCTAGACCATTAGGAGGTATTATCTCTGACAAAGTAAATAGCGGAGCAAAAGTAACTATGTGGAGTACTCTATTGCAAATAGTAGGAGCATTAGCTGTTGCTTACTTTGTTATTCAAGCTGGGAGTTCAGATAATCCAGAACAATATTGGTGGCCATTTTTTGCTTGTTTTATGTTATTGTTTATCTCTACTGGAATAGGGAATGGGTCAACTTTTAGAAGTATCCCTTATATTTTCAGTAAAGAGAAAACAGGCCCTGTTTTAGGGTGGACTTCAGCAATTGCAGCGTATGGAGCTTTTATTATCCCAAAAGTATTTGGCCAGCAAATAAAAGCTGGTACTGCTGAGTATGCATTATACGGATTTGCAGCTTATTATATAATCTGTCTTTTGCTAAACTGGTGGTATTACCAAGGTCCTAAAAGAGAATTTGATAATCCATAAAATACACTCACCACACAATATAAAAGGACTCTCTACGAGTCATTTTATTATAATATTTCAGTAAATTTGCATCATGAAAAAGATAACAATTGTAGACAGGAAATCCAGTAAGAGAGCATTTGATTTAGATAAGGATTTAAAAAGGCAAATAGCGCAAGATGACCCTATAAAAAGAGAGGTTACCAAAGAGCCAGGAATAGATGAGGGAGAATCTCCAATGGACCCACCAGAAGCATATTCCAAAAAGATTGAACATATCAGTTATGATGATATGCCTGATGTTATTAAAAAACTAATGCTGGAGCATAAGGTTGCAATTAAGAAGATAAATAAATTCGAAAAAGCACTACAGCAATTCAGAGAAGAAAAATGGAAGATTAACAAAGATATAAATGATATTTTTTCTGAGTTTTTTCAGTTTTTTGACAATGAACTTTTGCATCATAACAGAAAAGAAGAAAAAGTACTGTTTCCTCTTTTAGAAGAAAAATTCATAGAAAGCGGAGAGCACGGTACTTCTAAATTTTCTCAAACTCCAATTAATATTTTTGAGGATGACCATTATCAGTTTATTCAATTAGGAACTTTAGCTTTTAATATGATCGGAATTTCATCAAGACTTCCTGATGAAGACTCAAAAAATATTGTAAGTGATATGGCTTATCAAAATAGTTTGGAACTAATTGAAATGTTAAGGTTACACATTTACAGAGAAGACGAAACTTTATTTCAGTTAGCACATCAGCTTATTAGTTCGGAAGAATTTGAAGAGATGAATACTTTGATTGATCATGTAAAATAATGGAAATAAGAAACATTATTAAAGATACTTTTGGCAGGAAACACGACTATTTGCGTATTTCTATTACCGATAAATGTAATTTTAGATGTTTCTATTGCATGCCTGACGAGAAAATAAACTTTTATCCGACAGATAAATTAATGTCAGCAGATGAACTTTTAAATATTGCAAAAACATTTGTTTCTTTAGGTGTAAAAAAAATCAGATTAACAGGAGGGGAACCTCTAATCAGAAAAGATGCTCGTGAAATTATTTCTCGACTGTCAAACTTACAAGTTGATCTTGCAATTACTTCCAACGGATATTTGATTGATGAGTATTTGGAACTTTTTCAAGAAGTCGGATTAAAGTCAATTAATATTAGTTTAGACACGCTTGACAAAGCTCAATTCAAAAGAATCACACAAAGAGATTATCTTGAAAAAGTGCTTTCTAATATTAAGTTGTTTCATGATAAAGGATTTAAAATAAAGGTAAATGTTGTTGCTCTGAAAGGAGTTAATTTACATGAGATAAAAGATTTTGTAGAGTGGACAAGAAATGAAAATATTCATGTTAGGTTTATAGAATTTATGCCTTTTAATGGTAATTCATGGGACTTTTCTAAGATTGTAAGTTATAAAGAAGTTTTAAATATTGTAGAGGGGAATTTTGATTTTGAAAGGATAAAAGATACAAAAAATGATACTGCAAAAAATTACAGATTAAAAGGTGGTAAAGGAACTTTTGCAGTAATCAGCTCAATTACTGATTCTTTTTGTAACACTTGCAACAGGATAAGATTAACTGCTGATGGTAAAATAAAGAATTGTTTGTTTTCTAATTCAGAACTAGACCTATTATCCTCTTATAGGAAAGGTGATGATATTGAAGAGTTAATCTTTAAAAACATAGAATCTAAATTTGCAGAAAGAGGAGGTTTTTCTGATTTTAAAGAATTAAAGGAAGAAAAAGATTTTGGAAAAGGAAGGTGTATGTTTGCAATAGGTGGATAATTAAATAAATAAAAAATGAAAGATAAAACAGTAGCCCAAATTGTAGCCTCAGATATGAGAACTGCAACAATATTTAAGAAATACGGAATTGATTTCTGTTGTGGAGGTGGTAAACCGGTCTCTGAAGCATGTTTTGGTACAGAAGTAAAGGCAGAAACTATTCTCAATGAGATTGAAATGTTAGATGCTGAAAAAGCTGAAAAAGATTTTGATAATATGGAATTGGATGTTTTGTCTAATCATATTTTGGAGACACATCATGTTTATGTAAAAGAATCACTCCCAATCATTTCAGAATTTGCTAATAAAGTTGCTAAAGTTCATGGTGATCATAACCCAGAAAATATCGAAATTGCAAAGCTGTTTCATGAAGTTTCTATGGAGTTACAACAACATCTTATGAAAGAAGAAGGAATTCTGTTTCCTCACATTATAAATTTGGCAATTGCTCACAGAAATGGAGAAAAAATCCAAGTTCCTTTTGGCTCAGTTCAAAATCCTATTAGAATGATGGAACATGAACATGATATTGCAGGTGATATTTTTAAGAAAATAGAAAAATTAAGCAATAATTTTACTCCACCTATTCACGCTTGTAATACTTATAAGGCACTTTATCATCATTTAAAAGAGTTTCAAGATGATTTACACATTCATATTCATTTGGAGAATAATATTTTATTCCCAAAATCAATTGAATTAGAGGAAGAATAATAAGTAAGTTACAAAAAGATAAATTTTGAAGAGTTCACTTTTAGTGGACTTTTCTTATACAATAAAGTTAAAAAAGGTTATTAATAACTTAATACTTGCTATAGATAAAATAATGGATAGTAAATATTGCACTCTTTTGCTGCTTATTTTTTTGCTACCAAAATAACTTCCGGCAAATCCACCTATTATTGCAATAATTATCCATATCCAAATATCATCAATAGGTTTGTAGTTTCCTGAACTGATTATTCCGATAAGTCCACTAACAGAATTTACCAAAATAAAAAGTGCAGAAATTGCTGCTGCTTCTTTCATTTTAGCCCATCTGAAAATAAGTAAAATTGGACTCAGAATAATTCCTCCTCCAATCCCAATTAATCCTGAGATAAAACCAAGGATCCCTCCGAAAACAATTCCCAGTCCAAATGGTAAATTTGTCAATCCTTCTCTTTCTTTACCAATTAGCCCTAACATTTTTAGTACTGCAAAGGCTAAGAAAATCCCGAGTATACCTTTGTAAATATCTTCTTGTATATCAATTGCTCCTCCAAGATATGCTAAAGGAATTGAGCCTAAAGAGAAGGGGAAGAAAAGTTTCCATCTAAAATATCCTGCTTTCTTATAGTGATAAAAAGAAATCCCTGCAACAAATATATTTAGGGTAAGTGCAGTTGATTTCATCAAAATAGCTTCCACTGTAAAAAGGGCCATTACTGCATGATAACCACTAGCTCCTCCATGTCCAACAGAAGCATATAAAAATGCTATTATTAAAATACAGATGAGGATATACTCCATCTTTAGTCGTGTCTTCTACCTTTAATTACTTTGTAGATATGTAAAATGTAAGGGAAAAGCGCATCCATGCTTTCTGAAGCTCCTTTTGTAGAACCAGGAAGAGCTAAAACTAATGTGTCATTTATAAGTCCCGCAATTCCTCTTGATAGCATAGAATATGGAGTTCGCTCTTGCCCGTAACTTCTGGCTGCTTCCATTATTCCAGGGATTTCAACATCTAACATAGGAAGCAAACTTTCAGGAGTTATATCTCTTGGAGAAAGCCCTGTCCCACCAGTAGTGATGATGAGTTTACTACCTTCTTCTAAAGAAGAATTTACTAAGTTTTGTAAATCATCTTTTTCATCAGGGATAATGTGATAATTAATGTTAGGGACACCACATTCTTCCAATTTATTTACAATCGATTTTCCTGATTTATCGTGTTTTTTTTCTGCAGCAATACTATCAGACATCACAATAACAGTAGCTTGCAGATTTGGATCAATATCTTTTACAAAATCAGATTTACCACCTTTCTTTCTTAATAATTTAATATCTGTAATTTCAAGCTCAGTATCAATTGGTTTTAATAGATCGTAAAGAGTAACAGCAGTGGTGGTTGCACCATAAATTGCTTCAATTTCACAGCCTGTCTTGTAAATTGTAGTTACCGATAGTTCTATTATTATTTTGTTTCCTGAAATCTCAAAATCAATATCAGTATTCTCAGTTGGCATAGGATGGCAATGAGGTATTACAGCTGCAGTATTTTTTACTGCCAACATCCCTGCAATTTTTGAAATCTCAAAAGGATCTCCTTTTGGAACAGTTTTATTATTGATAGCTTCCATTCCTAAATCTCCGACCTTTATAATTGCTTGTGCTGTTGCAGTCCTGAGAGTTTTTACTTTCCAACTAACATCTTTCATTTTCTTATATATAATTTATACCCAATGATATTCTTCTCCTTCAAAAATTTCTTTTTTCCAGATTGGGGTCTTTTCTTTTATTTGCTCAACCACATCTCTTGATGCCTCATAACTTACTCCTCTGTGCTTTGAAGAAACAAAAACAAAGAGTGAAATTCCACCAGCTTTTACCTTTCCAACACTATGATATATATGCATGCAAGATATATCATATTTTTCGAAAATACTTTCTCTTATTTCATGAAAAATTTTCTCTGCCATATCTTCATATGCCGAGTATTCTATTTCTTCAACAATTTTTCCCTCATGTTTGTCGGCCCTAACTTGACCTAAGAAAATATTGTGTGCTCCTATTCCTGTTTTACTACTATGATTCCCAATAGATTTTGCAATTCTTTCTGGAGAGATAGGGCCCTCTATTAGTGCTTTTTTACTCATTAGATTTTTTCTTATCCACCTGCAAATGGAGGTAAGAGTGCGATTTCATCTCCATCATTTAGTGTTGTATTTGTATTTATTATTTGCTGATTTACAGCAATCTGAAAGGTTTTGTTTTCCAATTCAGGATATTGTTTTTTTATATTTTTTAGCAACTCATCTGATGAGTTACTCTCAGAAATTATGAGTTCCTTACTACCAACAATATCTTCTAATATCCCAAAAAAAAGTACTTTATTCTTCATAATATTTTATCAAATCTTTTTTTGCGTTAATGTTTAAGAATTCTTTTTTTGTTTTCTCATTATCTTCTAAAAAAACAGTATTGTGATTAAGATTTTTTATCACATCCTGAAGTTTAAAGATTCTATTTCTAATTTCTTCTTCTATTTTTTCTACTGCAGATTTAGAGAACAGAGAAATAAGAGGTTCTATTTTATTATCTATCTTATAAATAACCACATCAGAATCATCCAAATTATTAAATAATTGTGCAATTGTGAGACTAGAAACATTTGGAGTATCACAGCTCATCACTAGATAAGAGTTGCTGTTTTCTTCTCTCATACAACTAATTATTCCTCCAACTGGACCAATTCGATCTATTTTGTCATTCACAACTTTCAGTCCGAATTTATCATAATTTGAGTTGTTTGCAGAAATTATTAGTTCATTACAAAACGGGTCTATCAATCGAATGATTTTTTCAATCATTTTATATTCATCTAACTGAATTATCCCTTTATCTTCTCCCATTCTCGAACTCAATCCTCCTGCTAATATAATTCCTGTTGTTTTCATTCCGGTAAAATATGTACTTCAACATTTTCTCCTTTTCCCCAATCTTTCTTTCCTTTAGGAAGATAAATTAAACAATCTGCAATTGCAAATGAACTTAATATATGAGAACCTTGCCCTGAAAGAACTTCAACACCTTCTTTACTAATCTTTCCTTTCAAAAAATTTGCTCGATTTGCTTTTATTCTTACATTTTGCAAAAGAGGTAGAGAAGATTGTTTTAGAGTTATCTTTTTAGATCCCATCATCTTTTGGATTGCAGGATAAATATACTGGTAATAAGATGTAATTACAGCAGCAGGATTTCCTGGAAGTGCAAAAAACAAGGTATTTCCTTTTGTTCCAAAATAAAGCGGCTTTCCTGGTTTTTGAGCTACCTTATGAAATTCTTTTTTTACACCAATTCTTTCTAAACAATCAGCAACAAAATCGTATTTTCCAACCGAAATTCCTCCAGTCAAGATAACGATATCATATTTTTCTACATCTTTCAAAGTTGAAAGAAGTTCTTTTATTGTGTCTTTTCCAACTTCATGATAAATATCACTTACATTTTGCTCCTTTAATAGACTAATAAGTGCTGTAGAATTACTCTCGTAAATTTGTCCGGATTTAAGGGGATTTCCTGCTTGAACTATCTCGTTTCCTGTTGTTATTATTTTAACTTTTGGAGAGGAATAAACTTGCACTTTTGTTTCTCCTAAAGCAGACAAATAGGATGCTGCTGAAGGATTAATAATATCTCCTTTTTTAAGTGCAATTTTCCCTTCTTTGATTTGTTCTCCTAAAAGCCGAATGTGTTTTCCAATGGTACTATTATATCCTTTTTTAATTATCATCTTCCCATCTTTTTCAGATGTTTTTTCAACCATTATTATGGTATCAGCACCATTTGGGATAGGGGCACCTGTAAAGATTGGAGCACATTCTCCAGAGCGTACAAAAATCTTCTTATGATTACCCGCTTTTATATCCTCTAAAATGATGAATTCCTTAACTCCATTTTCAATATCAGAGTGGATTAATGAGAAACCATCCATTGCAGAATTATCAAAAGAAGGAATGTTAATCTTTGCAACAACATTTTCTGATACAGTATGTCCTACAGAATTAACTACATTCATTTTTGTTTCAGGAAGTTGTTGCGTTCTGTTTGTTATGATATCTTTTGCTTCTTCTACACTTATCATACTGCAAAAATACTTCTATAAATGATATAGGAAAGTGATTTTTATCATAAATAAGAAATCTGGACTTTTACAGCATTTTATAAAATCTATATTAGTTATTTTTGCGTTCTTAAAATAGAAAATATGTTAGAAGATAAAAAAGTGATTTTTTCAATGACAGGAGTTTCCAAGTCCTTCAGTAGCAAATTATTAAATCTCAATATATGTAGTGAAGTAATTAGGTTCGAATCTTGCTACCCCGACTTTTTTCTCTTAATATTTTCCGTAAATCTTCTGTAAGTTTGCTTCTGTTTTGTTTTAATAGGGCTACTATTTATCTGAAAACACTTGCTTAGCTATAGTTTTTTTATCTGAATGATCTTAACAGGACAGGCATTAGCAGCTGCTTGGTTTTCTACTAGCTGCATCTCATGGACAGAAACGGTATGAAAACCTTTCTTGTTTCTGGCTTCTAGTAAGATGCTTTTTCCGTCTTTTTTAGACATGCGCCAACGCTCGGGAGCAAGTTCTACGCAATAATTACAGCCAATGCATTTATGGCGCTGTTGTGTTATTTGAATCAGTTTAGGCATCTACGACCTTATATAGTTTGTCGCCAGGCCTGATAGTTTCTTGAAGTGGAATAGAGAAGTTATCTCCTTTATTCACTACTTTTTGTTGTGCATTATCTACACGAATTTCTTCAATAGTAGTTTCAATAACCCCCGTGGTTTTCCCTGTTATAAGGATTTGATCTCCTTTTTTCAGTTGAAGCGCTTCCATTTGGAATTCGGCTACCTGAATTCTTGGGAAGTATCTTTTCCCTTTGGCCAAGAAGACCTTTTTCCTAGTAGCTTTTGAGCCATGTACGCCAGCCCATTCACCTAATTTTTGTCCCAAGTAGTAGCCATCCCAAAAACCTCTGTTATAAACGCTTTTTAGGCGTTTCAACCATGTATCAACCTTTTCCTGATTGTAACTTCCGTTTAAGTAAGCATCAGCAGCCTCTCTATAACATTGTGTAACTGTTTTTACATACTCTGGCGCTCTTCCTCTTCCTTCTAGTTTCAATATGGTAACACCAACATCAATTATCTGATCAATAAAACCAATGGTACAAAGATCTTTAGGTGACATGATGTATTCATTGTCAACCTCAAACAGATGACCAGATTCGGTGTCGGTTAGGGTGTAAGTTCTTCTACAGTTTTGTATACAAGCTCCTCTGTTAGCAGAAGAATTGCTAGTGTGTAAGCTCATGTAACATTTACCAGAAACAGCTACACATAGTGCTCCGTGTGCGAAAATCTCAATTTTTACCAAATTGCCTGAAGGACCACAAATGTTTTCTTTTTCAATTATTTTAGTGATTTCCTTTACTTGTATTAAGCTTAGCTCTCTAGAAAGAACTATTACATCAGCAAAGTGTGCAAAGAAGCGTACGGTTTCTATGTTGGTTACATTGCTTTGTGTTGAGATGTGTACTTCCATTTTTTGAGAAGCAACATAGTTGATTACGGCTTGATCTGAAGCGATGATGGCAGTAATGCCTGCTCCTTGAGCAGTATCCACAATACGCTTCATCAAAGAAAGGTCGTGGTTGTAAATAATAGTGTTAAGCGTGATGTATGACTTTACATTATTTTCTTGACAGATCTGAGCAATTTCTTTCAAGTCTTCTAAAGTAAAGTTGTTAGAAGCTCTAGCACGCATATTGAGTTGTTCGATGCCAAAATATATGGAGTTAGCTCTTCCTTGAATAGCGGCTTGTAGTGCTTCCCAAGATCCTGCTGGCGCCATGATTTCAATTTCTGTGTTCATTTAGTTGGTTTTGCGTTTGCAAAGTTAAGTTTTTTAGTTGCAGGAGATGAATGGTTAATAAAAAATTAATATACTTTATAAGAAGTATTTCTTTAAATTAAATATTATTGCATAATGAAAAAAATTAAAGTTATGCCTAAAACAATTATTGAACCATTTAAAATTAAAATGGTAGAACCAATTCAGATGACAACTGAAGAAGAGAGAAAAAAATATTTAAAAGAAGCACACTATAATCCTTTCTTACTATCAGCAAAGGATGTGTTAATTGACTTACTAACAGATAGTGGAACTTCTGCCATGAGTTCGGCACAATGGGCTGCTATGATGCATGGTGATGAGAGTTATGCTGGAGCAAGAAGTTGGGGAAAACTAGAAAGTTCAGTGCAGGATATTACTGGCTACAAACATATTCTTCCCACGCACCAAGGGCGTGCGGCTGAACGTATCTTATATGGTCATATTGGTGGTAAAGGAAAGATTTTTATTAGCAATACACATTTTGATACTACAAGAGCTAATATTGAATTCTCAGGTGCTGAAGCAGTTGATTGCTTAACAGACGTGGGAAAAAATCCTGCAATTGAACATCCTTTTAAAGGAAATCTAGATATTCCAACTTTAATTACTACAATTAAAAAGTGGGGAGCTAAGAATGTTAGTGCTGTCATATTAACTGTTACCAATAATAGTGGTGGAGGCCAACCAGTAAGTATGTCTAATACAAAAGAAGTTTCGGAGATTTGTAAAAAACATGGAATTCTTTTTGTCTTAGATGCCTGCCGTATAGCTGAAAATGCATATTTTATTAAGCAAAGAGAAGAAGGGTTTGAGGATTACACATACAAACAAATTGCTCAGGAAATGTTTGCTCTTGCGGATGGTTGTACAATGAGTGCTAAAAAAGATGCTCTTGTAAATATGGGTGGATTTTTAGCACTTAATGATAAAAAACTTGCTGATGAGTGTATTAATTTACTAATTATTACAGAAGGATTTGCGACTTATGGAGGACTTAGCGGGAGAGATATGGAAGCAATAGCAGTTGGTTTTCAAGAGGTCTTTGATGCAGATTATTTGCATTACAGAATTTCTTCAACTACTTATTTAGGAAATAAATTACATGAGATGGGCATACCGATTATGCGACCAGTAGGAGGACATGCTGTGTATATTGATGCGCGAGAATTTTACAATCACATACCAATAAACCAATATCCAGGACAAGCATTGGTTTGCAATTTGTACTTAAAGGGTGGAATAAGATCAGTTGAAATTGGCTCAGTTATGTTCGGGAAATATGATGAGAAACGAGAATTAATTCCTGCAGAAATGGACTTAGTAAGACTTGCTATCCCTAGAAGAGTTTACACACAATCTCATATAGATTATATAGTAGAGATATTTGAAGAATTATTGAGAAATAAATCTACAGCTAAAGGAATAGAAATCATAAAAGAAAATCAATTCCTCCGTCATTTTACAGCTCATTTTAAGAGGATAGAATAATGGCTCTATTTTTTATATTCCTTATGGGGATAATCTTTTAATTATCCAATTTTTATTTTTAATCGTATAAAGAAATCTATCATGTAATCGATTTACTCTAGCTTGCCAAAACTCAAATGATGAAGGAATTAATCGATAACCTCCCCAAAATGGAGGACAAGGAATTGTTTTATTTTTATACTTTTCAGTGTATTTAGTAATTTGGTTTTCAAAATCTTTTTTAGAATGAATAATACAACTTTGTTTAGATGCCCATGCTCCAATTTGACTTTTTCTTGGGCGTGTTTTAAAATAGCTCTCTGATTCTTCTACTGACACCTTTTCAATTTTACCATTTATACGTACTTGCCTTTCTATTAATGGCCAATAAAATAAGAGGGATGCATTTGGATTTAATTGAATATCAATTGACTTATTACTTTTATAATTTGTAAAAAAAACAAATCCCTTACTATCAATCGTTTTCAAAAGAACAATTCTGGAAGTAGGTATTCCCTCTTTACTTATTGTACTTAACCCCATTCTATCATAAAATGGAATTATTTTCAATCGTTTAACAAAATAAAACCATTTTTCAAACTGTGTAAAAGGATCTTTTAACATTTTATTCTTGTATAGGTTTCTTTTCATTACTCTTGAAAAGATGTGATTTATTAAATTCATAATTGCAATTTAACTAAATTTTCATTATAAAAAACCCCTTTGTTTTCTTTTCGTTCCAATGATTGTTGAATAATAAGATATGACACTAATGAAATATTTCTTAATTCTAATAATGCAATTGACGCCTTATATTCTTGATAAATCACCTCTATTTTTTCTTGCATATTAGTTATAAAACTATAGGCCTTTCTTAATAATTTATCATCTGTAAGAACTCCAACATTTTCACTCATTACATTCTTAATTCCGAAAAGCATATGTTGAATTTTTTGATGAGAGTATTCTTTTCTGTTTATATCATTATTGCCTAAATCTTTAAAAGAAATACTGATTTCTTCTATACTATTAGTTGCATCCATTGCACATTGATGTGAAAAAACTAAAGACTCTAATAAGGAGTTGGAAGCAAGTCTGTTTGCGCCATTAAGCCCTGTGTTTGCGCACTCACCACATGCATAAAGATTATTGATATTTGTTCGCCCATTTATATCTGTATTTATACCACCACATACAAAATGTGCTGCAGGCATAACAGGAATTGAATCTGTACTTAGATCCAACCCTAACTCTTCACATTTCTTCTTTATATTTGGAAAATGTTTTTCTATCTCTCTTTCAGGAATAGTACTACAATCTAAAAACACATAATTTACATTTGTCTTTTTAGTCTCAGTATCAATTGCTCTAGCAACAATATCTCTTGTTGCAAGTTCTTTATCCTTATGATAATTTTGCATAAACCTACTACCATTCACAGTTCTCAAAATAGCTCCTTTACCTCTTGCCGCTTCAGAAATCAGAAAGGAAGGTGTTTGATTTGGATTATATAATGCTGTAGGATGAAATTGGATAAACTCCATATCACTTATTTTAACATCTACTCGTTTTGCCATTGCAATTCCATCGGCAGTAGAAACTAAAGGATTAGTAGTAGACTGAAATACTTGTCCAATACCTCCAGTAGCAAGTAATGTTTTCTTAGCAAGGATATTTCTAATTTTATTAGTATTTACATCTTTAGCAATTACACCAAAGCATGATCCCTTCTCAACTATCAAGTCAATTGCAAACAGATGTTTTATTATCTGTATATTTTTATAAGATTTTATTCGTCTCAATAGAGACTCTACTATTTCTAGTCCCGTGCAGTCTTGTTTATGGATTATTCTTTTTTGAGAATGCCCTCCCTCCATTGCTAAATCATATTCTTGTTTATTATCTTGGTCAAAATCAGTACCATAACTTATTAGTTCCTTAAATCGAATGGGAGCTTGTTCCACCACAAAGTTTACAATATTAGGATTACATAATCCATCACCTGCCAAAAGCGTATCATTAATATGATTTTCAAAAGAGTCATTATTAAAATCAGAAACCACAGCAATACCACCTTGTGCATGTTTAGTACTTCCATCCGCTTCATAAGATTTTGTTATAATCGTAATTTTTGATTCTGTTTGATATTGAGCAACCTTTAATGCAAAGCTCAATCCCGCAATTCCTGAACCAATTACTAAATATTCTGTTTTCATATCTTCATCATCTTCTGAACCGATATATATGCTTTATTTCTAAGTTTCTCTTCAATTATAATTTCAGGAGATTCATTCTTTAAACATTGATACAATTTCTCTAATGTGTTTTTTTGCATATATGGACATTGTTGACAAGCACTGCAACTACTCACAACAGGAGCTACAATAAATTCTTTCTCAGGACTTCTCTTCCTCATTTGATATAATAAACAAGCTTCTGTCGCAACTATAAAAACTTGTGATTTGTCCGATCTTGTAAAATCTAATAGGGCTGTAGTAGACCCTATAAAATCTGCATAATCTAATATATATGAAGTACATTCTGGATGTGCAATAACTTTTGAACTAGGATGTTCCTTCTTTAGTGTTTCAATCTTTGTTTCTGAAAATTCTTGATGCACAATGCAAGTACCATCCCAAAGAACTAATTCTCTACCACTTTTACGAGCCAAATAGGCCCCTAAATTCTTATCGGGAGCAAATATTATTTCTCTTTCTTTTGGCACAGAGTTTATCACTCTTAGTGCGTTTGAAGAGGTGCAAATAATATCACTTAATGCTTTTATCTCGGTAGAACAATTAATATAAGAAATTACAGTATGATTAGGATGATTTTTTATAAATTCTTTGAATTTATCAGCTGGACAAGACTCTGAAAGAGAACATCCCGCATCCATATCTGGTAAAATAACTTTCTTTTCTGGATTTATAATTTTTGCTGTTTCTGCCATAAAATGTACTCCTGCAAAAACAATAATATTAGCCTCTGTCTTTTTTGCCTTATGAGATAATCCTAAACTATCACCAACAAAATCTGCTATTTCTTGAATAGATGGATCTTGATAATAATGAGCTAAAATGATTGCGTTTTTCTCTTGTTTTAAATTAAGAATTCTCTTTATAAGTATTTTCTGATCCATTATGTTTATAACATTACCATTTTATATCGTTTATAAAATTAATCTTACAAAATAAGGTAGAACATTATATATAAAACATGACTTCTGTCACTAATCCAATTTTATTAGTTTCAGCCTCTTAAAGTAAATACAATAGATGGCTGAAAAAAATTGCAAAGAAAGTAGAAATAACAAAAAGAATAAGCTATCATATTGCACACTATTCTTTTGGAAATATTTCAAGCGATAAAATTTCAGTTCAGATGCTACAAAGACTTTATTAATAGAGAAACAGATAATGCTTTAGAAGTAGTTATTGGAGATGATAATGGGTAAGAGTATATTTTTAGAATCTAATAAGTTTGATTACAATATAATCTTCACCTAGTATATTAATCTAAAGAAGTTAATGGAACATCTCCATAATTTCTAAACGTTACTTCAAGGTCTGTGGTTGGAGCACACACGATATACGTTTGCTATCCTATGAAGTCTCTGAATATCAACAACCTTTATATCCTTTTTAACAATAGAGATTATCTCATCATTCTTAAGTGCAGATAGAGATCTAATAAGAGTCTCTGGAGCACAACCAATAATATCTGAGAGATCCTTC
>DASCPP010000005.1:0-21942 GCA_036012565.1 Flavobacteriales bacterium | reverse complement strand
GGTTAATGAAAGGAATTTTACTTAATTCTGCTGATGATTTGGGTAATTCTGGTCCAGATTTTAAATACGGTTGGGGAGAGGTAAATGCCTTGAAAGCTATAAAGATTCTAGAAAACCAAACCTATATTGAGGATAGTATTTCACACTTAGGCAATAATACACATAACATAAGTATTCCCTCTGGTACTCAACAATTTAGGGTTATGGTGTACTGGCACGATAAAGAAGCGAGCACAAGTGCAAGTATTGCACTTATTAATAATTTGGATATCCTTCTTACATCACCTAACGGAACTACTTATCAGCCATGGATCCTTGATCATACACCTAATTCAACAAATTTAAATCAGCCAGCAACAAGAGGAGTAGATGATAGGAATAATATGGAACAAGTAACTATTGATAATCCTACTACAGGAAGCTATAATTTGACTGTTACAGGAACATCTGTTCCTTACGGACCACAAGAATATTTTTTAGTGTATGAATTAATCTCAGAAGAGATTACCCTTACGTATCCTAATGGTGGAGAAGGATTAGTTCCTGGAGATAATGAAATGATTCGCTGGGATGCTTTTGATAATTCAGGAATATTTACTTTAGAGTTTTCAATTAATAACGGTGTTAGTTGGACAACTATTTCTTCAAATGTAAACTCAAGTATTCGTTATTATAATTGGACTATTCCAATCGCTGCAGGAAGTACTGGAGATGCTCTTGTTAGAGTTAGTAGAGGTTCTCAATCTGATATTTCTGATGCAAATTTTACTATCATTGATATCCCTCAAAATTTTATTGTAGATTGGACATGTCCTGATTCTATTTTCTTTTATTGGAGTCCTGTTTCTGGTGCTACCTCTTATGAGGTATCCATGCTTGGGCAAAAATATATGGATTCTATAGTCAGTTCTACTACAACAAATGCTTTCTATCATAACACCACTGGAATCACGGATAGTTGGTTTAGCATTCGATCTTGTGTAAGTTCAGATAAAAAAGGAAGGAGAGAGGTTGCAGTAAATGAACAACCAACGAATAGCGGATGTGCATCACCTCCTATAGCATCATTCTCAGCACAAAGTACAACTTCATGCTCAGGAGATATTAATTTTATTGATTTAAGTTCTAATAACCCAAGTTCTTGGCTTTGGGATTTTGGGGACGGAAACACTTCCACACAACAAAATCCAACCCATTCTTATCAAAATCAAGGTATTTATACGGTAAGTCTGCAAGTTACAAATACATTAGGAACAGATAATATATCGCAAACAAATTTTATAACGGTTGCTTATAACCTAGGACCAATTGCTTATAACGATACCATTTGTGCTGATTCCAGTAGTTTTACACTTATTTCTTTCTCAACAGGAACTATCAATTGGTATGATGATACTACAAGTAATATTATTATTGGAACAGGAAACTCTTTTACCACTCCAACACTAAACAATTCTACTTCTTATTACCTAAAAAAGGAAAGCGCACCTGTTTTTGGTGGTCCAGTAGATAATAACATTGGAGGGGGTGGGCATTATAATAATGACAGACATCTATTTATTGATTGTTATTCTCCATCAACTATTGTTTCTTTAGATGTATATGCTGGTTCGTCAAATATCATTACTTTTGAGCTAAGAGATAATAATAGCAGTGTAATTGACGATACAACCATAACTGTCTCCCCTGGATTAAATACATTATTTGTGGATTTTGATTTACCTGTTGGTAATGATTTTGAGCTAGGAATTGGTGCTGCTGGTTCTGATCTATACCGGAACTCAACAGGAGCTGCATACCCTTATAACATTGGAGCTTTAGCAAGTATCACTGGACATAATTCTCCAAATAGTGCAACATATCATTATTTCTTTTATAATTTGCAATTACAAGAAAACTGTAAATCAAATTACACTGAGGTTACTGCAGTTTTAAGTACTCCTTTAAACACACCAATAATTACTCAAAATGGAAATCAGTTATCCACTATCAGCAATTCTTCTTATAGCTATCAGTGGTATTTAAATGGAGTAATCATTAATGGCGCAAATTCAAATACAATTAACATCACACAAGCAGGAATTTACAAAGTAGAGATTAACTATAATGGCTGTGATGTTTCCTCTGCAGATTACACAGCAATATATACAGGGCTAGATGAAGAAATACATCAAATTGTAGTGCATCCTAATCCACTAAAAGGTATGTGCGAAATAAGTAGCGATATGCCAATGGAATCCATTTCAATTATGGATGTAAGTGGTAAATTATTATTTAAATTTTTGGGTGTAAATGCTTTCGAATTTTATTTAGACTTAAGCGAACTCAATAATGGCATATATTTTGCAAAAGTAACAACTGCTAATGCTAGCACTGAACACAAACTCATTCTTCAAAAATAAGATGCAATTTCAGAAGATACTTTTTCTTCTAGTTTTTTTAGGTTTTGGACTATTTGTGAAGGCGCAAGTAAAGCCTACTATTAAAGAATTTGCAATAGTTGATGAAGATACTATCATTCTTTCCAAAGTGCCAGAAGTAGAGATTTTAGCTTTTAAGGATTCTGATGAAAAATTGCGATATTACATCCTAAAAAGAAAAGTATTGAAAGTGTATCCTTACTCCCTTACCGCAAAAGTAAAGTTATGGGCGATACAAGATGGTTTGGATAGTATACCAAAAAGAAGGCACAAAAAACGCTACACAAAAGAGGTTGCTAAGTGGGTGAAAGAGGAATATACGGAAAAGCTTAAAAACTTAACAATGAGTGAAGGGCGGATATTGGTAAAATTGATTTACAGAGAAACACAAATTACCTCTTATCAGTTAGTAAAATCGTATAGAGGAAGGTTCAATGCTTTTTTTTGGCAAACCTTAGCTAAGTTTTACAACAATGACTTGAAAACAAAATACGACCCAATAAATGATAGAGAAGACATGCTAATTGAACATATTATTCTACAAGCAAAATTGGAAGGAAGGTTGAATTAGTTTTTACTGAATTGTGCAGCAACTTTTTTATTTCTGGATCCATCAGAGTAATTATAAAAACCTTCACCTGATTTAATGCCTAATTTACCAGCATCTACCATTTCTATTAAAAGAGGACAGGGGCTGTATTTTTTACCACCAAATCCTTCATGCATCACTTCCAAAATCGAAAGGCAGATATCTAGACCAATAAAATCAGCTAAGTGCAAGGGTCCCATAGGATGCGACATGCCTAACATCATTACCGTGTCAATTCCTTCAACAGAAGATATATTCTCATGCAAAGTATAAATGGCTTCATTAATCATTGGCATGAGTATTCTATTGGCCACAAACCCTGGAGCATCATTCACTTCAACAGGAATTTTGCCTAGGGTTTTACTCATCTCCATTATTGTAGAAGTAACCTGATCTGAAGTTGCTTTACCTCTTATTACTTCCACCAGTTTCATAATAGGAACAGGATTCATAAAGTGCATTCCAATCACTTTCTCTGCCCTATTGGTTATTGTAGCAATTTCAGTTATTGAGATGGATGAGGTATTTGAGGCTAAAATAGTATGCTCATCACACACATTATCCAATTGATCAAAAATCTTCAGTTTCAACTCTTTACTTTCAGTAGCTGCTTCCAATACTAAATCCACTCCTTTAACTCCTTTCGATATATCAGTATAAGTTGTAATATTAGATAGCGTGCTAATCTTATCCTTCTCTGTAATCTTCTCTTTTTTTACCATTCTATCCAGATTCTTACTGATAGTGGAAATTGCTTTTTCTAATGCATTTGCTGATATATCAACCAAGTTTACATTAAAATCTCTTTGGGCAAAAGTATGGGCTATTCCATTGCCCATGGTACCAGCTCCAATTACGGTTATGTTATTCATTTATTTGTTGTTTCTTGTATAATTTCTTTTCCTATCTATTTTCCTCTGCCTTGCAATACAATTAGCACTGTGTATATTAAAATTTTTAAATCTAAAGCAAAGGATATATTCTCTATATACAAAATGTCATATTTCATTCTTTCAATCATTTGTTCAATATTTTCAGCATAGCCGAATTTTACCATCCCCCAGGATGTGATTCCTGGTTTTACTTTATGTAAATGATGATAATGAGGGGCTTTTTCAGCTATCAAATTTATATAGTATTGTCTTTCAGGTCTTGGCCCTACAATTGACATTTCACCAATTAATACATTATAAAATTGTGGCAATTCATCCAGTCTTATTTTGCGCATAATTTTTCCCCAAGATGTAATTCGCTTATCCTCATCTGAGGACAGTTGTGGTCCATTACTTTCTGCATTTTCATACATAGAACGAAACTTAATAATATTGAAACCTCTACCATGTAAACCAATTCTTTCTTGTTTGAATAGAACTTCTCCAGATGAAGAAAACTTAACCAAAAGCGCAGAAATTAAAAATAAAGGAGAAAGGATAATAATTACAAATAAAGAAACGCTTACATCAAATACCCTTTTCAAGAACCAATGCCAAGTAGGCATCAAATCGTGCTCAATTTCGATAAGTGCAGTTCCGAAAATAGTGCTCGTTTTTACCTTTCCAGAAATAATGTCATACATATCTGGTAGCATTTTAATATAGATATCGGAACCTTCCAATAGGTCAATAATCTCTTCAATTTTATGGTGTTCAGCACTCTCCACTGCAATAATTACATCCTCAATATTATACTCATTTATCACTTCAATAATAGCTTCTAGACTTCCTAGTTTAGGAATAAATTCACTCAGCAGATATTGCGATTTTTCTTCTACATTTACAAATCCAACAAAATTGTATCCACTCGATAATTTTTGACCTTCTAGTTCCTTGTACATTTCCATTGCTTTTACATTACTTCCAATTATAAGGGTATTAAAACTTATCTTTTTCTGATGGACTTTTTTTGCGGTAATAGTGGTGAGTGAAAACCTAAAAAGGGCAGTGAAAAATAAATGCGAACAAAAAAGAACAACAAAGAGACTGTAATAAGTTCGATAGTTGTCGATATAATCGTCAAGTAGAGCAACAAAAAAGATAATGACTGTACCAATAAGCACTATGTAAAATGTTTCCGATAACTCTTTCAGTCTCGATTTTCTAAGAATGTTTTTGTAAGTACCCGTTACGCCATATAATATTATCCAAAAAATAGGAATAAGAACAATGCCAAGATAAAACTTATTGGTAAAATCAATTGCTAACTCTTCTATAAAAACCTTACGATAGCTGAAAAAAAAAGTCCACGATATTACTGCCGATAATAAATCAAAAAATAGATATTTTATGAGTTGTGTTGTTTTATTCAATTTAATATACGATTTTGAAGTTATCAACATATAACTCGGCTATTTCATTACTATTAATATCTCTTTTCATAGAGATAAAAACTTTATGACTGTCTGCATTTTGAGTGTTAATTATAGCAGAGGTCAAATCAATATAAATTTTATTCCACTCTAGTTTAGGATTTATTGTAAGAATAGACTGTATAATAACAGGCTCTTGATTATAATTTGCAAAAACACCGACTTGGAAAGCTGTATTACATTTGTAATTTAATTCTACATACACAGGGGTTCCCACTTTTGGAAGCTGAATTTTTTCAGTAGCAATTTCAAAAGTTAAATGAGGTGAGCCTAAATGTACCCCTCCAGAATTTCCTTCAAATACGGTATCGTTAGCAAGTAAAAAAGTAGTGTCACTACTGGATGTTGCTTCAAACTCTTTACTTCCATTTTCAAAATCTATGATGTGAAAATCCAAATTATCAGCATAACTTACTACAATAGAATCTAATAATAGTGTACTGTTTTTTGCAAGTGTTATTTCAGCATTAAAATAATCATAAAAAGGATATTTTTCTCTAGTGGCAGCAATGCCATTGTTTTTTATTCCTGCTTTTATGCTTATATTTTTTTTGCCACTGAGTAACACAGGAAAAGTAGTTGGAAGGGGATAAACTCCTTGCAAGTTATTATCAAAATAAACCCAGGCATCTGTTATTTTGTTTGAATTACTTCCTACACCACTTTGGACAGAATCTACCTCAATTAAAGGGATGCTTATATAAGAAGGAACCCCTTCATTGATATTTATTTCTTCACAACTTTGATAAAGAAAGCTAATAAAAAGGAAGGAAAAAATAATGTGCTTCATGGTGGTTTTATGCTTCATCAAACGAATGTGTTCTTTGTTTATTGTTTTTCGATTTGTTCAGAAATCTGCTGAGCAATATAAATGGCTTTATAGGCGTCTTCAGTTGTTACTATTGTATCTGTATTATTTGCAATAGCATGGTAAAAGGAAGTAAGCTCATCTTTTATGGCATTATTATCAGTAGTTTTAGGGCTTTCAAATTCTATTTGTTTTTTTATTTTACCCTTGCCTGGGTCAATAATCAAAGCAAAAGGATCGTCTGTAATTTCTGCATCTTTCATTCTGATAAGTTCCGCCTTTTTTTCTAAAAAATCAATCGATATGTATGCGTCTTTTTGAAAAATTCTTGTTTTACGCATACTCTTAAAAGAGATTCTACTTGCTGTTAGATTTGCTACACATCCATTTTCAAATTCAATTCTAGCGTTGGCAATATCAGGCGTATCACTAATAATAGAAACACCACTTCCATGAATGCTTTTTATCTTTGAGTCAACTATTTTCAGAATTATATCAATATCATGAATCATCAAATCATGCACTACAGGGACATCTGTTCCTCTTGGATTGAATTCTGCCAATCGGTGGGCTTCAATAAACATGGGGTTATTGCAATCTTTCTGTATTGCTGTAAAAGCAGGATTGAACCTTTCCACATGCCCAACTTGCACTTTCACTTCTTTTTCTTCTGCTAATTTTACTAATTCTTGCGCTTCATCTATTGTTGATGTAATGGGTTTTTCTACAAACAAATGTTTGCCTTTTTCTATTACCATTTTTGCATACTCAAAATGGTATTTAGTTGGAGTAACTACATCAATGGCATCACATTTATCTATCAACTCTTTTGCTGAGCTAAATGAAGAAATTCCAAATTCTGTTGTTATTTTTTTGGAGTTTTCATCATTCGAATCATAAAAACCAACAACTTCAAACTCCTTTATTTCTTTTAACAAACGAATGTGTATTTTTCCTAAATATCCAGCACCAATTACGCCAATTTTTATCATTCTTTTGTAATGTATTTTTCTGGCGAAAATAAAGTTTTTTAATCGAATAACAATTTAAGGAGAGAATTATAATGCAAGACACATTCAAACATCAGGGGCTAAGGAAAAAACTGGTAGAAACCATTAGTCAAAAAGGAATAAAACAGCAGAAAGTGCTAGTAGCAATTGGCAAAATTCCAAGGCATCTTTTTATGGATAATGCATTTATTGGTTTTGCTTATGAGGATAATGCTTTTCCGATAGGGGCTGGGCAAACCATCTCACAACCATTTACGGTTGCTGCACAAACCGAACTTTTAGATGTAAAACAACATGATAAAATATTAGAAATAGGAACTGGCTCTGGCTATCAAGCAGCAGTTTTGGTATCAATGGAAGGGGTGGTTTATACCATTGAAAGACAAAAGGAACTTTATCAAAAAACAAAAGAGTTTTTACCTAAAATTGGCTACAACTGCAAGTTTTTTTATGGAGATGGCTATAAAGGATTAGCTACTTTAGCTCCATTCGACAAGATAATTATTACTTGTGGAGCTTCTGAAATACCAAATGCATTAATTAATCAGTTAAAAATTGGAGGGAAATTGGTTGCTCCAATAGGAAGTGGAAACATACAAGAAATGAAACTATTAGAAAAAATTTCAAATACAGAGAATAGAATTACTACTCATGGAAAATTCTCATTTGTGCCTATGCTGAGCAATAAAAACTAATCTAATATTCCTTTAATTATCTCACATCCCTCAATTATTTCTTCCTCTGAAATAGTTAAAGGTGGAGTTATTCGGATTGCTGTTCTGGTAAATAGGAAGTAGAATAAAATCAATCCGTTTTCTAAAGATTGTTCTACTACATTTTTAGCTAGTAACTCGTCTTCAAGTTCTATAGCCAACATAAGTCCTTTTCCTCTTATTTCTTTAATTTTTGGATGATTTAAATGCATTCTAAATTGTTGTTCTTTTTGTTCTACTTCCTTCATAATCTCAGTAGTAAGTAAATAATCTAAACAAGCTAAAGATGCTGCACAATTTACAGGATGTCCACCAAAAGTTGTAATGTGCCCTAATTGTGGCTTAAATGTGAGTAAACTCATTAATTCCTTTGAAGAAATAAATGCGCCAATTGGCATACCAGCACCCATGCCTTTTGCAATACAAAGTATATCTGGGATCATATTAAATTTCTCAAATCCAAATAAAGTTCCTAATCTTCCAAAGCAAGTTTGTATTTCATCAAAAATTAAGATGGCTCCTGTTTCATTACACTTCTTCCTTACTTTTTGTAAAAATTTATTTGTAGGAATAACAAATCCAGTAGCCCCTTGAATTGGTTCAATAACCACTGCTGCCGTTTTATTTGTAATATTTTCTAATGTACTCGTATTATTAAAAATAATCTGATAACAATCAGGAAGTAGAGGTCGGAATTTTGCTTTCTTTTCTTCATTTCCCATAATACTTAGTGCACCTTGGGTAGAACCATGATAAGAATTTCTACAAGAAATAATCTCAGAACGACATGTAGCTCTTTTAGCCAACTTCATAGCTCCTTCAATTGCTTCTGTACCGGAATTAGTGAAATATGTACAATCTAAACTTTTAGGGAGATTATCTGCTAATAATTTAGCTAACTTATATTGTGGGGATTGGATATATTCACCATATACCATTACATGGGTATATTTATCTAATTGTTTTTCTACAGCATCTGTTATAATAGGGTTCGAGTGCCCCAATGTGCAAGCAGAAACTCCCGCTACAAAATCTAGGTATTTTCTTCCTTTTACATCCGTTATATAACTTCCTTTGGCTCTTTCAATTTCCAAACAAGAAGGAAATGGAAAGGTTTGTGCTTGATATTTTTTAAAGATGTTTTTTGCACTACTCATGCGGCAAAAATAAGAAGATAGAGTGTATTATTCTATTATAATACCATTCATCTTATCTTTTTCTATAATCTGACTTTTCTTTTCTTCCTTTCAATCTTTTCAGGAGATCTTTTTTAAACATCTGTTCTGCACGATAAAGTTTTGCAATTTTCTTATTACTTAAAATCTTTTTGAATTCCGTATGATATTTTTTCTTTAGATCTAATTTCTTTTGATCTAAGATAATATGGTTATCAATCAATTTTTCAATCTCACTTTCGGACAAATCGTCAATATCTTTTCTATTCTTTCGACTTTGTTCATATAATTGCTCTTTTGCTTCAGAAAATTGATTATAAACTGGCCAGAATTTTTGCGCTTCTTCAGGAGTGAAGTCTAATTGTTTTGTAATGAATGCTATCTTTTGTACTTCAATTTTCTCTCTTTTTTTATCCATCTTGTGGTATTGTGCGAACATAAAAAAAGGACAAAGCATTGCGATAATTAAGATTTTAAAGTTCATGTTTTTTGTTTTTAGAGTTCATAAATTAGTTCGTTATAATTAAATTCATTTAATAAATCATCATCAATTGTTTCTTCTTGTTTCAGATTAACAAATTCTAATAAAAGCTCATCTTCTACATCATAAAAGGTAAGTAGTTCTGCCAGATCTTCATTTGTTATATCTTGGTTTTGATTATTATACCAAACTGCTGAAAAAACAATAAGAAGCATTGCAAAAGTTGGAGCAATGGTTTGTAGCTGAAAAGCAGAAAAAATATGTCTTTTCTCTGGGGTATCTACTTTATCTATTATATTGGGTATAAGAGCCAAAAAATAATCTTCTGGCACTATATAAGGATTTCTTTTTTCTAATTTTCCTATGTCAATTTTTTTGTTCATCAGTTATAAGATGTTTTTTTTTATAAATAGTTTAATTTGTTTTCAAATAATCTTCAATTTTATTTTTGGCATGGTGATATGAAGCTTTTAGTGCGCCAACAGAAGTATTTAATATCAAGGCCATCTCCTCATATTTTATTTCATCATAATAGCGCATATTAAAAACTAATCTTTGTTTTGTTGGAAGGGTGAGAATGGCTTTTTGCAATTTTTTTTCAATCTCATCTCCATCAAAATGAGGTCCCTCTATTTTAGCAGATAAGGAAAAAGAAACCTCATCAATTGATTGAAAAAGATGTTTTCTTTTCTTTTTCAAGAATGTAATAGACTCATTGGTTGCAATTCTATAAATCCAAGTGTATAATTTAGAATCTCTCCTGAAATTTGGCAATGCTTTCCATGCCTTAATGAAGGTGTTTTGCACCACATCATTTGCATCATCATGGTCAATTACAATTTTACGAACATGCCAATAAATCCTCTCTTGAAAGTTACGGACTATAAGATTAAAGCCCTGTTTTGAAGTGTCAGGATTTTGGAATAAATTAAGTAATTCTTTATCTGTGTTATTTGTAATCAGTTGCTAGTTTTTATACCTTTCTCAATCATACCCCTACCCCTCTTATTAGAGGGGAATGCTAAAACAGGATGACAACATTATTTCTGTGGACTATAATCTATTTTCTATTGTCCTAATACTAATATCTAGAAGCGTAGTAGTCTAAATCACTTTCTAGCAATTACTTTTTTAGCTGCTGCAACAATAGATTTTGCATCTAATCTGTATTTTTCCAATAATTGCATTGGCGGTCCGCTTTCTCCAAAAGTGTCATCTACTCCAACCATTTCCATTGGAGTAGGGCTATTTCTACTTAATAATTGCGCTATACTATCACCTAATCCGCCATTTAACATATGTTCTTCAGCAGTAACTATACATTTAGTTTTGCTTACAGAGTTTAAGATAGCTTTTTCGTCTAGAGGTTTAATGGTGTGCATATTTAGAACTTCTACTGATATCCCTTCATCACCCAAAGTTTTTGCAGCTTCCAATGCTTCCCAAACCAAATGCCCTGTTGCAACTATAGTGATATCCGTTCCCTCTTTCAGATTTATTGCTTTACCAATCTCAAATGTTTGATCTTCTGGTGTAAAATTTGGCACTTTTGGTCTACCAAAACGTAAATATACAGGGCCTTCATAATCGGCAATTACAATGGTTGCAGCTTTGGTTTGATTATAATCACAAGGGTTAATAACCACCATATTTGGTAGCATTTTCATCATTCCAATATCTTCTAATACTTGATGTGTTGCTCCATCCTCTCCTAATGTAACCCCTGCATGTGAAGCGCATATTTTTACATTTTTTTCAGAATAGGCCACTGACTGCCTAATTTGGTCATACACTCTGGAAGTAGAGAAATTGGCGAAAGTTCCTGTAAAAGGGATTTTACCTCCAATTGTCATACCAGCAGCAATACCAATCATATTTGCTTCAGCAATACCAATTTGAAAAAATCTATCAGGATTTTCACTTTTAAAATCATTCATTTTTAGTGAACCAGTAAGGTCAGCACAAAGTGCAACAACATTAGTGTTTTCTCTTCCAAGCTCGGTAAGTCCTGCTCCAAATCCTGATCGTGTATCTTTCATTTCCATAAATTAGTATAGTTTTATTAATTTTGATTTCCCTGATTGCACTTTAAAATCTTTTTCGTTAGTATACATATACTGTTTTGCTGATCTAGAACGAAATACAATCTTATAGTTTCCTGGAAGTAAATAAAGTTTTATCCTTTGTATATTATCATTAATAGGATAGACTTGTTCCCACAGATTATCTTTAAATCTGTAAATTCCACCATCGCCTTTTGAGGGTAAAAGAATATTGGCTGTACCTGTATTAGGCATATTAATTGTAGTTGTTTTCGATTGTTTTATTTCAATACCTTTAATAGTAAATCTTGGAATAGTCAGCACTTCAATATCGTATTTACCTGTCAAATACTTTTGCTTTGTATTGGTTTCTTGTACATGTAAGGTTGCTGATTCCCCTGACTTTCTAATGATAAATTGATAATCTTTCTTGCTTTGCATTTTTACTTCCAAAAATCCCTGTGGAGTGTTGATAGGAATAATGGTGTGCTTGCCAGGAGTAAGTGAAACTAATTCAGACTCTACTGAAGGAATAGTATGTGCTACTACTTTGTATTTAAGTATGGGATCAATACTCATAGTGTCAGGGTTTCCTTTGTGGTTCATGGTATGCACAAAATTGTATTTTGCTAAAGCAGAAGACTCATCATAAAAAGTGAGATTTACATTAGTCTCTGTTGGTTTTTCACTCTCATCTAACAAATTAACTTGAGCAGTAGTGGAGTTTAACACATGGGAGATAACTACTTGAAGTACAGTTTCAAAATCCTTTTCTTTTGAAGCATCATAATAGGTGCCGACACAATCAAAAGTTTTCTTGTAAGTTTCATCTAATCCAACACCAATAACAAATGGTTTGAGAATAATTCCTTCTCTTTGCAAAAGCCTAGAAACCGAGCAAGGATCCATATTGCATTCCTCTCTTCCATCCGTAATTAAAATGATAATATTCCTGCTATTATCTGTTTTAGGAAAATCGTAAGCTCCTTTTTCTAAGGATATAGCAATAGGAGTGGTTCCTCTCGCCCGAATCATTTTTAACTTTGCTTTAATTCTTTCGGTAACATCATTACTTTTTCCAAAATCAACTTCTAATCTGGTGTCATCACAATCTTGAGGGGGAAAACTTTTCTGATGGCCGTAAACTCTTAAGCCAATTTCTAGATTATCCATTGTTTTTAAGCTATCTAACATATTGTAAAGCAATTTTCTGGCAATATCAATTTTTCTACCAGATTGCCATCTGCCAAGCATAGATTGTGAAGCGTCAAAAATGAAAAGAATTCTATTTACTTGCTCCTTTTTTTGCTGAGAATAAGTATCAAAGCTTCCTATAAAAAGTAGGGACGTGAGTAATAATATTTTGATTCTTTTAGTAATCACCTAAAGTTTCTACATTTTGAGAAAGTGCATCTGCCAGTTGCTTATCATTTGGAGCTGAGCCATGCCATTTGTGTGTACCCATCATGAAATCAACACCATTTCCCATTTCAGTATGCAATATGATAACGACTGGTTTTCCTTTTGCTGATAAATCTTTTGCATTATTTAAGCAACTGATGATTGCTTCCAGATTATTTCCGTCTTTTTCCACCATTACTTCCCAGTCAAAAGTCCTGAACTTTTTAGCTATATCACCCATTGGCAGAACATCATTTATACTTCCATCAATTTGTTTTTGATTATAATCAATAATAGCGATCAGGTTATCTACTTTATTGGCTGAAGCGTACATTATTGCCTCCCAATTTTGCCCTTCTTGCAATTCGCCATCTCCTAAAAGTGCAAAAACTTTACTATTATCTTTATTCAATTTTTTGCTAAGTGCTGCCCCAATTGCTACTGAAAGCCCTTGCCCTAATGACCCAGAAGCCATACGCACTCCTTCCAAATTATTATGAGTAGTTGGATGTCCTTGCAAACGGCTATCTATCTTACGGAATGTAGCTAATTCTGAGATTTCAAAATAACCACTTCTGGCGAGTACTGAATAAAAAACAGGGGAGATATGTCCGTTGGATAAGAAGAAAATATCTTCATTTTTTCCATCCATTGTAAAGTTTGTATTATGATTCATAATCTCAAAATAAAGTGATACTAAAAGTTCGGTACAACCTAAAGAACCACCAGGATGTCCTGAATTATTAGCATGCACCATTCGCACAATATCTCTTCTTATTTGGGTGCAAATTTCTTTTAATTCTGTAATGTTTGGCATAGGATAGTTTTTTCAATGGCAAAAATAGAATTTTAATCAAATGCTGACGGCTGTGTTAATAATTATTGAAAACTCTAATGTATTTTCCATTATTTTGTATTCTTAATATATATTTGCCAACTCAAAAAAAAATAAAAAATGGCTGTAAAATGTGGAATTGTGGGATTGCCGAATGTAGGAAAATCAACCCTGTTTAATTGCTTATCCAAAGCAAAGGCTCAAGCAGCTAATTTTCCTTTTTGTACCATTGAGCCAAATGTAGGTGTCATTACTGTTCCTGATGAGAGATTAGAAAAATTAGCAGAATTAGTAAACCCTGAAAAAATACAAGCTACCACAATTGAGATTGTAGATATTGCAGGATTGGTAAAAGGCGCAAGCAAAGGAGAGGGTCTCGGTAATAAATTTTTGGCAAATATTAGAGAATGTAATGCAATCATTCATGTGTTAAGGTGTTTTGATGATGATAATATTGTACATGTGGATGGAAGTGTGAATCCTGTACGAGATAAAGAAACTATTGATTTTGAGTTGCAATTAAAAGATTTGGAAGCAATTGAGAAAAAGCGTGAGAAAAACCAAAAAATTGCGAAATCTGGCGATAAAGAGGCCATAAAAATAGTTGGGATCTTAGATAAATATATTGATCATCTAAAAAAGGGAGAACCTGTTCGTTCTTTGGAAGTAACAGATACTGAGAAAGAAGTTATTGCTGATTTACATTTACTTACTCATAAGCCTGTATTGTATGTTTGTAATGTAGACGAAAGTTCTGCAAAAGACAGCAATAAATATGTTCATCAAATAAATGAAGTAATAAAAACGGAAGATGCTGAGATTTTACTTATCGCAACCTCCATTGAGGCAGAAATTGCCGAACTTGATGATTTGGAAGAACAAGCACTTTTTTTAAGTGAAATGGGCTTGGAACAACCTGGGGTTTATCATTTAATTCAGGCAACTTATCGCTTGCTCAATTTACAAACCTATTTCACAGCTGGTGTAAAGGAAGTTAGAGCCTGGACTATTGAGAAAGGAATGAAAGCACCACAAGCTGCAGGAGTAATCCATTCCGATTTTGAAAAAGGATTCATTCGTGCTGAAGTAATTTCTTATAATAACTTTGTAGAACTTGGCTCAGAGCAGGTATGTAGAGATTCTGGAAAACTCTCAGTGGAAGGGAAAGAGTATGTTGTAAAAGATGGTGATGTGATGCATTTTAGGTTTAATGTTTAGAGATTGATTTGTAGTAAAAAGAAGAATATGAATAGTGTTGTTTTTACAAACTACAAATAAAAAACCGTTCAACATCTTTTAAGTTGAAAAGATTGTTAAAAACCCAATCAGATAATATTCCGATATTTTTTTTTTATTTTACTTTTGTTTTCATTCTTTAAAAACTCAAAGTTAATACTCTTTTACTATAAATGTCAAAACAACATTATACAGAAGAAAGCATTCGGTCCTTAGATTGGAAAGAACATATTCGACTTAGGCCTGGGATGTATATTGGGAAGATTGGTAATGGCTCATCTCCTGATGATGGGGTATATGTTTTACTCAAAGAAGTAATTGATAATTGCATTGATGAATATGTAATGGGACATGGTAAAACCATTGAAGTTTCCATCAAAAATAATAGAGTTTCTGTTCGTGATTTTGGCAGAGGAGTTCCGCTTGGAAAAGTTATTGATTGTGTTTCGAAAATCAATACAGGCGCAAAATATGATTCCAAAGTTTTCAAAAAATCAGTTGGACTAAATGGGGTTGGAACAAAAGCTGTGAATGCACTTTCTTCCTATTTTAAAATCAAATCGGTAAGGGAGGGAAAAAGTAAATTGGTAGAGTTTGATAAAGGTATTATTTTTAATGAAGAGCCTATTCAAGATAATTCTTCCAGAAAAGGTACAAAAGTTACCTTTATTCCTGATGAAGAATTATTTGGAAAATACCGATTTATCAATGAGTATGTGGAGAAAATGCTCTGGAATTACTGTTATTTAAATCCTGGACTGACAATACTTTACAATGGCAATAAATTTATTTCTAAAAATGGATTATACGATTTATTGGAGCGAGATATTGATTCTGAAATTCTATATCCTATAATTCACCTGAAAGGAGAAGATATTGAGCTTGCACTTACACACTGCAAAAATCAATATTCTGAGCAATATTTCTCTTTTGTAAATGGGCAACATACCGTTCAGGGGGGAACACATCAAAGCTCTTTTAGGGAATCGATTGCTAAAACTATTCGGGAGTTTTACGGAAAAAATTATGATGCGGTTGACATTCGTCAGGCAGTATATGCCGCTATAAGTATCAAAATAATTGAACCTGTCTTTGAATCGCAAACCAAAACAAAATTGGGCTCAAATGAAATGGAACCTTCTGGTGTAACTATTCGAACATTTGTAAATGATTTTATCAAAACGCAATTGGATAATTACCTGCATAAGAACCCTGAAACTGCAGTTGCTCTACAAAATAAAATTCAGCAAGCGGAAAATGAAAGAAAAGCCATGGCTGGAGTTAAGAAATTAGCCAGAGAAAGAGCAAAGAAAGCTAATTTGCACAATAAAAAACTAAGAGATTGTAGGGTACATTATAATGACTTAAAAAAAGAGAGTCGGACAGATACTACCATTTTTATCACAGAGGGTGATTCAGCTTCTGGTTCTATTACCAAAACGCGTGATGTAAGCACTCAAGCAGTTTTTAGCTTAAGAGGAAAGCCACTTAATTCCTTTGGATTAAATAAAAAAGTTGTTTATGAAAATGAGGAGTTTAATCTTTTGCAAGCAGCTCTTAATATTGAAGACGGTATTGAGGGATTACGATATAATAAGATTGTATTAGCAACTGATGCGGATGTAGATGGTATGCATATTCGTCTTTTGCTTATTACTTTCTTTTTGAAGTTTTTCCCTGAACTTGTAAAAGAAGGGCATGTGCATATTTTGGAAACTCCTCTTTTTAGAGTTAGAAACAAAAAGAAAACTTTTTATAGTTATAGCGAAAAAGAAAAAATAGAAGCTATTGAAAAGATTGGAAAAAATGCAGAAATCACAAGATTTAAAGGGTTAGGAGAAATATCTCCATCAGAGTTTAAGCATTTTATTGGAAAAAATATGCGCCTTGAACCAGTGATAATTGGAAAAGAAGCTGGAATTGAGGAGATTTTAAGTTTTTATATGGGGAAAAACACTCCAGAAAGGCAGAAGTTTATTATTGAGAATTTGAAAGTAGAAAACGAAATAATTGAAGATGAATAGTAATTGTAAAATATCAAGAAAAATAGTAGACAGTATTATATCTCTTATTCAAAATAAGAATATGCATGAATAAAGAGTCCAGTAATATAAATGGAGAAAACCTAAAAGATGTAATACATGTTTCTGGTATGTATGAGCAATGGTTTTTAGATTACGCCTCTTATGTTATTTTGGAAAGATCCGTACCATATATTGAAGATGGATTAAAACCAGTACAAAGAAGAATACTACATTCTTTAAAAGAGTTAGATGATGGTAGATATCATAAAGTTGCCAATGTAATAGGGCATACCATGAAATATCATCCTCATGGAGATTCTTCTATCGGTGATGCGCTTATACAAATAGGACAAAAAGATCTCTTACTTGATATGCAAGGAAACTGGGGAAATACTTTCACAGGTGATAAGGCAGCAGCTCCAAGATATATTGAAGTCCGCCTTAGTAAATTTGCTTTAGAAGTACTTTACAACTCAAAAATTACAGAGTGGATTCCCTCTTATGATGGCAGAAGTAAGGAACCAGTAACTTTACCAGTAAAGTTCCCCTTGCTTTTAACCCAAGGGGTAGAGGGTATTGCTGTTGGACTTTCTACCAAAATAATGCCTCATAATTTTAATGAGCTAATTGATGCCTCTATCAAAATCCTTAAAGGAGTGAAACCAAGAATCTTTCCTGATTTCTTTAGTGGTGGAATGGCTGACTTCACTAATTATAATGATGGGAAAAGGGGAGGAAGAATTAGAGTAAGAGCAAAAATCTCACAAGAAGATAAAAGCACTCTTATTATTTCTGAGATTCCTTTTTCAACGACCACAACTTCTTTAATTTCTTCCATAATAAAGGCCAATGATCAAGGAAAGATTAAGATAAAAAAGATAGAGGATAATACGGCTGAAAATGTAGAAATAGCCATTACGCTTCCAACAAAAGTATCACCCGATAAAACCATAGACGCTCTTTATAGTTTTACCAATTGTGAAGTTTCTATATCTCCACTTTCTTGTATAATTGAGGAGGAAACACCAAAATTCTTAGGTGTATCGGAAATCTTACGTATTTCAACAAATAGAACACTAGATTTACTTAAACAGGAGTTGGAGGTAGTATTGCATGAGCTTCAAGATAAATGGCATTTTGCTTCCCTTGAAAGGATATTTATTGAAAATAGAATCTATCACCAAATTGAAGAATTAGAAAGCTGGGAAGAAGTTATTTCCACAATTCATAAAGGACTAAAGCCATATACTAAGAAGCTTTTACGTGAAGTAACAAATAAAGATATTAGTCAGCTTACAGAAATTAAGATAAAAAGAATTACCAAATTTGATTTAGAGAAAGCAAAAAATGACATCTTAAAATTAGAAGAAAGATTAAAAGAAGTAAAATATAATTTAAATAACTTGACTGATTATGCTATTGCTTATTTCAAAGAATTGAAGAAAAATTATGGTAAAGAATTTAAAAGAAAAACAGAAATAAAAACCTTTGAAAATATAGAAGCAAAAAAGGTAGTAGTAGCAAGTAAGAAACTTTATGTAAATAGAAAAGAAGGATTTATAGGAACTACTCTTAGAAAAGATGAATATGTGTGTGATTGTTCTGATATTGATGATATTATCATTTTCAAAAAAGACGGAAGTATGATTATAATAAAAGTGGATGAAAAAACTTTTGTTGGAAAAGACATCATCCATTGCGGAATATTTAAAAAAGGAGATGAGCGTACCATTTACAATATGATTTACAAAGACGGAAAATCAGGATATAATATGATAAAACGATTTGCTGTAAAAGGAGTTACTCGTAATAAGAACTATTTTCTTGTCAAATCGGAAAAAGGAAGTAAAGTGCTTTATTTTACAGCTAATCCAAATGGGCAAGCAGAGCAAGTATGTGTGTATTTGCGCGCATTGCAAAAGTTGAAGAAATTAAAAATTGATATTGATTTTTCAGAAATTGTAATTAAGGGTAGAGGAACTAATGGAAAAATAGTTACTAAAAATACTATAAAGAAGGTAGAGCTAAAATCAGAGGGTATTTCTACTTTGGCTGCTAGAAAGATTTGGTTTGATGATGCTGTTCACAGACTGAATGTAGATGAAAGAGGAGAGTTTTTGGGCGAATTTGATGCTGAAGATAAGATCCTTTGTATCAATCAGAAAGGGGAATTAGAATTGAAAGAGGTTGAACTTTCTACTCATTTTGATGAGGATATGATAATAATTGAAAAATTTAATCCTAAAAAACCAGTTTCTGCAATCTATTTTGATAACAAAAAACAAACTTATTTTGTAAAACGATTTTTAGTTGATGTAAATTGTAAGAAATTGTTATTTATATCAGATAATAAAGGATCTTTATTAGAGGTTGTCTCTACGGATTGGAGGCCACAAGCTAAAATTCTTTTTGTAAAAGAAAAGGGTAAAGAAAGAAAGACAAAAACAATAAATCTTGAAGAGTTTATTGCTATAAAAGGGATAAAATCAATAGGAAATAAACTGACTAACAAAAAAGTAAAAGAAATTAATTTGTTAAAACCTCTACCTTTTGAGGAAATGATAGAGGTAGAAATTGAAAATGAAGAAAAGAACTATACTGAAGAACCTGGAGAAGGAAGAAAGGTAAAAACAAAACCGGACAAGCCTAGTCAGCAAATTACTTTAGACTTATGATTATGACTTGAATGAATACGATTTTAGTTAATATTTCTTCAATAAAAAACAAAAAGTAATATATTAGGTTAAATTTGCAGAAATAAAATTAAAACAATGAAAGTTCTTTTTAAAACAATCTTGATTACATTCTTTTTAATTCCATTATTCTCTAATTCTCAAAATAGTATGAATTTGGCCCTTATGGGTACTTTTGAATGGCCTAATACTGAAGGTAGCGATATATGGGGATGGGTAGATGCAAACGGAAACGAATACGCTTTAGTTGGCTTAAATGATGGTTTCTCAGTTGTAGATGTGACAAATGGGATAAATCCGGTTGAGATGTTTTACATTCCAGATATTAATTCTACATGGAGAGATATAAAAACATGGGGCGACTATGCTTATGTTACTACTGAATCGGATACAGGATTGCTTATTGTAGACCTTACTGATATGACTGGGAATACATATTGGCATATAAGTGTTTTCACAAATCCTAACACTGGAGCTTCTGTAGAATTTACAGCAGCACATAATATCTACATGGATGAGAATGGGATAGCTTATATTTTTGGTGCTTCTTCTAATACTGGAAGTAACCCCTCAGATGGAGCTATTTTCTTAGATGTAGATGCAAATCCTACGAATCCTGTTTATTTAGGAGAATGGAGTGATCAATATATACATGATGGAATGACAAGAGGAGATACTATGTATGCTGGCTGTATTTATGCTGGAGAATTGTTTATTGTTGATGTGAGTAATAAAAGTAATCCTCAAACATTAGGTAGTACACCTACACCAAATGCGTTTACCCATAACGCTTGGGTCTCTGATAATGGAGATTTTGTATTTACTACTGATGAACAATCAGATGCTTATTTGGCGGCTTATGACATCACAAATATTAACAATATTCAAGAAGTGGATAGAATTCAATCTAATCCTGGAAGCGGAACAATACCTCACAACACCCATGTAGATGGAAATTTTTTGATTACTTCTTATTACAGAGATGGTACTACAGTACACGATATAACCTATCCAAATAATATGATAGAGGTTGCTTATTATGATTCTTATGCTGGAAGCGGAAATGGTTTTGACGGAAATTGGGGCACCTATCCTTTCTTGCCTTCAGGAAAGATTATTTCTTCTGATATAAATTCTAGTTCTAATCAGACCGGGAAATTATTAATTTATGAAAGACAATTTCAGCAAGGATGTTATTTAGAAGGGAATATTACAGATGCAAATACTTCAAATGCTATTTCTGCTGCTAATATCGAGATACTTACAACTAATATAAATACCACTTCTACCATTATGGGAGATTATGTGTCAGGAGTTGCTAATAGTGGCTCTTACGATATTCTATTCTCTAAAGCAGGATATATAAGTGATACGATAAATGCTTCCTTAAATAATGGAGTTTTGACTACCGTAAATGCTCAACTAGTTCCTCTTACTCCTTTTAGTGGAAACGGAATTGTTACAGATATTACTGGAAATGGAATAGCAAATGCACAAGTTCTTATTTACAATAACGATTTCACTTATACTTTAACAGCTGACCAGAATGGTAATTTTAATGTATCCAATATGTATGATGGAAATTATGAAGTAATAGCTGGGCAATGGGGATATAATACTGTTTGCACTAATGAGAGTATTACCTCTACAAATAACAATCTTACAATAGTTCTGCCTGAAGGTTATTATGATGACTTTACTTTTGATTTTGGATGGAGTGTAAGCGGAGGCATTACTTCCAATGATCCAGGAGTATGGGAAAGAGGTGATCCGGAAGGAACCTCTGGTCAAGGACCAAGTCAAGGAGTAAATTATAATCCTGATGATGATGTGAATTCAGATTGTTATGAATATGCTTTTGTAACTGGCCTTGCTGCTGGAGGTAGTGTGGGAAGTAATGATGTAGATGATTTTAATACTATTTTAATTTCTCCTGTTTTTGACCTAACTTCAAACCAACCACATTTTTTGAACTATCATTCTTGGTTTGCTAATGGTGGTGGAGGATGGGGTGGAGGAAGCACTCCAAATGATACATTCACCGTTAGTATTACTAATGGGAACACAACAGTGGTTTTAGAGACTAAAACAGCAAATGATACTGATTTAGGACAATGGAACTTAAGAAGTTTTGAATTAGGGCAGTATCT
>DASCPP010000004.1:0-12398 GCA_036012565.1 Flavobacteriales bacterium | reverse complement strand
CAGTAGTTTCTTCTGCTTTTGGTTCTTCTTCAGCTACTTCCTCAGTTGCAGGAGCTTCCTCAGTAGTTTCTTCTGCTTTTGGTTCTTCTTCAGCTACTTCCTCAGTTGCAGGAGCTTCCTCAGTAGTTTCTTCTGCTTTTGGTTCTTCTTCAGCTACTTCCTTAGTTGCAGGAGCTTCCTCAGTAGTTTCTTCTGCTTTTGGTTCTTCTTCAGCTACAGGAGTTTCTACAACCTCTTGAACTTGAGTTTTACCTGTTCCACCTCTTCTTCTTGTTTTCTTTCTTTTAGATTTATCAGTTTGGTAATCTTCATTATAATCGACCAATTCAATAAAACACATTTCTGCATTGTCACCCAGTCGATTGCTTAATTTCAAAATTCGAGTATACCCACCTGGTCTATCAGCAATTTTTGCAGCAACATCACCAAATAATTCGGTAATAGCTTGTTTTTGTTTTAAGTAAGAAAACACCGTTCTTCTGGAATGAGTGGTATCCTCTTTTGATTTTGTAAGTAGTGGCTCAATATAAACCCTCAAAGCTTTTGCTTTTGCAACAGTAGTTTTGATGCGTTTGTGCTCAATTAAAGAGCATGCCATATTAGCTAGCATTGCTTTTCGGTGAGGAGCCTTTCTTGATAAATGATTGAATTTCTTACCGTGTCTCATTTTATTGTTAGTTATCTAAATTATATTTGGAAATATCCAGACCAAATGATAGTTTTTTATCCTCAACCAAAGCTTCTAATTCGGTTAATGATTTTTTTCCAAAGTTTCTAAATTTTAGTAAGTCTGATTTGTTAAAAGATACCAATTCGCCTAATGTTTGAACCTCTGCTGTTTTCAAGCAATTTAAAGCTCTTACGGACAAACCTAGTTCTGAAAGTTTAGATTTAAGTAATTGACGCATATGCAAAGTATCTTCATCAAACTCATTTTCCATGTCTTTACCGAAAGTTATTTTTTCGTCTGAGAAAAGTAAAAAATGTTGAATTAGAATTTTTGAAGCTTCTGTTAAAGCATCCTTTGGGGTAATTGATCCATCTGTCACTAAATGAATATTCAATCTTTCAAAGTCTGTTTTTTGTTCCACTCTATAATTTTCCACATCATATTTTACATTCTTGATTGGCGTGAAAATAGAATCGATAGCAATAGTTCCAAGTGCAGTCTCCTCTTTTGAATTGTCCTCAGCAGGAACATAACCTCTTCCTTTTTCAATAAGAATCTCCATTTCAAATGAAACTTTTTTATCCATACTACAAACCACTTGTTCAGGGTTTAATACTTGAAAATTAGAAAGTCCATTAGCAACATCAGCTGCTGTTATTTTTTTCTCACCAGAAACTTTTATCATAGCAGTTTCACTATTTTCATCTTCAATTTGTTGTTTGAACCTGATTTGTTTAAGATTCAAAATAATCTCAGTTACATCCTCAATTACTCCATCAATAGTTGAAAATTCATGTTCAACTCCTTCAATTTTAATAGAAGTAACTGCAAAGCCCTCTAATGAGGAAAGTAAAACCCTCCTTAGAGCATTACCGACTGTTAGTCCGTAACCTGGCTCTAGAGGACGAACTTCAAAATTCCCTACATTTTCATCAGACTCAAGCATTACTACTTCATCTGGTTTTTGAAAAGTTAATATTGGCATAATTTTATTTTTTTAAGTTTAATTTCTATTTTGAATAAAGCTCAACAATAAGTTGCTCTTTTATGTTTTCTGGAATTTGTTCTCTTTCTGGCAAAGCTAAAACTTTCCCTGTCAAAGTATCAGAACTCCATTCTAACCAATCAGAAGTGTAAGAACTGGCAGCTATGGAAGCACCAACAACTTCTAACGATTTTGATTTTTCTCTAACACTTATTGTGTCCCCAATCTTTAAAGCATAAGAAGGGATATTAGTAATGTTTTCATTTACAACAATGTGTTTGTGCGTTACCATTTGGCGTGCGGCCCTCCTAGTAGGAGAAATTCCTAAACGATACACCACATTATCTAATCTTGTTTCGCAAAGCTGTAATAGTATTTCACCTGTAATACCTTTTTTCCTTAGTGCTTTTTTGAAAAGATTAGAAAACTGTTTTTCTAAAATACCATAAGTATATTTTGCTTTTTGTTTTTCCTGCAACTGCACAGCATATTCCGATTTTTTTCCTCTTCTTCTTGTATTTCCGTGCTGTCCTGGACCATAGTTTTTCTTGTCTAAAACCTTATCAGGACCAAAAATTGGTTCGCCAAATTTTCTTGCTATCTTAGATGTAGGACCTGTATATCTTGCCATTTTTTCTTATTAATTAAATTTATACTCTTCTTCTTTTTGGAGGACGACAACCATTGTGAGGCAATGGAGTAACGTCCACTATTTCAGTAACCAAAATACCAGAATTATGGATTGCTCTTATTGCTGATTCTCTTCCTGAACCCGGACCTCTTACAAATACTTTTACTCTTCTTAAGCCCGCTTCCATAGCTGGTTTTGCACAATCTTCTGCTGCCATTTGTGCAGCATAAGGTGTGTTTTTCTTTGATCCTCTAAAACCCATTTTACCAGCAGATGACCAAGATATAACTTGACCATTATTGTTGGTTAATGAGATAATAATGTTATTAAAAGTAGCTTGTATATGCGCTTGCCCTGCTGCTTCCACTCTTAATGTATTCTTCTTTTTTGATTTTGCCATAATTATTTATATTTTAGTAGCTATCTTTTTATTGGCTACTGTTTTTCTTCTTCCTTTTCTTGTTCTAGAATTATTCTTTGTTTTTTGTCCTCTTAAAGGAAGTCCTTTTCTGTGGCGGATTCCTCTATAAGAACCAATATCAATCAATCTTTTTATATTAATTTGGGTCTCTGAGCGTAATTCTCCCTCCACTTTATACTCTTCATTGATAATAGAGCGAATAGTATTTACCTGATTATCATCCCAATCTTGAACTTTTTTATCCAAAGGCACATTCGCTTTGTTTAAAATCTCTTTTGCGAAAGACCTGCCAATACCAAAAATGTAAGTTAAGCCAATTTCGCCTCTTTTGTTTTTAGGTAAATCTATACCTTTTATTCTTGCCATATTTTATCCTTGTCTTTGTTTAAATCTAGGGTTCTTTTTATTGATTACATACAATCGTCCTTTTCTTCTGACGATTCTGCAATCCTCACTTCTTTTTTTTACTGATGCTCGTACTTTCATAATTTTTATTTTTTAGTACCTATATGTTATTCGCCCCTTTGTTAAATCATAAGGCGACATTTCTAATTTTACTTTATCTCCTGGCAAAAGCTTTATATAGTACTTTCTCATTTTTCCGGAAATATGAGCTGTAATAATATGTCCATTTTCAAGCTCAACCCTAAACATAGCATTCGATAATGCTTGCTTAATGGTTCCGTCCAGTTCTATATTTGGCTGTTTTGCCATTTTTTATTTATTGTTTTTACTTAATACTTTCTCTATCTCTTTAAAACTAGATAAAATTTCTGCTTTATTTTTTCGCACCACAATAGTGTGCTCAAAATGGGCAGAAAAATTACCATCTACTGTTGTTATTGTCCAGCCATCAGCATGCTGATGAATAGACTTTGTTCCCATGTTTATCATTGGCTCTATTGCAATTACCAATCCTTCTTTTAACTTTATCCCTTTCCCTCTTTTACCATAATTTGGTACTTCCGGACTTTCATGTAATTTTCTTCCAACTCCATGTCCTACCATTTCTCTTACTACTCCAAAACCAAAACTTTCTGTATAATCTTGAATGGCATAACTAATATCTCCTAATCTTTTTCCGGAAACGGCTTGTTCAATTCCTTTATACAAAGATTCCTTGGTTACTTGCAAAAGCTTTTTTACTTCCTCTTTTACATTTCCAACTTCATAAGTAAAAGCAGAATCTCCATAAAAGTCATTCATCAGAACCCCACAATCAACCGACAAAATATCTCCATCATTCAATGAATTATCATTTGGTATTCCATGTACTACCTGCTCGTTTGGCGACATACATAAAGTATTAGGAAAACCACCATAGCCCTTAAAGGCCGGTACTGCTCCATTATCCTTTATGAACTCCTCTGCAATTTTATCTAATTCCAAAGTAGTAACTCCTGGTTTTATGAGCCCTGCAATTACTGCATGGGTTTTTCCAACAAGTAAAGAACTTTCTCTTATTAACTCTATCTCCTCTTCCGACTTATAGTGAATCATAGTAAAAACTACGCTACCATACTTCCGGAAGATTTTCCTTTTATCCTTCCTGAATCCATCAATCCATCATAATGACGCATCAACAGATGACTTTCAATTTGTTGAAGGGTATCTAGTACCACACCTACCAAAATAAGCAGGGATGTTCCTCCATAAAATTGTGCAAATTGTGCATTGACTCCTGCTTGCATTGCAAATGCTGGCAGAATAGCTACTGCGCCTAAAAATAAACTTCCTGGCAATGTAATTCTTGACATTACCACATCCAAATATTCAGCCGTTTTTCTTCCTGGTTTTACCCCTGGAATAAATCCACCATTTCTTTTCATATCATCCGCCATTTGGTTCGGATTAACCGTAATGGCAGTATAAAAATAAGTAAACAATACCACCATTATAAAAAACATAAAGTTATACCAAAAACCGGCAAAATCAGTAAGTACTGCTGCCAATCCTTGCAGGGTTTCAGAATCAGAAAAACCAACCAAAGTAATAGGAACAAACATAATTGCTTGTGCAAAAATAATTGGCATAACTCCAGCTGCATTTACCTTTAAAGGAATAAACTGACGAACACCACCATATTGCTTATTACCAACAACACGCTTTGCATATTGCACTGGTATTCTTCTTGTGCCTTGCACTAATAAAATAGAAACCATTATCACCAACAAAAGAACTAACATTTCTACTAAGAAAAGTACTAACCCTCCACCTTGATCTTCCAATCCAGAAGCCAATTCCATCATAAGAGATTGCGGAAAATAAGCAATAATACCTATCATAATAAGCAGAGATATTCCGTTTCCAATTCCTCTATCAGTTATTTTTTCACCCAACCACATTACAAACATAGTACCCGTTACAAGCACTATAATAGAAGAAAGCCAGAAAATTCCAGGCGAAAGTAAAAATGCTTCTGCTGGAAGAGTTGCTTTTAAATTTGCAATATAACCAGGAGCTTGCCCACCTGTAATTAGTATGGTTAAATACCTTGTAATATTATTGATTTTTCTTCTTCCGCTTTCCCCTTCTTTCTGTAGTTTTTGGAAATAAGGAATCGCCATCCCCAGTAATTGTATTACAATAGAAGCTGAAATATAAGGCATTATTCCCAAAGCAAAAATAGATGCTTGTGAAAATGCCCCTCCGGTAAACATATTCAATAGTCCTAATAAGCCTTCAGAGGTTTGTTGTTGCAGATTCCCTAAAAGTGTTGGGTCAACCCCAGGCAGAACAACAAAAGAACCAAAGCGATAGATAGCTATAAATGCCAATGTAATAAGAATCCTATTTCTAAGATCTTCAATATTCCAAATATTTTTTATGGTTTCTATTAATTTTTTCATTTTATTTTTCGATTACAGTAGCGCTTCCTCCCGCTTTTTCAATGGCTACTTTTGCACTTTTTGAAAAAGCATTAACAGAAATATCTAATTTTGCACTAAGATCTCCTCTACCTAATATCTTTACTAAATCTTTCTTTTTTGCCAGTCCATTATCAACCAAAGTTTGTTTATCCACCTTTGTTTTGATTTTTTTATTATCTACCAATTCTTGTAATCTGTCTAGATTTACTCCCTTATACTCTACTCTGTTAGGGTTAGTAAATCCAAATTTTGGAACCCTTCTTTGCAAAGGTTGCTGTCCACCCTCAAATCCAACTTTTTTGGAATAACCAGAACGAGACTTTTGTCCTTTGTGCCCTCTTGTTGCTGTTCCACCTCTTTTGGATCCTTCTCCTCTGCCAATTCTTTTTCCTTTTTTTGTGGATCCTTCTGCCGGTTTTAAATTATGTAATTCCATATCTAATATTATTCTACTACTATTATTAAATGTTTTATTTTATGAACCATTCCTAAAATTTGAGGCGTAGCATTATGCTCTACTTCCTGGTTCATCTTTCTTAATCCGAGTGCATCCAAAGTTCTCTTTTGATCTTTCGGACGACCAATTCTACTTCTAATCTGTTTTATTCTAATAGTTGCCATTCTTGTTAAAAATTATCCGTTAAATACTTTTTCCATACTAATCCCTCTTTGATTTGCTACATCTCGAACATCTCTTAATTCCAAAAGTGCTTTAAGTGTTGCTTTTACTAAGTTATGAGGATTAGAAGATCCTTTTGATTTTGCCAATACATCCGTTACACCAGCGCTTTCCAATACGGCACGCATTGCACCTCCGGCTTTTACACCAGTACCATGAGAAGCAGGTTTGATAAATACATGAGCACCTCCAAACTTAGTGGTTTGTTCGTGTGGAATTGTTCCTTTATATACTGGAACTCTTACCATGTTTTTCTTGGCAGCATCAATGGCTTTTGCAATAGCTGTGGAAACATCTTTCGATTTACCAAGCCCAATCCCAACTACTCCATCTCCATTTCCGACAACTACAATTGCTGAAAAACCAAATGCACGACCACCCTTTGTAACTTTCGTTACTCTTTGCACGCCAACTAACCGATCAGTTAATTCAATATCTCCTGATGGTTTTACTCTTTTACTATCTGAATATTTAAACATATCTAATTAAAATTTTAATCCTGTTTCACGAGCAGCATCTGCCAACGCTTTCACTCTTCCATGAAAAATAAATCCTCCTCTGTCAAATTTTACCGCACTTACTCCTGCCTGTTTTGCTTTTTCTCCAATTAATGAGCCAACTAGTTTGGCTTGCTCTGTTTTAGTTACTTTTTTGCCTTCCAATGATTTATCTTTTGAAGATGCAGCAACAATAGTATTGCCGGCAACATCATCAATAAGTTGGGCATAAATTTGCTTGTTACTTCTAAATACAGCAAGTCTTGGTATCTCAGCAGTACCATTAATAGTCTTTCTGATTCTGTACCTAATATTCTGTCTTTTATCTTTTTTCGATTTCATCTTATTTCTTAAATTTATGCTCCGGCAGCAGCAGTTTTACCAGCTTTTCTTCTTATTTTTTCTCCTACAAATCGGATTCCTTTTCCTTTATATGGTTCAGGTTTTCTGAATGAACGGATTTTGGCTGCAACTGCACCAATCAATTGTTTATCGTGAGAATTGAGAATAATTACTGGTGCCTTTCCTTTTTCCGATTCTGTGCTTACTTTTACTTCATTAGGAACTTCAAATATAATATTATGAGAATATCCTACCGAGATATCTAACTTTTGACCTTGATTAGACGCTCTGTAACCAACACCAACCAATTCTAATTTTTTAGTATATCCTTTAGTTACTCCCTCAATCATATTCGCAATTAAAGCACGATATAATCCATGCAATGACCTTTGATCTTTTTGGTTGGAGCTTCTTTCTAAAGTGATAAGGTTCTCATTTACACTCACTTTGATACCTTCAATAATCGCTTGGGTAAGTTCACCTAAAGAACCTTTTACACTAACCACTCCATCAGAAATATTAACATTAACACCTTCTGGAATCGTAATTGGGTTTTCTCCTATTCTTGACATTTTCTTATCTTTTATTAATAAACATGACATAATACCTCACCACCCACTTTCTGTACCCTTGCTTCTTTATCAGTCATTACTCCTTTTGAAGTAGAAAGTATGGCTACCCCTAAACCATTTAATACTCTCGGCACGGTTCTGGTGTCGGTATATTTTCTAAGTCCAGGCGTACTTATTCTTATCAACTTTTTGAAAGCAGACTGTTTTGTTTGTGGATTATATTTTAATGCAATTTTAATATTTCCTTGGTTATTCTCTGTTTCTTCAAATTTATAATTAAGTATATATCCTTTATCTTTTAAGATTTTAGTTATTTCCTTTTTAATATTTGAAGCAGGTATGTCCACCACCTTATGAGTCGCTTTTGAAGCGTTCCTCAATCTGGTTAAGTAATCTGCTATTGGATCTGTATTCATTTCTTTCTTTTTATATTTTATTTACCAACTTGCTTTTTTCACGCCTGGAATCTTACCAAAATTCGCCATCTCACGAAACAAAACACGAGAAATACCGAATTGCCTCATATAACCCTTTGGCCTTCCTGTTATTTTACATCTGTTGTGTAAGCGAACAGGAGAAGCATCTCTAGGTAGTTTTTGTAATCCTTCATAATCGCCTGCCTTTTTCAGGGTAGCTCTTTTTTCAGCATATTTATCTACCAATTTTTGTCTTTTTACCTCTCGAGCTTTCATTGATTCTTTAGCCATAAATTCTATTTATTATCTGAATCATCAGTTTCTGCTGATGATTCATTATTATCTTCTTCTGTTTTTTCAACTGAATCTGTATCTCCATTCGCTTTAGCTTCTGCATCTTCTTTGTCTCGTTCTTCTTGAGAAAGTGAAGCTCTTCTATCTGCTTCTTTTTTCTCTTCTTCTTCTGATGCCTCAGCTCTTGCCGCTTCTTCTGCCTCTCTTTTAATTGCTTCTTGCTTTTTCTTTTCTGCCTTTTCTGCTTCTATTTTTGCAGTCCCACTATCAGAAAATGGCATACCAAATTCTTTCAGCAGAGTAAAAGCTTCATCATCCGAATTTGTATCGGTAACAATGGTAATATCCATTCCTGTAATTTTATTAATCTTATCCAAATCAATTTCTTGAAATACAATATGTTCCTTTATTCCAAGGGTATAATTTCCTCTACCATCAAATCCTTTTTTTGGAACTCCCTTAAAATCTCTAACTCTTGGAAGAGAAGCAGAAATTAATCGATCCAAAAATTCATACATTTTATCTCCCCTTAAAGTAACCATCACACCAACAGGCATTCCTTTTCTTACTTTAAAGTTAGATATATCCTTTTTAGATTTGGTGATAAGTGCTTTTTGCCCTGCAATTGCCGACATTTCCTGCTGAGCAGTATCAATAAACTTTTTATCGGTGCTTTCATTTCCAACGCCTTGATTTAATGAAATTTTAACCAATCTCGGAACTTGCATTACCGATTTGTAGTCCCCTTTGAGCTTGTTTACAATCTCTGAATTATACTTCTGTTTTAATCTTGGTGTATATGCCATTATTTTATTACCTCTCCGGATTTTTTTGAATACCTTACTAATTTTCCTGCTTCTTCATCTCTTCTTCTTCCAATTCTTGTTGTAGCAGCTGATTTAGGATCTACTAGCATAAGATTAGAAATATGAATGGCTGCTTCTTGCTTAATGATGCCTCCTTGCGGATTAGCAGCATTTGGCTTAGTGTGTTTGGATACCATATTTGCTCCTTCCACAATTGCCCTATAAGTTTTAGAAAAAACTTTTATTATTTTTCCCTCTTTTCCTTTGGAAGCGCCAGCCATTACCTTCACAATATCGTCCTTCTTTATTTTAATTTTTACTTTTCTCATTTTATCAAATATTAAAGCACTTCAGGTGCTAATGAAATAACTTTCATATAATTATGTTCTCTCAGTTCTCTAGCAACCGGTCCGAATACACGCGTTCCTCTCATTTCTCCATTTTCATCAAGCAGAACGCAAGAGTTGTCGTCAAAACGGATGTAGGAACCATCTTTTCTTCTTACTTCTTTTTTAGTTCGGATCACAACCGCTTTTGCTATCTGTCCTTTTTTAACCCCTCCGGAAGAATCAGCATGCTTTATTGTTACTACAATTTTATCGCCCAATGAAGCGTATCGTTTTTTTGTGCCACCTAATACTCGAATACAAAGCACTTCTTTTGCACCACTATTATCAGCAACTTTTAATCTGGATTCTTGTTGTACCATTTTATTTAGCTCTTTCTAAGATTTCTACTAATCTCCATTTCTTGTTTTTACTCAAAGGACGAGTTTCCATAATCTTTACTTTATCCCCTTCATTACAAGTGTTTTCCCAATCATGAACAACTAACTTATTACTCTTTTTTACAAATTTTTCGTAAAGAGGATGTTTTACTTTTCGCTCCACAACCACTACAATGGATTTTTCCATTTTGTTGCTTGACACTATACCTATTCTTTCTTTTCTTACTTTTCTGTCCATTTTATTTATTTTTTTGCGCTTGTGCAATCTCTCTTCTTCTTATTTCAGTCATAATTCTTGCAATTGTTCTTTTGGTAAATCGGATTTGATGCGGATTTTCCAAAGGCGATACAGCATGACTCATCTTCATCTTTGCCAGTCGATCTCTTTCCTCTAAGAGAAGATCTCTGATTTCATTATCTGGCATTTCTATTAATACGCTTGATTTCATTTGCTTATTTTTCTATTACTTTATAATCTCTTTTTACAATAAACTTTGTTTTGATTGGTAATTTTTGAGCTGCAAGCCTTAAAGCTTCTTTTCCAGATTCAAAATCTACTCCATCAATTTCAAATAAAATTCTTCCTGGCCTTACAACAGCCGCCCAATATTCTGGTGCCCCTTTCCCTTTTCCCATTCTAACTTCTGCAGGTTTTTTTGTAATCGGTTTATCAGGGAAAATTCTGATCCAAACCTGCCCTTGTCTTTTCATTTCCCTTGTTACTGCAATACGGGCTGCCTCAATTTGACGATCTGTAATCCAACATTCTTCTAATGCTTTTATGCCAAAAGTTCCGAAATTTAATCTACTTCCTCTTTGGGCATTACCTTTCATTTTGCCTTTCTGCATTTTTCTGAATTTCGTTTTCTTTGGCTGTAACATTATTTATTTCTTTTATCTTTTATTATTATCTTCTTCTAGGTCTTCTATCGTTTCCCTTCTTTGATTTTCCACTTTTAAAATGAAGCCTCAAATCTCTTTTTCCGTAAACCTCTCCTCTACAAATCCAAACTTTTACTCCAATTTTACCATAAGTAGTTTGTGCTTCTGCTAGGGCGTAATCAATATCCGCACGAAATGTGTGCAGTGGCGTTCTACCATCTTTAAACATTTCCGATCTTGCCATCTCTGCACCATTTAATCTACCCGAAATCTGAACTTTTATTCCTTCAGCACCCATTCTCATTGTGGAAGCAATAGACATTTTAATTGCTCTTTTGTAGGAGATTCTTCCTTCAATCTGACGGGCAATACCATTTGCTACCAATGTAGCTTCCAACTCTGGACGCTTTACTTCAAAAATATTTATCTGAACATCTTTTTTGGTTAGCTTTTTCAATTCCTCCTTTAAGGTTTCCACTTCTTGTCCGCCTTTTCCAATAATAATTCCAGGCCGTGCTGTATGAATAGTTATGGTAATCATTTTCATGGTTCGCTCAATAGGAATTCGTGATACGCTAGCTCTAGCTAAGCGAATGTTAATATATTTCCTTATCTTATCATCTTCAGCAAGCTTGTCTCCAAAATCTTTACCACCATACCAATTTGACTCCCATCCTCTGATGTAGCCCAATCTGTTTCCTATCGGATTTGTTTTTTGTCCCATATTAATTATTGTCTGTATTTCTACTATCTACCACCAAAGTTACATGGTTAGATCTTTTTCTAATTCTGTGTGCTCTTCCTTGTGGTGCTGGCTGAACTCTTTTTAACATTCTTCCACTATCTACTTTTACCTCAGAAACAAAAAGATCACTTTCATCCATTCTTTTTCCCTCATTTTTCGCTTCCCAATTGGCAAGTGCTGAAAGTAAAAGTTTCTCCATCCTTCCTGAGGCTTCTTTCGGATTTAGTTTTAATTCGCTTAAAGCTCTTTCTACATCCATGCCTCTAATCAAATCAGCAATTAGCCTCATTTTTCTTGGAGAAGTAGGACAATTATTCAACTTAGCAAAAGCTATCTTCTTTTTAGCTTCTTTCCTTAAGTTCGCGCTATTTTTTTTTCTTACACCCATTTTTTCTATTTTCTGTTACCCGAATGACCTCTAAAAATTCTTGTTGGAGAAAATTCTCCTAATTTATGCCCTACCATATTTTCGGTAATAAATACCGGAATAAATTGTCTTCCGTTATGTACTGCAATGGTTTTTCCAACAAAATCAGGAGTAATCATTGATGCTCTTGACCAAGTTTTTACTACCGAATTTTTACCACTCTCATTCATTGCATCAATTTTTCTCTGCAATTTAAAATGTACAAACGGTCCTTTTTTTAACGATCGTGCCATAGTTTATTTCTTTTCCCTTCTTTCAATTATATACTTGTTTGACGGCTTTTTCTTGGATCTTGTTTTGAATCCTTTTGCAGGAATTCCATTTTTACTTCTTGGATGCCCACCAGAAGCTTTCCCTTCACCACCACCCATTGGATGATCGACAGGATTCATAGCAACTGGCCTTGTTCTTGGTCTTCTTCCCAGCCATCTGTT
>DASCPP010000003.1:0-1807 GCA_036012565.1 Flavobacteriales bacterium | reverse complement strand
TTTAGCAAACAACAAATAGAAGTTGATGATAACACAATCCTAACCAACATAAACACTCCTGAGGATTATAAAAAATATTGCATTGAAAAAGCTAGTTAAAATAGCATCAAGTTCTGAGTTGCTTTCTGCAATTTGTACTATTGCAGAAGTAAAAGGGTCTGCTCCAAGGAGAGTTGGAGCAAAAATGTTAGTTTTTGAAAACGGGGAAGTTCATGGGACTATTGGAGGGGGGAATCTAGAGAAAAGAGTAATAGAGAATGCAATAACCCAAATAGAGAAAAATGAAACATTACTATTTACACATGATCTTTTAGGGCATCATAATATGTGTTGCGGAGGAGTAGTAAAAATATTTATTGAACCAATCATGAAAACAAATAAACTATATATTTTTGGAGCAGGGCATACAGGCAAAGCCCTGTCAAGAATAATGACTGAACTAAATTTTGACACTTATATTATTGATGACAGAAAAGAATATATTGATAAGATTACAGATGAAAAGGTAAATAAAATAAATCTATCTTATAAAGAAATTCTACCTACATTACCATTTGATAAAAACACTTTTATCACCATTATGACCTACGAACATTCGCATGATAGAGATATTTTATCTTATTGTCTTAAAAAAGATTTTGCATACCTTGGGATGATAGGAAGTAAAAGAAAAGTAAGCTTAACCAAGAAGATGTTTATTGATGGAGATATCTGTACAAAAGAAGAAATAAAAAAAGTAGATATGCCAATGGGAATTGATATCAATGCTGAAGGTCCAGAAGAAATTGCAATAAGTATTGCCTCAAAAATAATAGCAATAAAAAATAAATAACAATTATGAAAACAGCAATAATAACAGGAGCAGCAAAAGGAATTGGGGAAGCAATTTCTGAAAGATTAATATCAGAAGGTTATTTTACCATTTTAGTGGATATTGATGATGAGAATGGTAAAAAATTAGAAAAAGAACATCAAAACTCCAAATATTACAATTGTGATATCAGTAATGAAAAGTCAGTGTCTGATTTATTTAATTTTATCAAAAAAGAATATGGAAGATTAGATGTTTTGGTAAACAATGCTGGAATCATAAAGGACAATGTGATTTGGAAAATGCCTGCTGAAGATTTTGACAAGGTGATTGAAATAAACTTAAAAGGATGTTGGCTGATGTGTAAAGCTGCAGCTTCTATAATGAAAGAACAAAATAGTGGAAGAATCATTAATATCGCTTCAAGGGCTTGGCTAGGGAACAGAGGTCAATCCAATTATGCCGCATCAAAAGCTGGTATTGTTTCTTTAACAAGAGTATTAGCCCTAGAACTTGGGAAAAATAATGTACTTGTAAATGCTATTGCTCCAGGGTTGATAGACACTCCTTTAACTCAGAAACTACCTGAGAATGTAATTGAAGGTTTAATAAAAGCTCAGCCGACCAAGAGCATGGGAAGTCCTAAAGATATTGCTCAAACAGTCTCCTTTTTAGCTAATCCAAAAACAGAGTTTATTACAGGACAAGTAATTTATGTTGATGGAGGTAAGAATATTGGAAGTAATATGATATAATATTCAAAGTAAATTCGTTTGACATATTCTCTTAGAAATCTTCTAAATCCCATTCAAAGAGGTTCGAAATAAGGACCGAGAGGTCCACCAAAAAAAGTCGGGATGAGAGGATTACATTTTACTAGATTAGACCACTCAAAAGGTACCCGAATAGGTCCCCCGCATTTTCTGTTGCTTTAGCAACTTTGGTAAATTTAAATATAATTTAAAATCAAAAAACAATTATTTGAATTATTTGTAG
>DASCPP010000002.1:0-3219 GCA_036012565.1 Flavobacteriales bacterium | reverse complement strand
CAGTAAAAGCATTTATTGAAGCTGAAGCATATGATGGGCCTTCAATTATTATGGCATACAGCCATTGTATAGCTCACGGATATGACATGGGTATTGGATTGCAACAACAGAAAAAAGCAGTTGAATCAGCTTATTGGTTGTTGTATAGATACAACCCTGATTTAGAATTAAAAGGGAAATCTCCTTTACAGATAGATTCAAAAGTTCCAAATAGACATATTAGTGAGTTTATGTATAATGAAAACAGATTTAAAATGCTACAAAAAACAAATCCTGATAGAGCAAAAGATTTACTTAATAAGGCAGAAGAAGAGGCAAAAAATAAATTTGCGTATTATAGTAAAATAGCAAATCTCACAAAAGAAGTCTAGTTTTTCAAAAAAATAATATTACCAAATAAAAACTTCTAACAGAAATGTTGGGAGTTTTTTGTGTTTAATAAACTGTAATGCAATCAAATAAGTAGTCGAATAAATATATAAAAAAAAGATTAATGTTTAAAAACATAAAAATATGATAAAAATCATAGTCTGTATGTTTTTAAACACTTATTTTAGCATCTGAAAAAAAATAATTTATTATGATGAATATATTAATTGTTATAGTTGTTCTATTAATAATAGCAGCTTTGGTTCAGGTAGTAAGAGTGGGAGAATTAATCTATGAAGTTAAAAATCAAGATGTAAACAAAGTAACCGATAAAGACAATAAAGTACAAGCAACATTATTCTTTCTTATTGGGGGAGTTGCCTATTTGTCACTTGTTTTATGGCAATTCAAGTATTGGGGTGTGCATATTCTACCTCCAGCTAGCTCGGTCCATGGTCTTACTGTTGATGCTTTAATGAATTTTACTCTAGGGCTTATCATTTTTGTATTTTTTCTAACTCAACCAATTTTAGTTTGGTTTGTTTTTAAATACAGAAAAAACAAATCAAGAGCAGCCTATTATTATCCACACAACAATAAATTGGAGATTATATGGACGACTGTTCCTACAATAGTTCTTACTGTAGTTATTCTTTATGGTCTTGTTGTTTGGTCAAAGATTACAAATGCTGATGTTCAAGGAGCAACTGTTGTAGAGATTTATTCTAAACAATTTAATTGGACTGCTCGCTATTCAGGAGAGGATCAAACTCTTGGTAATGCAAATTTCCGTTTAGTAGAAGGTAAAAATGCATTAGGTGTAGATATGGAAGATGCAAATGCAGCTGATGATAAAATTACAAGAGAGGTTCATTTAGTTGTGGATAAACCAGTACTTTTAAAATTTCGTTCACAGGATGTAATACACTCTGCCTATTTACCTCACTTTAGAGTGCAGATGAATTGTGTTCCAGGAATGACTACTCAGTTCGCTTTTACTCCAAATAAAACTACTACCCAAATGAAACAAGAAGAAGGAGAAAAATTTGATTATATTCTTCTATGTAACAAAATTTGTGGTGTTGCTCATTATAACATGCAAATGAAATTTATTGTAGAAACACAAGAAGAATATGACATATGGTTAGCATCACAAAAGACTTTATCCGAGAAATTATTAACTCAAAAATAAAATAAAGATGTCAGAACATCATAACGAAACTTTTTTGACTAAATATGTTTTTAGTCAAGATCATAAAATGATATCAAAACAATTCCTTATAACAGGTATGTTAATGGGAATTGTTGGAATGTTTATGTCCATATTATTTCGCTTACAACTTTCTAACCCGGGGGAATCATTTGCTGTACTGGAGTGGTTTTTAGGAGATAAATGGGCTCCAGGAGGAGTTATTGATCCTAATATGTATCTAGCTCTTGTTACAATGCATGGCACCATTTTGGTATTTTGGGTGCTAACAGCTGGTTTAACTGGGACTTTTGCTAATTATCTTATTCCATTACAAATTGGAGCAAGAGATATGGCTTCAGGGTTTTTAAATATGCTTTCTTACTGGTTCTTTTTTGGAGCCACCATTGTTATGTTATTGGCAATTTTCTTGCCTGAAGGAGGCCCAGCAGCAGCAGGTTGGACAGTTTACCCACCACTTAGCGCTTTACCGCAAGCTATGCCGGGATCTGGTTTAGGAATGGATCTTTGGTTAGTTGGAATGGCTCTATTTATAGTTTCATCCTTACTAGCTGGGCTTAATTATATTGTTACCATTTTAAATTTAAGAACGAAAGGAATGTCAATGAATAGACTTCCACTAACAATTTGGGCACTTTTAGTTACAGCTATATTGGGTGTATTAACATTTCCGGTATTGTTAGCCTGTGCTTTACTTTTAATTTTTGACAGAACATTTGGAACTTCTTTCTACTTGTCAGATATTATTATAAATGGAGAAATGTTACACTATACAGGTGGTTCGCCCATCTTATTTGAACATCTATTTTGGTTCTTAGGGCACCCTGAAGTATATATTATATTGTTACCAGCATTAGGGATTGTTTCTGAAGTAATCTCGGTAAATACGCGTAAACCAATTTTTGGATATAAGGCAATGGTTGGCGCAATTCTTATAATTGCCTTCTTGTCCTGTATTGTATGGGGACATCATATGTTTGTAACGGGAATGGATCCATTTTTAGGATCTGTCTTTACATTCACAACCCTTCTTATTGCAATTCCTTCTGCTGTAAAAGTATTTAATTATTTAACTACCCTTTGGAGGGGTAGTATTCGCTTTACGCCAGCTATGCTTTTTGCAATTGGCTTTGTTTCCACTTTTATTACTGGCGGACTTACAGGATTAATTCTTGGAGATTCTGCATTAGATATTAATATACACGACACCTATTTTGTTGTTGGACATTTTCACATTGTAATGGGAGTATCTGCTATTTATGGAATGTTTGCCGGGGTGTATCATTGGTTCCCTAAAATGTACGGAAGAATGATGAATAAGAAGTTAGGATACACACATTTCTGGCTTACTTTTATTTCTGCTTATGGTGTGTTTTTCCCTATGCATTTTTTAGGTTTGGCAGGATTGCCAAGAAGATACTATACTAATAGTGCCTTTCCTATGTTTGATGGATTAACGGATATTAATGAAGTAATTACGTTCTTTTCAATTATAGGAGGATTGATTCAGCTACTGTTTGTTTTCAACTTCTTTTACTCTATTTTTAAAGGAACAAAAGCAACACAAAACCCTTGGAAAGCAAACACTTTAGAATGGACCACTCCTATTGAAAGGATTCATGGAAATTGGCCAGGAGAAA
>DASCPP010000001.1:0-4383 GCA_036012565.1 Flavobacteriales bacterium | reverse complement strand
CTTACTTGCTGCAACTATATTGCCAAGATCTTCTTTGTAAGCAGCAGCACCGTTTTTTTGGTACATTGGGAGTTTACTAAAAAGATAATTAAGAGTTTCCTGATAATTCATCAGTTCAAACTGAAATGATAAATGATTTTACCTTGCTGACTTGTCGGTGCAGATTGTTTAGGGTTAAATTTGGTATTCAGTGCTGCAGTCTTTGCTCTTTGCAATAGCTGTTTATTAAGTGTTGTAGAACCTTTAGCTCCAGGTATTGCATTTACCACATTTCCTAATCTGTCTACAGTGATAAGTACCACTACTTTTCCTTCAATTTGTAAATTGTAAATGGGTTTTGCTTTAAATTCTACTTTTCTTCCCCCTAACTGATAAGCTGTTCCATCTTCTCCTATTCCACCACCTTCGTATACTTCTGATTTTGGATCTCCATCAATCACTCCTTTATTTCCACTTTTATCAGTGTTTCCTTCATCTGTTTCCTGATTTTCTTTTTTCCCAGTGTAAAGGGCTTTCTTGTTTACCTCTGGTTTCTTTTCTTCAATTACTTCTTTTTTCTCCGGTTCTGGTTCTTTCTTTTTTTGCTCTGTTTTTTCTACAGCTGGAGCTTCTTCTACTTCTTGAGAGATTACTTCCTCTTCTGCTGAGCTTTGTTCTTCCACAATTTCCTCTTGCACAGGCTCAGGAATTTCTGCTTTATCCTCTGGCTCCGTTTCACTCATACCTTCATCCATATAACCAAAGTTAATACTAATACCCTCTTCTGGAGGAGGCGGTATTTGATAAGTAAGTCCCATAAAAAGAAAGGCAACTATAAGTAAAGCATGAAACAAAATAGTCCCAACTAACCCTTTTTGTTTATCTTTCTTTGCAGATGAACTCATTTAGTTTGGTTTTGTAGCTAATACAATTTTGTACTTGTTGCGGTATGCAATATCCATAACCTTTACCACATGTTCAATATCAACTGTCTTATCAGTATGCAGAATTATAGCAGGTTCCACCTCATTTCCTATAAGTAGTTTAAGCTCTTGCTCAATAGAGGTCTCGTTTACTTTATTTTCGTTGATATAAAAATCAATTTCAGGAGTAATTGATATTGAGATGGTTTGTTTCTCTAGTGTTTTTGCTTTGCTTGATGGAAGTAATAACTTTAAAGCATTTGGGCTTACTAGGGTAGAGGTAAGCATAAAAAAGATAAGTAGCAAGAAAACAATATCTGTCATGGAAGACATATTAAAGTCAGGGCTTACCTTATTTCTGCTTCTTAGCGCCATTATTCAGTTTGATGCAAATGATCTAAAAATTCAGTAGTTCTCGCCTCCATCTGGAAAATTACTTTTTCCACTTTAGTAACTAAATAGTTGTATGCTATATATGCAATAATTCCGACAACCAAACCAGCCACTGTTGTTACCATGGCGGTGTAGATGCCTTTAGAGAGCATTTCTACATCAATATTTCCTCCCGCACTTGCCATCTCATGAAAAGCAACAATCATACCAATAACAGTTCCTAAAAACCCTATCATAGGAGCAGCACCTGCTATAGTTGCTAGATTAGCCAAATTATTTTCCATTTTATAAATCTCTAATTTGCCTTGATTTTCAATTGCAGCAGAGATATCCGTCATTGGCTTGTCAATCCTATCCACTCCTTTCTCAATCATATGTGCAATTGGGTTATCTGTATTTTGACAAAGTGTTTTAGCAGCCGAGATGTCTTTTTGCTCTACAAAATTCTTAATACTGTTAAAGAAATTTTCATCTTCTTTACTTGCTTTCTTGATAGCAGAATAGCGTTCGATCAAGATATAAACAGCATAAATAGATAGTATCCCTAATGCTGTCATGATGATGGTTCCACCAGTCCCTCCACTAGTAATTAATTGCATAATGGAGAGTGTTTTCTCTGTTACTTCTGGAGTTGCTAAGATATCAGAGATTGTATCAATTTGAAGTAATGGAATCATAGAATTAGTTTTAATTTAAACGATAATTTGATTTATTATTGCATAAAAATGTAAGTAGCCGCACCAGCTAAATAACCCATTAGGGCTAAAATAGAGATATTTTTAAGATACCAAATGAAATCAATTTTTAAGATACCCATAACTGCCACACCAGCTGCTGAACCAATAATTAGTACTGACCCTCCAGTCCCTGCACAATAGGCTAAGAACTCCCAAAAGGTACCATCTGCAGCATAAAAACCACTTTCAGCAATTGAATACATTCCCATGGCTCCTGCAACAAGTGGTACATTATCAACTATGGAGGAAAGTAACCCAATAATTATATTAATAATATAAATTCCCTCTGCTGACTGCCCATTAAAAGTAGAGTCCAAATATTTAGCTACTATATCCAATTGCCCTGCAGACTGCAAAGATGCAACGGCTAATAAAATTCCTAAAAAAAAGAAAATAGTTGGTACATCTACTTTTTTCAGTACACCAATAACTGATAGTTCAACTCTTTTTTCATAGTTTTTGCTTCTATGGATAATTTCTGTAGTTAGCCACAAAACACCTAAGGAAAGCATCATTCCTAAATAAGGGGGAAGGTGTGTTACTGTTTTAAAAATAGGCACAAACAATAATCCGCAAACACCCATATAAAAAATTAAGTTTCTTTCAAAAGGAGTTGTAGGGTCAAGTAAATGCTCCTCAGATTTTTCAATAATTGGCCTCTGCACTTCTCCTTTTAACTTAAAAGTGAGGTAAATAAGAGGAACTAAAGCACAAACCAGACTTGGTATAAAGATGTTAGTAATTATACTTCCAGCAGTTACCTGTCCGCCAATCCATAGCATAATAGTAGTAACATCTCCGATTGGTGACCATGCGCCTCCAGCATTGGCAGCTAAAATAACCATGCCAGCAAACATCCAGAGTGTTTCTTTGTCTTTTATTAGTTTGGTGAGTAGTGCAGCCATTACAATAGATGTAGTTAAATTATCTAAAGTAGCAGAAAAGAAGAAAGTAATCGTACTTAAGATCCACATCAAGGCTACTTTCTTATTGGTTGTTATTTTATCTGTAATAATAGTAAATCCTTCATGTGCATCAATCAATTCTACAATAGTCATTGCGCCTAAAAGAAAAAATAAAATCTCAGCAATATCTACTAGGTGGTGATGTGTCTCTTCTGTCAAATGATGCATTTCAACTCCTGAAAAAGCAAAAAGAGTCCATCCTAATGCACCTATAATTAAAGCAGAAGCTGCTTTATCTATTTTAATAGAGTGCTCCAATGCAATAGCCGTGTAGCCCAACACAAAGACCACAATCATAAGGGTAAAAATCATAAAATTTAAGGTTTAATTATTTTGCTGCAAATATACTGTTGTAGATGGAAAAGCAAAATCAGAATTATGCTTTTTTACAATCTCCATTATTTTGTAATTGACATCTTCTCGAACATCTATCAAGTCATCCCATTTTGGACTATTTACATAATAGATAACAAGTATATCTAATGAACTTCCTCCAAATTCCTGGAAACGAACCTTGCCCTCTTGGTCTGTTTTTTCGTGCTCATTAATCATATTCTGAATATCAGATACTATGGCTTTTATTTGCTCAATAGTAGTGTCATAGGTAAGTCCAAGATTAAACTTAACCCTTCTTACCGGCCGCATTCCCAAATTATCCAATTCGGCATCAATCATTTTTTTGTTCGGCACTGTAACAATACTTTTATCAAAAGTTCTGATTCTAGTGCTTCTAAATCCAACTTTTTCCACTCTACCAGTTACAGAGCCTACCGTTACAGTATCACCAACAGTAAAAGGCCTATCAAAAAAGATAGTGAAAGAGCCAAGTAGATTTTCTAAACTCTCTTTTGATGCCATAGCTAATGCAATACCCCCAATACCAAGCCCTGTTGCAAGAGCTGTAATATTTACATCAAATACATTGCCCATAATAATAAAAAGGGCGAAAACATAAGTTAGGATTTTTGCAATTTCAATGATGAAAGGGATGAGTTGATCATCCATTTTATTTTCTGTTTTTTCTGCTTTTGCAAATAGAATTAAACCTATAAAATCAATAACTTTCAGCAAGATCCAAAATACAGAAACCACATAAATTAAGGAATATCCTTTGTTAATAACCATCTTCAAACCAAACTCATCCTCATCAGCCAAACTCCAACTTGACGGATATTCTATGTGAGATGCACCTAAATAAATGATGGATAACATTATAAACAGACCTATAGGTTTTGAGAGTAATTCATTAAATTTATCAGCACCAACAATACTGTCTTTTTTGCCGACTAACTTATAAAGTAAGCGACTCAAATAACGGGAGATTAGTTTTTTGAAAAGCAATCCTACAATGATTGCCCCTAAAAACCAAGCGTAATCTTGAATGGA